>CAXTJJ010000412.1:0-5666 GCA_964244155.1 uncultured Spirosoma sp.
TAATGCCCAAAATTAGCCAGGGCTCTAGTTTGGTAAAAAGCTTCAGATCTTTCCGCAAATTGGTCTCGCCAACGACTGGCATGATCGGTAGCAGTTTCTGAATACAGAACATGGTGGCCAGGCCCACACCTGCGATGATGATGAAAGTGTACCGCCAGCTCATCGTATGCCCGATATAGGTACCCAGGGGCACACCAATAATATTAGCGACCGTAAGCCCGGCAAACATCATCGAGATGGCTTGAGCTTCCTTCCCTTTTCCGGCTAACCGGCTGGCTACCACGGCCCCTACGCCAAAAAATGCACCATGTGGCAACCCGGATAACAGTCGGGTCAACATCATGATTTCGTAATTGGGCGCAAACGACGATAGGGCGTTGCAGAACGTGAAGAGGGCCATAAGACCCAGTAAAATTTTCTTAGGAGGATAATTTCCGGCGATACCAACCAGCAGGGGAGCACCCAGTACAACACCCAATGCATAAGATGAGATGAGGTGCCCGGCTACGGGAATCGAGATGTGCAGGGAATTGGCAATATCAGGCAGAATACCCATCATGACAAACTCGGTCATGCCAATACCGAAGCCACCAATGGCGAGAGGTAACAGACTTTTTTTCATTTGCAGACAAACCGATAAGGCTTTCAACACCCTATAGGTTTAAATTAATGGTAGAGAGAATGCGCACCGTAAGCCACTCGCTAGAGTAGCTTACTCTATCACGCAAATAGAAAAAGTGCAAATTCGTTCCACGTTCTACAAATGTTCTAATTTATTAGCCAGCCAATACAATTTATACACTATTCGATACGATAATTTCTATGTTTACTGACTTTTTAGGCTGTTTAAACGTTTAAATTTTACATATTTTCGATTCAATATATCCCGAGCATAACAGGCAGAAATCCATGTATACAGATTGGGGTAAGCAAAGACGGTGCTTTGCTTACCTCATAATACCTGCCTGTATCATAGAAATAGTCAATTTCTGAACGCGTTAGTGTAACCGTTTACCCGGTATATTCTGTCCATTCTGATGTAGAACAAGTTGCTCTACGTCACCTTTATCATTGCTCACAAATGTCACTTGTGCGTCAACTACTTTGAGGTAAAACTTAGTTTTCGACTCGGGGAATAACTCAAACATGGGTTGCCCGGTAGCCTGTCCAAACAGTTTGTCACCTTTTTTGGTGATCTCAATGGAGAAGCTTGGGGCTAATTGATAGGTTCCAACATAAGACGCCAGAGTAGCCGTGTCAACCGCCACAACAACCTCTTTCGGAGTCTCAACCGACTCACCTAATTCCTTCAGTTTATCAAATCCATTGGCATTGCGGGGATTGAGTGCTACCGATTTTTTATAGTCCTGAATAGCAGCGGGCTTGTTACCCACTTTCATATACGCTTCACCCCGGCTATCATACACATTGTAGGAGTTCGGGAAGGCATCTGCATTGAGATTAAATACCGTTAGTGCCTGATTGTCTTTGCCTTCCCGCATCAGTTCATAACCCAGCGCGTTGATGTCATCCTCACTTACGTTATACCCCTTGTCAGCTTTCCAGGCGGTAAGCTTTTGTTTCGTTTTTTCCAGCGGATCTGCTTGTACGGATTGACGAAGCAGGTCTGCAATGGATTTTCTAGGGGCTTCGACAGGTTGATCGTACAGGATACGGAGAATATTCCGGCGTATGTCGCTGAGGGGTGCCCCACCAGTGTTATTTAGCAACACGACCAGTTGTTTGTCCTTCGGAAGGCGACTGATAATGGTATTGAAGCCGTTGATACCACCCGTATGTTCAATGAGTAACAGGCTGTCTTTCAGTTGGCCAATCTTCGCATTTCTAACGCCCCATCCGTAGGCGTAGCCATCTAAAAACGGGATATACATGGTCGCTTTCCCACTCGCCGACAGCAATTTATCCGTATACAACGCCTGGTCCCAGCGGTACAAATCCTCGACGGTCGAGTACATGGACCCGGCCGCATACGGAATTGTCATATCCAGGTAAGGCGAATTCACATACCCGCCATTTTTCTTTTCGTAGCCCGTTGCCCGTTTAGGTAAAATAGGACTGAACAGATCGTAGCCGGTGTTTGCCAGTTGGGCGGGTTTGAGGATATTCTCGGTTAGCACATCAGCGTAGGACTTTCCCGTCACTTTTTCGATGAGGACACCCAACAGGAAATAGCCGGAGTTACTGTATGAAAATTTGGTGCCGGGTTCAAAATCCAGCGGCATGCTATCAAATCTCTTGATAAATGATTCGGGCGTAACCGGCTCACGGCTAACCGTTTCGAAGAATTTCGGAAAGCTGGTATAGTTGGGAATACCCGATGTGTGGGTCAGCAAGTGATGAATAGTGATCTTGTCGCCATTGGCTTTTGGGTAATCGGGCAAGTAATCTGTGACTTTTCCACTGAGTTTCAGCTTCCCTTTTTCGACCAGTTGCATGATAAGCATGGCCGTAAACTGTTTGGTGATGGAACCTAACCGGAATTTAGTATCGGGTGCATTCGGAATGTTCCATTCCATGTTAGCCATCCCGTAGCCTTTCTTGAAAATAACCTGCCCCTTCTCGGCAACCAGCACCGAGCCGTTGAACTGGCGATTGGCTACGTATTGCTGAACCAGCGCGTCAATTTTAGCCGCTTTCGTTTGGGCAAAGGTCGTTGACGCAGCTAGCAGAATGACCATAATGGCCAGACTCACAGACCGCTGTATAAGTGTGCTTTTCATAGGAAATGATGGAAAGGTGATCGTTCGCCAAGATTACCACTTTCTGTCCCTCAACTTCATGAAAAGTGATTTGTCGGTTTATAGACCGGATAAATGGCAAGAAAACCCGGCCTGAGTGTCTAGCCTGAGCTGCTTTTTGTAGTGATGGACTAACTGTTAGTGACTTGACCAAATTAGCCACGTCTGACAAACGGCTGATAATGAACACATGCCATTCAGTTTCATTTTTTATTCATGGAGAATTATACCTCAGTAGAGCACCTGTACGATCAATCTTATTTTGATTATCAACGCGAAATGGGAAAATTTGGCGGCTGGGCCAATGCCTCTATTTTTGCACCCTACATAAAGCCATCGGATAAACTGATTGATTTTGGTTGCGGGGGAGGGTATCTATTAAAGCACCTCAATTGCTCTGAAAAGATCGGCATCGAAATCAATGAGCAAGCCCGTCAGATAGCTACTGAAAATGGCATACATACCGTTCATTTTATCAATGATATTGCCGATAGCTGGGCCGATGTGATCATTTCGTGCCACGCCCTGGAACACACATCCCGCCCGCTCGACGAAATTACGCATCTTAAGGATAAACTGCGGCCCGGCGGCTTGATCGTGTTTGTAGTTCCTTCCGAAGGTGTTTTCAATGCGTTCGACCCGAAAAACCCCGACCATCATTTATATACCTGGAGCCCAATGTGCCTGGGCAATCTATTCCAACAGGCCGGTTTCTCGGTACTTGAATCCAGGGCTATCATCCACCTCTGGCCGCCCAAATACAGACTTATAGCCAAAATGGGCAAAGCCGTATTCGACTTCTCTTCCCGAATTTATGGCTTTCTGCGGTCGCCGAAATTGTCACAAAGTCGGGTGATAGCGCAAAAAATATAGCTTTTCTTCAGGAGGGAACAGGATCTTGTCTCCTCCTACAGAAAAGCTATTGAAATTCTGACAATGTGGCGAGAGTATGTCTACGCAATCCAGGCAATGCCGTTATCCTTAGTGCGCCACCAACCAGTTCTCGCCGGTGCCGATGCCGGTTTCCATCTTAACGCCCATTGGAATGGCGTTTCGCATGATTTCATCTACGCGCACACGGAGCAGGTCGATTTCGTCGCGGTGAGCGTCGAAGACCAGTTCATCGTGCACCGTCAGGATCATTTTTGACTTCAACCGCTCGGCCTGCATGAAGTCGTGAATCTGAATCATAGCAATCTTGAGCATATCAGCGGCACTCCCCTGAATGGGAGCATTCACGGCGTTGCGCTCGGCAAACATCCGGTCGGTCTGGTTGCGGGAGTTGATGTCGCGCAGGTACCGGCGACGGCCCAGAATGGTTTCGGCATAACCAAAGCCCCGCGCTTTTTCGATACACTGATCGATGTAGTCTTTCACCGCCGGAAAACCAGCGAAATACTCCTCAATGATCTGGCTCGCTTCTTTGCGCGGAATCTTGAGCCGTTGCGCCAGGCCAAAGGATGAGATACCGTAGATAATCCCAAAGTTGATGGTTTTGGCCTTCCGGCGCATATCGCCCGTCACTTCATTTAACTCAACGTGGAAAACTTTGCTGGCCGTTTGCGTGTGAATATCGACGCCGTTGTTAAAAGCTTCAAGCATGGTCTGGTCACCACTGAAAGCCGCCATGATTCGCAATTCGATTTGCGAATAGTCGGCCGACATAATTACAAACTCCGGTCCACGGGGCACAAAAGCTTTGCGGATTTCCTGTCCGCGTGGCGTGCGAATAGGTATGTTCTGCAAATTGGGGTTGGTTGATGACAGACGTCCGGTGGCAGCAACGGCCTGATTGAACGACGTGTGAATGCGTCCGGTGCGCTTACTAATCAGCAGCGGCAACGCATCAACGTAGGTATTCTTGAGTTTAATCAGTTCGCGATAATCGAGAATTTTCCGGGCAATTTCATGTTCAACTTCCAGCTTCGACAGTATCTCTTCGCCCGTAGCGTATTGTCCGGTTTTAGTCTTTTTGGCGTTCTTATCGAGCTTGAGCCGATCGAACAGTACTTCGCCCAACTGTTTCGGCGAACCAATGTTAAATGACTCACCGGCAATATCAAAAATTTCCTGCTGCACCTGCTTCATATCGACGTCAAGCGTAGCCGAGAGTTCGGCCAGAGCATTGGTATCAATGGTAATGCCCTCCAGTTCCAGATCGGTCAGGACCTGCACCAGCGGCATCTCTACCTGATCGAAAAGTTTATGCAGGTTATCCTTTTCAAGTCGGGGTGCAAAAGCGTGTTTCAGTTGCAGCGTAATGTCGGCATCCTCACCCGCATAATCGACCACTTTCTGAATGTCCACATCGCGCATCGTCAACTGACCTTTCCCTTTTTTACCAATCAACGACTCAATCTCGACCGGACTATAATTAAGATAAGTCATGGCCATCATATCCATATTATGGCGCATTTCGGGCTCAATCAGGTAATGGGCAATCATGGTATCGAACAGTTTGCCCTGCACTTCCACGCCGTATTTTTTGAGCATCAGCAAGTCGTACTTTAAGTTCTGCCCAATTTTCTCAATCGCCGGATTTTCGAAAACAGGTTTGAACTGGTCGACAATCGCCTGGGCTTCGGCCCGGTCGGCGGGAACGGGCACATAGAAGGCTTCACCCGTACGGTAGGCAAAGGAAAGACCAACCAAATCGGCCTCCACGGGGTCAATGGCCGTTGTTTCGGAGTCGAAACAAAGGCTTTCCTGTAAACTTAAGTAGTGTACCAGGCTGTCTCGCAGTTCGGGCGTATCGACCAGCCGGTAATCGTGCTTAACCGACAGAATTGTTTTACGTCGTTCGGGCTGGTTCTCGTCAATTTCATAGTCCGGGTAAACATCGAGATAAGCGGGCGTTCCGTCCGTCTCACTCACTTCAGCACCCGTTTTGTCATCCGTCGTGATGGT
>CAXTJJ010000413.1:0-5664 GCA_964244155.1 uncultured Spirosoma sp.
GCTGTATTCGGTATGGTAACCGCCCACCAACTCCGTTTCGCACTCGGGTAAGTCGAAGGGAGTACGGTTACACTCCGCAAATGAGCACGTCAGGAAAATAATGAATCCTACTGGCTGCGTAAAAATATTCCACTCGAAAAAACTCGCCTGTTGATCGACAATAGCCCGTATTGATAAAGAGCCTGTCATCATCAGAATAGCAATCATCGAAAGACCAAGGGCGATTTCATAGCTGATGTTTTGCGAAGCAGCCCGAATGGCACCTAACAACGAGAATTTATTGTTCGAGGCCCAGCCACCTACCATAACGCCATAAACGCCTAGTGATACAACACCAAAGATGTATAAGACACCAATGTTGATTTCTATACCCTGTACAGGAATAGAGTAGTCTCCAAAGCGAATGCTATCGCCGAACGGAATTACTGCACTCGACATGAGCGCGGTCAACATGGCTAAGCAGGGGCCCAGAATGAACAGCCATTTACTAGCTTGTGAAGGAATAAAATCTTCCTTGAAAAACATTTTTCCCGCGTCGGCAATGGGTTGTAAAAGTCCCCAGGGACCCGCCCGGTTTGGTCCAAGACGATCTTGCAAAAAAGCCGCCACTTTTCGTTCGGCATAAGTTGAATAGGTCGCAATAAGGAGCGTTATCCCAAAAATGACCAGGATAATAATACCTTTTACGAGTAATACGGTTAAGTCCATTTTTTTAAGTTTTTGGTTTTCCGTTTTCGGGTAGCTTACCAGTAATCACTGATGCGTCAGCTAATCAGAAACCGTAAACTATATACCTGTAAACGATCAAGGTTCGGGATCTAATGCATGTGGTAACACCTTCGCAAATCGTTCGGCAGGCAATTGCTGAATAGCTAATTGCGACGTATCACGCTCATCATGAATCCGCTTATAGTCGGCTGCGGCCAACCGATCTCCAAAACTGGGCTTGATCGTGTCGGCACGGTATTTATTGGCCGAAATCACTGAACTACGCGATATTTTTGTTGGTCCTTCGATGACCCAGTCACTGGTTTTCTTGGTCTCAAAACGGCAGGTATTACAAATAAACTCTGTTACTTCGTTCCATTCATTTTTGCGAGCTGTAACCCGAATGACTTCGTCACCCCGATACCACAATGTTACGTTGCCAGAACAGGTTGGGCAATTACGATGTGCATCGACTGGCTTCGTAAACCACACCCTATTTTTAAAGCGATAGGTTTTATCCGTTAAAGCACCAACGGGGCAAACGTCGATGACGTTTCCGGAGAAGTCATTGTCAACTGCTTTCTCAATATAGGTGCTAATCTCAGAGGCATCACCCCGATTCATCACACCATGCACACGTTTCTCCGTGATTTGGTCGGCCGTATATACGCAACGGTAACACAGAATACAACGGGTCATATGCAATTGTATATATGGACCAATATCTCGTTTCTCGAACGTCCGGCGATCTTCCTCGTAACGAGTTGTTGCTTTACCATGATCGAACGCAAAGTTCTGAAGATCACATTCGCCCGCCTGATCACAAACGGGGCAATCGAGCGGGTGGTTAAGCAGTAAAAATTCAACGATACCATTACGGGCATCAATCACTTGTGGACTGGTTTCGTTTTCAACGATCATGCCATCTTGAACAGCCGTCAGACAAGAGGCTACCAGTTTAGGCATAGGCCGGGGATCTTTTGCCGATCCGGCAGCTACACGAACCAAACATGCCCGGCACTTGCCACCGCTGCCTTTCAGTGGCTGGTAGTAACACATGGCCGGAGGAGCTACCGCCGGACCAATTTTACGAGCGGCCTGTAAAATGGTCGTTCCCGGCTCCACTTCAACTTCAATTCCGTCAATAGTGACTTTTAACAGTTGCGGCTTTACGTCTTCCATATAGTGTACTGCGGCAGGGAAGCCGCAAATCATTCTTTTCTAAAACGGCTTATAAGCCGCGTTACTATTAGACCAATGCCATCTCACCCCGGTAAACAGCACCTGGCTGGGTGGCTTCGGTTGGATGGTCAATATGCCATTGAAACTCCTCCCGGAAATGTCGGATGGCGCTGGCAACCGGCCAGGCAGCCGCATCTCCAAGCGGACAAATGGTATTTCCTTCGATTTTCTTTGCCACGTCAACCAGCAAATCAATATCCTGCTGATGGCCATGCCCATGTTCGATTCGATGGAGTACTTTTTCCATCCAGCCTGTTCCTTCGCGGCAGGGGCTACACTGCCCGCAGGACTCATGGTGGTAGAAACGAGAGAAATTCCATGTATTCCGAACGATGCAGGATGTCTCGTCAAAAAGAATAAAGCCGCCTGACCCAAGCATGGTTCCGGTCGCAAAACCACCATCAGACAGGGATTCGTACGACATTAGCCGTTTTTCACCGTTAGCAAGTGTAAGTGCCAAATGAGCAGGTAAAATGGGAACAGATGATCCCCCGGCAACAAGCGCTTTAAATTTGTGACCCGGCCGAATACCCCCACACCACTCATCGGCATAAATGAAATCTTCGACAGGTACACCGAGTTCAATTTCATACACACCAGGTTTGTTAATATGGCCCGATGCCGAAATCAGCTTAGTACCGGTACTGCGTCCAATACCAACAGCAGCATAGGCGTCGCCACCATTATTGACAATCCAAGCTGTTGTCGCAATAGATTCAACATTGTTGACAACTGTTGGTGATTGATACAATCCCTTAACAGCCGGAAATGGCGGCTTATTTCGGGGGTTACCTCGTTTGCCTTCCAGCGATTCGAGTAAGGCTGTTTCTTCACCACAAATATATGCACCGCCACCGGGTTGCACGATCAGCTCAAGATCGTAGCCGCTACCCAAAATGTTCTTTCCTAAAAATCCTTTGGCTTTAGCCTCAGCAATGGCCTTTTCCAGAATGTGAATCACATACATCAACTCGCCCCGCACATAGATGAACGACTTGTTGGCTCCCAGCGCAAAAGAAGAGATAATCATCCCTTCAATAAGCAGGTGAGGAATGTTTTTCATCAGGTAGTGATCCTTAAACGTACCTGGCTCCGATTCATCCGCGTTGCAGACAAGATAGCGGGGAACACCTTCTGGCTTAGCCAGGAAGCTCCATTTCATTCCCATTGGAAATCCGGCGCCACCGCGACCCCGAACACCCGCTTTCTTCACCTCTTCAACAATGGCTTCGGGGGTCATTGTCTTAATCGCCTTTTCTACGGCCGTGTAGCCGCCCTGCTTCCGGTACACATCGAAGGTCTCTATTCCCGGAACGTTGATATGTTCGGTAAGTATTTTGGTCGCCATGAGTGGGTTATTTCGACAATTCGTCAATGATCTCGTCCACGCGTTCGTTGGTGAGGTGCATGTAATATTTTTCCCGTATCTGGAATACCGGTCCCATGCCACAGGCTGCCAGACACTCTACTTCTTTGAGTGTAAACTGCCCGTCCACGGTTGTCTGCCCAGTATCAATACCAAGCCGTTTTTTCAGATGAGCGTAGACTTCTTCGCCCCCCATCAAACAGCAAGGGCCCGTTCGGCAGTACTCGATAACGTGCTTGCCAACCGGATTGAGGTGATACATAGTGTAGAATGAAGCTACCTCATATACTTCGATCGGCTGGATATCGAGCATTCGAGCTATATAATCCATCCCCTCAGGGCTAGTCCAGCCTTCTTGCTCCTGCAATAAATGCAACAACGGTAACAAGGCCGATTTTTGTTTGCCCTCCGGATATCGGGCAATAATTTCCTGCGCTTTAGCAACCCGCTCCGGGGTAAATGTTACGGAATTGTTGGTTTCGGTTGTCATAATATAATGGCAGGTTTAGGCGTCAAGCTCGCCTGCAATGACGTTCATGCTACTCATAATGACAATAGCATCCGATAACGTCAGACCTTTACACATTTCAGGATATGCCTGGTAATAAATAAAACATGGGCGACGGAAGTGGAGCCTGTACGGTGCACGGCCACCATCGCTAATCAGGTAGAAACCTAGCTCACCATTGCCACCTTCAACAGCGTGGTAAACTTCTCCGACCGGTGCGTCAATCTCACCCATCACAATTTTGAAGTGATAGATGAGCGCTTCCATGTTCTTATACACTTCCTGTTTTGGGGGCAGGTAATATTGCGGAGCATCGGCAAAATAAGATCCTTCGGGTAGGTTATCAATGGCTTGCTGAATGATGCGCAGGCTCTGCTTCATTTCTTCGTTGCGAACCATAAAACGGTCGTATGTATCGCCACTTTGGCCGACTGGAATATCGAACTCAAAGTCCTGATACGATGAGTAAGGGTTCATAACCCGTACATCATAGTCAACGCCTGCAGCCCGCAGATTTGGACCGGTAAAGCCGTAGCTCAATGCCCGCTCTGCCGAAATAGCCCCAACGTTAACGACACGATCCATAAAAATCCTATTGCGATTGAACAGGTTTTCAAACTCGTTCAATACTTTCGGAAAGCGAACCAACAATTCTTTAATCTTGCGAATAGCCGTAGGTGAGAGGTCGCGCTCCATTCCGCCAATACGCCCCATGTTGGTCGTCAGACGCGCTCCACAAACTTCTTCGTAAATGTCGTAGATGTTTTCACGTTCCTGATAGATATACAGGAAGCCCGTGAAGGCACCAGTATCTACACCCAGAATACCATTACAAATCAGGTGGTCGGCGATGCGAGCCAATTCCATCATAATGACGCGGATGTACTGCGCTCGCTTGGGTACTTCAACACCCAATAGTTTTTCTACTGTCATGTGCCAACCCATGTTATTGATAGGCGACGAACAGTAGTTCATCCGGTCGGTCAGAGTAGTGATCTGATAAAAAGGCCGACGCTCTGCAATTTTTTCAAATGCCCGGTGTATGTAGCCGATTGTCTGCTCACCCGATACGATCTTTTCACCATCCATTTGCAGAATGTTCTGAAAAATACCGTGTGTAGCGGGGTGAGTAGGGCCGAGGTTAAGTGTCGTTAGTTCGTTAACGTACTGAATCGGTCCTTGCTCGGCTGGCAAGTTTTTATTCGCAATATCGAGTTCTTCAGAAACCATATTTAAAGAGCGAAAGAGCGAAAGAGCAGTAAGCATGAGTTGCTTTCCACTGTTTCGCTACTATTTATCGTCCAAACAGTGCGTCAATTTTGTCTTCCCGTGTGCCGTCTTCGAGCGGGTATTCTTTGCGCATCCGGTGGTAATCCATTTCCTCCATGTTCAGGATTCGGCGGAGGTCGGGATGACCGTCGAAGATAATGCCAAACAGGTCGAAGGTTTCGCGTTCCATCCAGTTCGCGCTGGCATAAAGTGGAATAGCGGTTGGAATATGAACGTCCTCCGTCGCTAAATAAACTTTAAGACGTATCCGAAAATTATTTGTCAGACTATGCAAATGATACACAACGCAGAATTCTTTCCCTGGCGAATCTGGATAATGAATCGCGGTGATATCGGTCAGGAAAGTGATTTTTAGGGTTGGGTGATCTTTCAGGTATTTGATAAGCGGGATAATCTGGTCCCGGCTAGTCGAACACGTCAGTAAGTCATACGGATCGTCAAAATCCGTAACGGTCTCGCCAAACTGGTTGATTATTATCTGCGCAACTTCTTCGTTGGTCAGCATTGTCAATGTGTGAATGAGTGAACCGGAACGCCGGGCCGTAGCAAT
>CAXTJJ010000414.1:0-5663 GCA_964244155.1 uncultured Spirosoma sp.
TTTGAAAAGCTTGTTAAGATGGCATATATCAGTAAACCCAAATTCGTCTGCTATCTGCGAAATAGTCATACTACTCAACCGAAGCCTTGTTTCTACCAACTGAAGTTTATACCGGATAATGTACTGGTTGACAGATTCGCCGGTTTGGTGTTTAAATAGGGCGGCCAGATGGCTCTGGGAATAATTGAAGACATCAGCCATCTTCTCCAGGCGCAGGTGATCGGGCATGGTAATATGCTGACAGATGTACGTACCCATTCGCTGCATGATTGAGGAAGCACTACTATGCGATGAAGTCAATCCCTGATGTTGAACGAGTTGACGCTCAATCAAACTCAGAATCGTTTTCATCAGGGCCTCAACGATTTGGTTGGAGATCAATGGCCGGTGGTTTTTATGCTCTGTTAACAGGATGTCGACCAGCGCATTCAGATTTTGCTGTTCGATTCGGTCTGTAACGATACTACCCACGAGTTGATGGCTTGCTGTCCGCCCTCGCTCTCTGATTTGTAGCCAGCAGTCAGATCCTGGTGTTGTCAACCCAGTCATGTAAAGCTCAGTGAAGGACAGCGAGCAGAAACAGGTCAGGTTATCAACCACTAAATAATGGTTGTCTAAAGGCCCTAGAAAAAACACATCGCCATCCTGATAAGCGAATCGATTTCCATTAATTATGTGCTGCCCGCTACCAGCTCGAATCAGGATTAGTTCATAATGATTATGGTTATGAACTGGGTGCGGCCATTGGCTAGTTTCAACTACTTGAACAGACAGGAGTTCATGCTGGATGCTGCGTTTCATACTGGGAAGTGCTCTGGCTGGCTGTGTGTTAAGTCAACCACTACGAACTACTTTGCCAATAAAATGCCAATCTAAAAAACACCCCTCACAAACAGGCGCACTAAACTAATCCCTTAATAGTCAATGCGCTTTAGACACTATAAGTTTGTGGGCTACCTCCAGTTTATTTGGAGAATCCATTATATTTGGAGGCAGGCTTTGGAGCTGTTATGTCGTAACATCCAGACTACTCTTGCGTGCTTTTCTGTTTGCCTGCCCGTCAGGTACGCTCATTTACCGTGAGACCAATACGGGCAGCGTCTTTTCAATGCGGGCTCTGGAGGCTTCGTACTGCTTCGGGAGTTTCAGATGACTACCCAGCTCCTCCAGAGGCTCATCCACGGTAAATCCGGGATTGTCGGTTGCGATTTCAAACAGGACACCACCCGGTTCGCGGAAGTAGAGCGAGAAAAAATAATCCCGATCAATTTTCGGGGTTATCTGTAATCCTTTGCTCAGGATCTTCTCCCGGAACTCCATCTGAATGCCGTCATTAGCGACCCGGAAGGCTACGTGATGATTGGTTCCGGCGGCATTCCTGCCTGTTGCCCCTTCTGACTCTTCCAGCAAATCGACTATTGATGCCGTAGGAATGGCGTCGGTCGCGAACCGATAGCGGTTGCCTTCCTGCGCCTGTAGCGTATAACCAAAAATATCGGTCAGCACACGGGCAGTTGCCTCAGTTTTTTGCAGGCTCAACGTAACGCTATGAAACCCCTGGGTCGCCATGTCCTGCTTGATGTCTCCCGTCTCCCAGCCGGACCGCTCATCCGAGTGTTGAATCAGAGCAATGGCTAACCCATCAGGGTCGGTAAAAGGCAAATATATTTCGCCAAACCGCTCCGCCTGCTCGCCCATAGACACGCCAAATTCCCGGAATCGCCCGGCCCAGTTGTCCAGGCTTCCGGTCGGCACGGAATAACCGATTTCAGTCGCCATACCGACACCGTTTCTACCGGGGCCAATACCTTCCCAGGGAAAAAAGGTAAGAATGGTGCCGGGCGTTCCGTTTTCGTTGCCGTAGTAAAAATGATAGGTACCGGGGTCGTCAAAGTTGACAGTCTTCTTCACCATTCGCAGCCCCAGCACATGGGTGTAAAAATCGTAGTTGCGTTGCGCGTTGTTAGCTATAGCCGTGATGTGATGAAGGCCTAATATGCGGTTGTCCATACCTGTTTACTGATTTTTCTTTATTTGTCCGGATGGTCGTCAATGGTTTAGAGTTGGTTCGTCTAACCCTTTATGTGAATGCCGGTTTTAACCTCAACTGATAGAGATTTAATTCCGGGATTCAGCTTATACGACACATTTGGCTTCCTGCCTTTGTCAGAACAAAGCTAGAGGGAGACGAACCGTAGGGGACGGTACAAACAGATGGTATTCCAGTAAAAAGAGGGGATTTCAAGCGTGGTGAAGCCACCCACGACTAATCAACAACAGAGCTGAACTGGTAAAAACAGAAAGCCGAAGGGCTTTATTGGGCTCAGACCGGGAATTCACCCAGCCGGGCAGACTCACCAATGGCCGCTTCATTCTCGGCAAAGAGAACACTTTTCAGGCGAGGTAATTCGTCGCTCAATCAGCCCTGTTTATCTCTCAATTTCCCTGCTTGACTCCTTTCCGAATGATAGTAAACAAATTAGATTGGTAGGTTTACCAGTAAAAACATACGAATTCATACTGGCTAATCCAAGAGGCAACCCTATGAGTTTTATTCCACAAATGATGCTGGCATTATTCATCCTGAATCTAAGCGTAGCTTTAGGCGCAGGATTATATGAGGCAAGGATAGTAATACCACGCTGGTTTCCTCGACTGGGCAAGGCCGGTCACCAGGTCGACAGTCAAGCTATCATTGAGTTAGATTCAGGAAGGAAGTTCTGGGCATTTGTTACTACTGGTCCACTGACCATACTGACGTTAGTAAATCTGATTTTAGCTTGGCAGTCTGAACTACCCGGTTATTATTGGTGGTTGACCGCGGCCTTAATAACGCTTGTTGAACGAGTTAGCACGTTTTCTTTTTTTATTCCCACTGTAATTAAGTTACAGGCCTCACATCAGCTTCCTGCCCGGAAACTACATCGTTTAACTACTTTATGGATCAGTCTTAATTATGTCCGCAACCTGCTTACCCTATTAGGTTGGCTATTTGCTCTAAAAGCATTCGCGTTTGTTGAATAGATGGTAGTACGTTTACTCTGGTTCGTTCAGCGAAGGCGTTCTGTCAGACAAACTGGACTATGTTCTGATTGGCAGCTTCAACAAACTCAGTTCCCTTTATCCATTGTCATGAACAGTAAGGAGATCAAACCGGCAAGGTAACCGTAAAGGTAGTTCCCTTGCTTTCCTGGCTCTCCACTTCCAATTGACCACCGTGGCAGTCAACGTATTGCCGGGCAATAACCAGGCCCAGGCCGGTACCCTGTATGCCAGCGGTGTTACTGGCCCGAAAGAAAGCCTGAAAGAGGGAGGCCTGCTCGCTGGCCGGAATTCCCACGCCCGTATCAATTACCTGTAGCACCAGACAGTTCGTCTTAAAAAAAATGCGCAGTATGGGGGGCGTATTGACCGAAAATTTAAACGCATTGGAAAGCAGATTGATCAATACATAACCCATTAGTTTGGCATCCAGACAGACCCGTCGGGGTGGGCCCTCAATGAGCAATTGAACGGTCCGTCCATCAGGGCGCCGACTGAAATGAGTATCAATCAACCCCTCGCTAAGGGCAATAACATCCTCTGAATTAGGCGCATAGGTTATTTTCCCGGCTTCGATCTGACCAATCGTCAAGACATCCGTCAGTAATACACCAAATTGATCAACCTGTTTTTCAATGACACCCAGGTGTTTTTCTATGGATGTCCGGGCACTGGCAAGGGGGAGATCCAGATACAGTTTTATCAACTCGGCACTGGACTGGATGGTCGTCAGCGGGGTGCGGAACTCGTGCGAGGCCGTGGAAACAAATTGTGATTTGAGTTGATTTAGCTCCTGTTCACGCTTTAGCGATTGCTGGAGAACGAATTCCTTCTCTTTCTGGCTGGTTACATCACTGGCAATCCCGATGTGGCGCAGTAGCTTTCCCTGTTCATCGTGAATGATGAAACTGCGGATCAACAGCCAGCGCAGGGGTTCGTCTTTCAGTTGCAGCCTATAGTATAACTCCCCTTCTATACCCGCTTTATACTGCTCAATAAAAGCCAGCACAGCGGGCAGATCTTCGGGCAGAACGCATTGCATAAATAAGAGCGGCTCTTCATGAAATTGCGCAAAAGGGGTTTTCCAGACCCGCTCGAAGGCGGTATTGACATACAGCAATCGAAAGGGATTTGCCGAATGAATCCAGAACACTTCATCGACATTTTCAGCAATTTCCTGAAACCGCTGCTCACTCTCCTGAAGCTGCTGTTGAGCTGCCTGCTGCTCCACTTTAGCCTCCAGTAACTGCATATGAAGCGCTTGCTCCTGTAGTTCCAGTTTCTGTTGGAGCACTTCGCGGGTACGTACCGATACCAGGTGTTGCAGGGCAACCTGCTGCCTCTGGATGCGTTTAACCCGCAGGCGATACGTCCCGTAAAGACCACCGACCAACAGCAGGACTACCAAACCTTTAAACCACCAGACTTGCCAGAAGGGGGGTTGGATGATGATTCGGAAAGCAGTTCCCTGTTTGTTCCAGAGGCCATCATTATTAGACGCTATTACCCGAAAGATATAGGTACCCGGTTCCAGATTAGTATAGGTCGCTACTCTGGTATGGCTCTTCAAATGCCATTCCCGGTCAAATCCTTCCAGTTTATAGCTATACTGGTTCTTCTGAGGTATTACATAATTTAGAGCCGCGAACTCGAAGCTCAGCGTCGACTGGTCATAGGCGAGGGTGATCTGATTGGATCGAAGCCAAACCGGTTGATTGAAAATACGAAGCTGCGTGATGACTACGGGCGGAATGAAGGAGTTATCGTGCAATCGATCAGGATAAAAGCTGGTCATCCCGTTGATGCCCCCGAAAAATAAGTTACCCTGGCGTCCTTTACATACCGCCATTCGGTTGAATGCTCCCTTCTGTAAACCATCCTCAACACCAAAATTTCGGAATGTATTGGTTCCAGGATTGAATACCGAAAGGCCTTTATTGGTACTAATCCATAGGTTTCCGCCCTCGTCGCTGACCATACCCTGAATCACTTTATTGGCTAAGCCCTGCTTTTCGCTATACGAAACAAACGACTGAGTACGGGGCTCAAACCGGTTTAGCCCACCGTAGGTGCCGACCCAAACCTGATGACGGGCATCTTCGTAAAGGCTGTTTACTAAATTGTGATTCAGGCTGCCTGGTACAGCCTTGCTGTGACGATAGATGCGAAAAATTCCGCTACGGGTATTGAGTACATTTAGGCCGTCTCCTTCAGTGCCAATCCACAGGTTTTGATTGTGGTCATAGCACAACGCACTGATATAACCTTGGGTAAGATGGCTTTGCTGGGTTGGATTAGGCCGGTAATGGGTAAATGTGCCGGTTTTTTTCGTGTAACTGCTAACACCACCTCCCATGGACCCTATCCAGATCGTTCCTCTCTTTCCCTCGACAATGGCTGTAACCGTTTCATGAGTAAGCCCTTTTGCATCCTTGCGCCGGGTAAAGTTGAGAAAGTCACCGGACTCCTTCTGCCATAGGCTCAGTCCTCCCTTGTAACTGCCAATCCAAATATCGCCATCGCTGTCCTGGTAGAGGCTCATGATAAAGTTACTGCCAACGCTCCTGGGGTCGGCGGGTTTATGCAGGTAGTGGACGTAGCGATTTGTTGATTTCATCAGG
>CAXTJJ010000415.1:0-5659 GCA_964244155.1 uncultured Spirosoma sp.
GGATTTGCTGGGTAAAGTATGGGGATTTGTCAAGTATTACCACCCTGCCGTGGCAGAAGGCAACCACAACATGGACGCCGAACTATTCAGGGTGATGCCCGCCGTTCTGAAGGTGACTTCCACCACACAACGGAATGAGGTGATCCTCACATGGCTCAACACCTTTGGACCAGTGAAAACGCACGCCAAAGAACCCGATACCACAAAGGCAGCTCTTCGGCCAGACCTTGCCTGGCTCACGGATGCAACCCGGCTTGGCAAGCCTTTACAAACACAACTGATGGTCATTCGGCAAGCCAAACGCCCGAATAAATCCTATTACGTAAATCTGTTTCCGCAGGTGGGCAACCCCGAATTCAAGAACGAACTGCCTTACCGACAAATGACCACGCCGGATGCGGGCTACCGGCTGCTATCACTTTACCGTTACTGGAACATCATTCAGTACTTTTTCCCTTACAAGCATCTAATTGGCGAAGACTGGAACAAGGTTTTACCGGCGTTCATTCCTACGTTTGTCAATGCCCGCGATT
The DNA here is from genome assembly GCA_964244155.1 of uncultured Spirosoma sp. Lineage (GTDB taxonomy): Bacteria > Bacteroidota > Bacteroidia > Cytophagales > Spirosomataceae > Spirosoma. The sequence continues at coordinate 534 of CAXTJJ010000415.1, forward strand.
CACTGTCCTATCGGCTGGCCGCGCTATCCCTCATCGGCCGCATTCACGATACGCACGCCAATGTGTGGGGCGACCCGATCATTCGCAAGGATTATAAAGGTGCCTTCTTTTCACCGGTTCAGGTCAAGTACGTTGAAAATCAATTTGTCGTTACCAACTATTTCAACGATTCGCTGGGCAGGTCATCGAGTTTAAAACGGGGCGATGTCGTAACGTCTGTCGATGATATACCAACCAGCACGCTCGTTGAGCAGCGCAAGCCTTACTACCCGGCGTCGAATGAGCCTACCCAATTCCGCGATATTAGCCGCGATCTACTGACAGGTCATACTAATACGGTAAAACTAGCCATAGACCGGGCGGGCACAACGCATGCCGTTGTTGTAAACCGGTACAAAATAGGGCAGGCCCAATTTAATGATCGGATTGATTATAGCAGTTACCCTAAAGATAGCTGCTACCAACTCCTTCAGCCAGATATTGGCTACCTGTTTCTAGGAAATATACAGGCCAACAAACTGCCCGATATTATGCGGCTTTTCAAGGGTAAAAAAGGGCTAGTTATTGACCTACGGTGTTATCCAGCGGAGTTTGTCGTTTTTTCATTGGGAAGATACATGACCGAGCCAACACCTTTTGTTAAGTTTTCGGCGGGAAGCATCGAAACGCCCGGTCTCTTTAGCTGGCAGTCGCCCCTAAAGGTTGGTGAGCGGAGCGTACGTGATGCTTATAAAGGAAAAGTAGTTATTCTGGTTAATGAATTAACCCAAAGCTCGGCGGAGTACCATAGCATGGCCTTCCGGCAAGCACCCGGTGCCCTAGTTCTGGGTAGTACAACGGCCGCAGCCGATGGCAATATCTCGCCTTTTTACTTACCCGGTGGCCTGCAAACCATGATTAGCGGTATTGGCGTCAACTACCCGGATGGCCGCGAAACACAGCGTATCGGCGTCGGCGTCGATGTGGAGATGCGACCCACCCGCCAGGGCATTGCGTCCGGGCGCGACGAACTTCTCGAAAAAGCCATCACACTGATTCGGAAAGGAGACTAACTGTCTTCGTGACTGCTCGTCAGACGGCTGCTTTTAATTTATCTTGCCTGTCGTTTTCATCAGTATATTCATCTCCAGCAGTAAATCTGGGCCAGTTTCCTTAAGCTTTCGGATGCCTGGAGGTGCGGAATTCAATGCACCAGACAAATCATAAAATACACGAAAGAGCCCGCTTCTAGCGTAGAAGCGGGCTCTTTCGTATAAACCTGTAAGATTTTTGAAACCTTATAGGTTTGGTTCACGATCAATATTTATTGATAATCGAATCAGGCAGGACTTGCACATCCAGGCCCGTCGCTTTCATTAGGTTTGCACGGTTGTTTTGTCCGTCTACGTAGGCAGGATTCACAACCATCGAGCGGTTGTAGTAATACGACGCCAACTGTAGTTTTTGCCGGTTATTTTGGGCAAAGCCTTCACCTTGATAGATCACTCCAAGGTTATTGTAGGCTGGCGCATAGGCGTTAGCGGCCCGGATCGTCTGCTTGTAGTAATACTTGGCGGAGTCGACATTAGGCGTAATTTTCTGGAATACATAGGCCATCGAGAAATAGGCTTCACCAAAATTAGGATAGATTCGGGTCGACTCCTGTAGGTGATCGATTGCCCACCGGCCATGTTTGTTGGCGTTTGCGATGTTTATATCAATCAGCGCCTGCGCTTTTTTAATCTGCTCAGGTGTTGGTTTTGGCTTGATGGCGTTTGTAGCGTTGGCGATTGAATCGGCTTTAGCACGGTCTTTTACACCTTTCTCGATCCACTCATTGGCTACGTGCCGCTGTACCTGGCAACTGTTTGGTGCATAGGGTAAGGCCGAGTTGAAAAGCACAAAATTATTTTCCCAATCGCGGTTGCGCTCCACCGTCTTGAACGAGTACAGTCCTGTCACCACAGCCATTAGCCCAAGTAAAGGGGCATAACGAGCCAACGCGAATGAAGGTTGGCCGCCGTTTTCCACGGGTTCGGCCGGTCTACGAACCAGGTATTTCTGAAGAGCCCAGATCAACACAAAGCCAAAACCCATCACCGCTGCATACGAAAAACGTTCAGCGAAAATGCCGCCCCGAATCCAGATAAAACCGAGTCCTGGTGCCATTGTGACAAAAAACCAGAATATACCGAAACCCCAAAGTGTGCGCTTCATAAAGCCTTTCCAGCCCAGCCAGAGTAGGCCAAGCAACGTAAAGAAGCCCGCCCAGGTTAACCAATCCCCTTTGCCACCCGATGGTATTACATTGTACGAATAGTCGTAAACGAGTGGATGCGGCAAAATCAACAAGCGAATATAATACTCCAGGAACTTAAACATGGTTGACTTTTGCGTCTTCTCGATGGCGTATGGGTAGTTAGCCCAGTCAACCGGTGGTGTGCCGCTCAGTGTACCAATCATCTTTTGTTTTTGGTAGAAAAACAGAGCTGCTACAATCAAGAACGGCCAAAGGCTAATCATCGACTGCCACACATTACGACGAGCGAACCAGTATTGCATAGCTGGAATCAGCCCAAGGCTAACAATAGATGATTCTTTGGACAGAAACGCCAGATAAAGTGATACGCAAGCCCCTGCAATCCAGCCCCACTCCTTGGTTTCCAGATACCGCCAATAGGCCAATAGCATTAACGCGATGAACAGAAAACTTAAGATTTCGTCACGACCCTTAATGTTCGCAACGATTTCAGTATGCAAGGGATGCGCCATGAAAACCAATCCGATCAAAAAGGCCGTGATGGTCTGGTTCGTCAGCCATTTTTGGAGCAGTACGCCAATCACCAGTCCCGTCAGGCCATAGAGACCGGCATTTATCATATGGCTAATGTTCGGGTTATCTTTAAAGTATTCCTGTTCCAGTGCAAACGTAATGAGCGATAAAGGCCGGTAGTAACCTAACGAGATATTACTAAAGTGCCAGAATTCAGTGCGAAGCAGGTCAGGAATACCCGCAATGCCTTTTTTTACGAACAGATTTTGGCCAACGGCAGCAATGTCATCGAGCGCATACTGATGCCCAAACGTATTGATATACAAGGCGAAACCGAGTAAGGCCAGAATAGCCGGTGGCCACCATTCAACCGGTCGTTTGCTAATGGGCAAGTCGAACTCGGCCGATGTACCTGTGGGTCTGGACGATACAGGGCGCACAGGAGGTCGTTGTGACTCAGCCGGACGGGCTGTACCAGCGCGTGCGGCTGGAGTCGTTAAAGTAGGTTTAGAAACAACTGGCCTCTCCGGGGTGGGGCGAGAATTTTCAAAACCTGAAGATTGCTTTTTTTTAGCCATAACAGCAGATAACTCGTCTATTTTAGGTTAACGTGGTTCTATACTCAGTTTCAGTAATAGGCTGACTGGAGAATCCTTACATTTATGGTTTGTCAAAGTTCCGTAACAATGTCAGTAAAATCAATGCAAGGACGTAATCAACTCAAAAGTATTGCTTTCGCTTTTAGTCTGGGTGTTTTGCTCCAGGGCTGTCTTAGCGTGCGTCCGTCACCGCCAGCCAGCGGTAGCCAGACCATTCAACTTAGTCGAGCCGACAACCTCGCTCTCGGCAATCCGAGCCGGGCATCGGCCAGCGACCCAAACAATTACCTCATTACACGCCCTCAATATACTGTATCCTATAATCGAAGCCGGGGTATAGCCAATTGGGTAAGCTGGCATCTGAGTCCTGTCTGGAAGGGAGACAGTCGCCGAACTAATGATTTTCGTCCCGACGCGTCTTTTCCCGCTGGTTGGTATGCCGCTCGCCCTTCCGATTATACTAATACTGGTTTCGACCGGGGGCACCTTTGTCCATCTGACGACCGGGACGCAACACCAGCCGACAATGCCGCTACATTTCTCCTAACCAACATCGTGCCACAAGCACCCCGACACAACCGCGAAGTCTGGAAATATGTCGAAGAGTATGCACGGGAATTTATGAGTACAGGCAATGACGTCTATGTGATAGCAGGTGCGAGTGGAACGGGAGGTACTGGACAGAACGGGTATGCAACGTCGCTGGCCAATGGCAAATTGGCGGTTCCAGCTACGCTTTGGAAAATAATAGTCGTCATACCAACCACGAGCGACAACTCATTTCAAGTTACAGAAAATACACGAATCATTGCGGTAAACATTCCCAACAATCAATCAGCTTCCGATAAGCCCTGGCGTGCTTATATAACTAGTGTCGATACGCTGGAAAGTCTTACTGGCTTTGATTTCTTATCAAACGTTCCAACAGATATTCAGCGTATCATTGAAAAGCGAATTGACGGCGGCAATAGTTAAATCAGGCAGTTTTTACACATTAAAGCCACCCGGAACATAGCACGTTTCTATATTCGGGGTGGCTTCAATATATAAGAAAAGCTCAGGCTGCTGCAACAGATACTCCTGATAACACAGGCGCTTCCGGCTTTAGCGGAATACGTTGGGTACGTCGACGCAGAAGTGCGATGGCATCACTATCATCAATAAAAGCACCTTTTACATTGACCATGTTGCTGGCTAATACATCGTACTTTCCTCGCATCAGAAAATAGAAAACTTGCAAAAAATCCAGCCCGTCGAAAACAATGGCCTGATTTTGAGCATATTTATCGATCGTTTTCAGGAAAAACGTTGGATGCTCTGTCCAGTGCATAGCAGGCCGAACATGGTGACTAATGTGATAACCATCATTCCAGCACTTTTTGTTGTACTTCACATTAATGCAGGTAATGCTATTTTTATAAGCATTTCCGGGCTCCTCGCTATCAACAAAGGCATGTTGTGTCCAGTTGCCAAGCATAGCAATAAGGCGATAGATAAAGAGCGGTAGCAGAAACACCACTACCGTAGCTGGCCAGCTAACAAAACACAGCAACATGCAAATAACACCAAAGACAATTTCACCGGTCAGTGCGCGGGTAGCTAATTTAGGACGATTTTTCTGCCGCAGATAATTGAGCAGATTACGCACGCCAATAACGAAAAACCGACCAAAATAGGCCAGGAAGCTCCGAAAACTATCGCGTTGGAATGTCATCGTGCTACTATCGTCATCTTCCAGATTATTTTCCGGATGGTGCATTCCGATATGGTGACTA
>CAXTJJ010000416.1:0-5648 GCA_964244155.1 uncultured Spirosoma sp.
ATACCCCGAATTAAACGTGTCTACCTCCGGGTCATAACCGCTGTATTTGGTGATGATGAACAGGTTCTGTACACTCGCGTAGACCCGCAGCCGGTTCACTTTCAACCGCTGTAAGGCAGAATTGGCAAAGTTGTAGCCCAGGACAAAATTTTGCCCGCGAATGAACGAGCCATCTTCTACCCACCAGGTATCGAAGTGCGAATCCTGCGCAAATTTGTAGTTACGCACCTGCGAAATCATGGTGTTCTGGTGGTCAGGTGTCCAGGCATCCAGCACGGTGGCCAGGCTGTTGGCCAGCGTCTGCCGGTCTTCGGTAGAATGCTTGAACGTGGCCGCGGTATTAATACCCTGCACAAAGCGGATATCGGCGGTGAGATCCCAGTTGCCGTACTTAAAGGTGTTGCTCAGCACACCCGTCCATTTGGGTGTTGTGCGGCCAATGATGCTGTAGTAGTTGCTGCCATCGGCATTGTAAATGTACTTCCGGTCGCCGGGCTTGAGGTTGTGCTTGGCGGCTTCATCGGCCTCATTGGTACCGTACGTACCTAGCCGGGTCATGCCCCACAGGGAGCCAATGGGTTCGCCCACCCGCAGAATGTTGGTCTGACCCAGAAAATTAGGGCCGGGAAAAATATCCGCGTTGCCGTTATTAAGCTTCAATATCCGGTTTCTGTTCGACGCAAAAACGACACTGCTGGTCCAGGTAAAATTGTTTTTCCGGATGTTCGTACTGTTTAAGCTCACCTCCACACCCGAGTTTCGGACCGAGCCGATATTCTGGTAGACATTGGCATTTTGCTCACCCGCCGACCACGGAATGGGGGCCTGCAACAACAGGTCTTTGGTGACCCGGTTGTAATAATCAACAGTCAGGTTAATGGCTTCGCCGATACCCAGTTCTACCCCGGCATCGAATTGCTGCGATTTTTCCCATTTCAGATTGGGGTTACCCAGGTAACTGGGCAGCAAGGCCGACTGCTGTGCGCCACCTAAAACGGTGTTGGTCGGCTGAATCTGCGCAATGGAGCGGTACTGACCAATTTCCTGATTACCCGATAAGCCGTAGCTGGCCCTTACTTTTAAATTAGTAATGGTCTTATTGCCTTTCAGGAAATCCTCTTCCGACACGCGCCAGGCGGCTCCGGCAGATGGGAAAAAGGCATATTTGTTATTGGCCCCGAACTTCGATGATCCATCGTAGCGGCCAGTGGCCGTGAATAAATACTTCTCGTTGAGGTTATAGTTCAACCGGGCGTAGTAGGAGTTCATGGCCCACTGGTAATCCGATGAGGTCGATGAGCTTCTTACCGAACCCGAACCGAGGTTGTGCCACTGAAAAATATCGTCGATAAAGTTCTGGGTTTCCACGTAGGCAGTCTCCTGGTTGTACTGCTGCCAGGAAGCTCCCAGCAACGCGGTCAGGTGCTGATGCTCATTAATGGTTTTATTCCAGGTCAGGTAATTTTCCGATTGCCAGTACCGGGTCGAGTTGTTTGTGATACCCGCTATCCCTCCCTGGTCCGCCGAGATATGCGGCAGGTTCTGGGAAGAGAAGAAGTTGTTTTTCTGATAATTTACGTTGTAGCCCAAATCCGTTCGGAAATCGAGGTCTTTGGTGATATGAAACAGCATATAAACATTGCCCAATGCTTGCAGCGTATTATTGAGCGTGTATCGGTTCGTGGCGGTGTTGACCGGGTTGGGGGCACCTTCCAGACCCGCAATGTCGTTGTTACCCGCCCAGGTACCATCCGGGTATTTCACCGGTACAATGGGCACTTCTTCTGCCACAGAACGGGGAACGTTCAAGCCGCCGTTTCCGTCCGAAACTACTTTTTGCTGGCTGTTGATAGCTGAAATGGTACCCCCAATTTTCAGCCATTTGTTCACGTTGTTATCAAGCGTTAGCCGAACCGAGTACCGCTTGAAACCGGAGTTGATCATCAGGCCATTCTGGTTCAGATACCCGAGCGACAGGCTGTACACGGTTTTATCATTCCCCCCCTGAATGTTCAGATTCTGATTCTGGGAGAAAGCGGGCTTGTAGACCTCTTTTTCCCAATTGGTGTTGTACAGAGGCTTGTTGTTGGTGTCGAACAGCAGCGGGAAATGGGCGTGGTCGAGTGGAGCCAGTGGTGTCCAGGTCGCGCCATTGGGGTCAAACTTGCTGCCATTGGCGAACGCCTGGTTGTAGACCTGGATAAACTCGTCCGAATTCAGTGTTCTGACGTGACGGTACAGATCGCTTACGTTCACATCGCCGGAATACGTAACCCGGGCAGCCCCTGACCGGCCCCGTTTGGTTGTAATCAGAATAACCCCGTTAGCCCCCCGCGCCCCGTAAATTGCCGTTGACGACGCATCTTTCAGCACTTCCAGCGAGGCAATGTCATTCGGATTAATGGAATTGCCATCCACCCCAATCACGCCGTCGACCACGTATAATGGGTCGATATTCGAGTTGATCGACCCCAACCCACGAACCCGTACTTTGGCGGCTGCTCCCGGTGCGTTGCTGTTTACGCTAACTTCAACACCGGCTATTTTACCCTGCAGGGCCTGCGACACGTTGGGTACGGGTTTATCCATCAGCTCCTCTCCTTTAATAGTAGCTACCGCCCCGGTCAGGTCTGATTTCTTCACTGTGCCATAGCCAATGACCACAACTTCGCCAAGGGCTTTGGCATCAGGTGCCAGCGAAATATTGACCGTGCTCTGGTTACCTACTTTTACTTCCTGACTGATATAACCGACAAAACTGAATACCAATGTTGCCGAAGCATTTGGCACAGAAATTTTATAATTTCCCTGTGTATCTGTTGTTGTTCCGGTGCCGGTTCCTTTAATGATAATATTTACACCCGGCACCGCCGTTTGCGTTTCCGCGTCGATAACTTTTCCGGTAATGGGTATATCGGCCATCACCTTCGAACCAGGAATTCCGGCATTGACAGTAAGTAGTTTTAACAGGAAAATATTCATCAGAATTAACTGAGTAAATTTCCTGATTCTACAGATAGATTTCTGTAAATTCGTTTTCATACGTTTTTGAGTTAAGGAGTAAAAGAAATATTAAAGTTCATAAAGAATTGTGAAAATCAGGGCATGATTTTCCTAGGTTCAAATAAAATATAAACTTAAGACGATCTCATAATCAGTTGATTAACTCATCTTTTGACACAGCTTTTTTCATAATGACTGAAGGGGTTACCAGGAAAAGTTTTAATACACCTTAAAATATTCTTTAATAATCTTTATTAACCATCCAGCTAATAATGGCTGAATAAATTAATAAGGGTATTGTGTTTGTTCTCTAAAATTTTGTATTTATTTCAACTAATTACTTTAATTAAATTAATAAAGGATAATACAAGAACCTTTACTCTCAAAAGAGATTAAAATTCTATTAAGGAAAGGCTAGTCTTTTACTGAACTGAAATTAGAAGTAATCTTAAAAAGTTGTTTAATAAGACGATATTGGTAGTGGCCCGGTCGCGCTGAATTGAGTATTATTGTGCATGATTTTAGGAGCAGTTTCCTGTAAGCATTGTGGTTTGACTCAGCAGCTCAAGTGTATTGGTAAGACGCGTAGCGGTGCACAGCACTAGTGCTATGGTGATTGTTCGCGTATTAAAAAGCAACGTCACGGAGCAGTGAATATGCGCTTATGCCCCCTATAGAATTGGAAAATTTACATATAGAAAAACTTCAATACTGCACCGTAGATGATTTGGGGAATTGGGCAAAACCAAGGGCGCTTAGAGTAAACAATTTGTGAATTTATCTGTGCTTCGTCAAATTTCACTTAAGAGCGTACATTTTTGCTCTCATTACTTAGAGGAGCAAGCAAATGCAGAAGCAATCTTATAGATACCATGTTTCTTATTGATGCTGATAAATAGAAGCACTAATACGAACAGTCAAGAATTGTTCGCATTCACAGTTATGCATTCATACAATTTTCGCATTTACTATCGTGGATCACAGCTACTAACGGCATTTATCAACCACTCATCCCCGTTTTTCGCCACTAATACCTGAATAAGCATAAAAAATAAAAGGTACCTTGCATCGCATAGTACCTTATTGTACCTTTGATTCAGGAAATTTACGAAATCATATACACCAATGAATATAGAAAATGCTCAGGTGCAAATGCGGAAGGGAATTCTGGAATTCTGCATTTTGCACATCATATCGCGGGGTGAAATATATGCCTCCGATATGCTTGACGAGCTGACTTCCGCCAGAATCATGGTTGTGGAGGGTACGTTGTACCCGCTGCTAACCCGTTTGAAAAACGCCGGTCTGCTCGATTACAAATGGGTAGAATCTACCTCAGGGCCACCGCGTAAGTACTACATCCTGACTGATCTGGGCCGTAATTCATTAGAAGCACTCAACGATACCTGGCAGGAACTTGCCGAATCCGTTAATGCGATTGTCGGGAAGGTTGAACTACATAAAAAAATTACGAATGGGGCCGTTACTGTTTCACCCTCGCCTGATCCAACCATTCCTCCAGCCAACGCTTAACCTTTTCTATTCATAAACCGAATCGTCGGACCGCAATGAAAAAGACCATCAGTATTAATATAAGTGGCGTCATCTTCCACATCGAAGAGGATGGCTACGATAAGCTTAAAAATTACCTGACAACAGTACAACAGTACTTCTCTACCTATGAAGACAGTCAGGAAATTGTAACGGACATCGAAAACCGGATTGCCGAAAAGTTGCTTGCCAAACTTAAAGCCGCTGATAAACAAGTTGTTTCACTTGAGGATGTCAATGAACTGGTTGCCGCAATGGGTACCGTTGCCGACTTCGAAGCCGTCGAGGAAGAAGAGGTGCTGGTAACTAATGGCGGTCGCCATTCGGCGCAGGGCCCCGGTAAGGGAGCGCAGTCAAAAGTAAATCCGCCACATAACCCAACGGCTGGTGCCGGAGCATCGCAGCCAACGGGTGCGTATGCTGAACCGCGTCGATTAGTACGTGACCTGCGCCGGAAAACGCTGGGTGGGGTTTGCGCTGGCCTGGCTCACTACTTCAACATGGATGTTGTTTGGGTGCGCTTAATATTTGTAGGACTGTTTATTGGCCTACCCGCTTTAAGTGGTGCATCAGATGGGCCGGATAACTTTTTTGGTGGCTTAAGCGGCTTCACGTTCATCGTTTACATTGCCATGTGGATTGCCCTGCCAGGCGTTGGGACGATTGAAGACGATAAAACCGTAAAAAAGTTTTTCCGAAACCCCGAAGATAAAGTGCTGGGGGGTGTTGCCTCAGGTATAGCCGCATATTTCGGTATCGACACGGGGGTTGTTCGGCTGCTGTTCGTACTGGGTATCGTGCTTTTTGGCGTAGGCTTCCTGCTTTATATTGTGCTTTGGATGATTGCTCCACAGGCCAATACACTTACTGAGAAAATGGAAATGCAGGGTCAACCCATTACGCTGTCTAACATCGAACACAGCATCAAGCAGAACCTGAACATCAACGAAACGCCTAACAATGAGAGCACACTGACGCGGATTCTGCTGTTTCCGTTTCGGGCCATTGCCACGATCATTGGCGGTCTGGGAAGTGCACTGGGACCGTTGTTGAATGGCGTCGTGTCGCTGGTACGAGTATTTGCCGGGGTAATC
>CAXTJJ010000417.1:0-5647 GCA_964244155.1 uncultured Spirosoma sp.
TGAAAAAATACTTTTGCGCCAGCCACTTACTGACCGCACGGGCGGCCCCGTTACTGACTTAGGCGAAGCCGCTTACTGACTCTTTACACATTCACATGTTTCTCTGCGTGGTAACTCGACCGGACCAATGGGCCTGATTCGACATATTTCAATCCACGCTTCAGTCCTTCTTCCCGATACCTGGCAAATGTTTCGGGATGAATCCACTCAATCACCTCGTGGTGCATCTTGGTTGGTTGCAGGTACTGGCCCAGGGTTAAGATATCTAATCCATTGGCAGCTAGATCATCCATTGCTTTCGCCACTTCATCGTAGGTTTCGCCCAAACCGAGCATGATACCCGATTTGGTCCGTTGACCGTATTCCTTCGTCCGGCGAATTTGCTCCAGACTACGCTCGTAGCGAGCCTGCGGCCGAACACGGCGATAGAGCCGTTCGACGGTTTCCATATTATGGGAAACAACTTCCTGCCCTGCGGAAATCATACGCTCCAGGGCCTCCCAGTTTCCTTTTGTGTCCGGAATCAGCGTTTCTATGGTTGTTGCAGGCGACGCTTCTTTAATAAGCCGAACGGTCTGGTACCATATTTCGGCACCCCGGTCTTTCAATTCATCCCGGTTAACCGATGTAAGCACCGCATGCTTAACCTTCATCAGCATGATGGCTTCAGCCACACGCCGGGGTTCGTCGGTGTCATATTCATTGGGGCGACCTGTCGCTACAGCACAAAAAGTGCAGCTTCTTGTACAGACATTTCCCAGAATCATAAATGTAGCCGTACCAGCTCCCCAGCACTCACCCATATTAGGGCAATTACCGCTCTCGCAAATCGTGTGGAGTTTATGTTCGTCTACTAATTTACGGACTTTGGCATATTCAGGGCCGATAGGCAATTTAACACGAAGCCAATCGGGACGCTTCGGGACGCCCGCCCGGTTACGTTGTTGTTCGGAGGGTATTACGGGTAGTTCAATCATAGCTCCAGTCCTTTCCAGCAAAATTCGTTTTTCGGACGTAAAGTTCAGAAATAAGGAGAAAAGGAAGAAGGAGGAAAGGACGGAACGATAAAAACCGTTTCTCCTTTTCCTCCCTCCTCCCTTTCCTGCTTCCGTCCTTTCCTCCCTTACTTCTTACTTCCGAAAAATAAGGTGATGTACCCCGATGTAAAGAAGCTGCGGTTACCGTCTTCGCGCTTGCCGGCTGGATCCGGATTTGGAATGATAACAATTTTGTTTGGGAAAGCTTCGGCCAGAAAACCAATTTCCAGTCCTGTCGTATTGTTTCTGAATGCGCTCAACTCAAAACTCAGGGCGGCTTTTAGATGCAGCCCCACCGTAAGTTTTGACTCGCCAATACCCTGAAAAAATCCGCCAGCTCCGGTTACGGTTTCGCCCGTAGCTGTGGCAAAGCCGTTTACCTGCGATGCGGGGACCGTTCGGGTTTGGTTTCCGTAAGACACTTCAAGATAATACGGTTTGATAATACCCAGCGATGGGCCAGCCGCCAGAATTCCGCTGATGGCAATGCCTTCGTCGGCACTGCGTTGAAACAGTTTCACTTCCCGTCCATACGAGGGTCGTAAAACGAATAAATAATTTTCCTTGCCATCCAGATAGCCCGACCCAACATTATTAATGGATGAGCGAAGTTCTTTGGGATGTTTCACATTGACCAGTTCGACACTCAGATACCGGTACTGGGGCATACCAAACAGGGAGTTCGTTAGCTGTTTCGCCTGCCGGAAAGCAAAGCCCCCTACAATACCCGAATTCGTATTTGTGGTGATGCCAAATGTTGTTATCGTTGAATAGTTATCATCTTCAACGTCAGCCTTTTGAGCTATAGCCTGACGACCTGTCAAGAGCCAGGTGCCCAAGACAAGTCCAAGTAGTACGTATATAGTTTTCATTGTCGTAGTATCCTGAACTAAATATACTCTTTTTGCGCTCCTTCACAAAACAGCACTTAACTATTAGCGTAACTACAGCATTATTTATATGTTTAAGTCGGTAAGTTAGTAAGTAGCTTCGCCTAAGTTGGCAAGTGGCGGACTGGCATGAACAATACTTAGGCAAAGCCACTTACCAACTTAGGCGAAGCCACTTACTGACTTACCGACTTAGGCAAAGCCACTTACCGACTTACCAACTTAGGCGAAGCCACTTACCGACTTAAAAACTAACTATGGCAACGATTCACATTGACTACCTTGGCGAGTTACGAACCGACTGCGTTCATCTGCAATCGGGCACACACATTAACACCGATGCCCCTACCGACAACCAGGGTCGGGGCGAAGCATTTTCTCCTACTGATCTGGTTGCCAATGCTCTAGGCACTTGTATTATCACAACGATGGCCATTTTTGCCCGACGCGACGGCATTGAGCTCAAAGGCAGTAAGCTGGATGTAACAAAAATAATGACCAGCCAACCACCCCGGCGCATCGCCCGGATTGAGATTGACCTGACTCTTCAGACCGAAAATTTGCCTGATGGTGAAACCCGTGCCCGTCTCGAAAAAATTGCGCACACCTGTCCGGTAGCCATCAGCCTACACCCCGATATCGAACAGGCAGTGGGCATTCGTTGGGAAGAAAGTATTCCTGTTTCAGAATAAATTTAGCTACCGGGTCACGATCGACTTCGTTTCCGCTTTTGCCGCCAGCGTTTTACATCGGCAGTCAGATTTTCGAGGAAAAAAGATGGCCCTACCGACACATATAAGCCGGTATAATTGATTTGACTTTCGGGAACATCGCGCTTCAGAATAAATCGGTAGCCTGTCAGAATATTGAGCCCAAACCAGTGTAATGGCCTTAGCCAGCGTATGGTTGGGAACTGATAGGCTGCCGATACCCCCACGCCCAGCGGCAAAAAAACACCCCTGGCCACTTCATGCCTGCTCGATAGATCATCGTTGATTTCATACCGGGAATGTCCGTACCCAATCTCAACAGGCATACTTACTTCAAAGGCTTTTCGCCGGAGCAAATATCGCTCATAATATACCGTTGCGATACGCAAATGGCGTGTAACAGACTCCGATGTGTTGGGCAGCAGCCCCGGACGATCCAGACGCTGGTTCACAAAATAAAAGCCTGCCCCCGCTTTAAAACTAGCGGATCTCCCTCCTTTTAAATCAGATCGCTTATGCTGGGGTGGGAATAAGAAGCCCGCTCTTATCCCATAAACACTCACCGGCACCAGCCGATTGTCTTCGGTTCGGGTATCATTGAAGAAGAAAAACCGCTGATCGGTAGAAGCCGTAAATGTCAATGACTTAGGCTTGGTTGCCTGAGCCAACGTTGTATCTGTAGCCTTACCGGATGGTTGCAGATTCGTTTGAGCGACCCCTTTTTCGGATAGCAAGGTTAACACTGCTAATAAACACGTTATCTGTAAAAGATAGGCCAGAGGCAACCGTCGGAATTGGTGTATGTTTCTCATCATGTCGATGAGAATATAACCGATAACTGCCACAATGGTTAAAACTCCAATTGCAACGTAACCTATTTGACTAAAATAACAATATATATTCACTAGTAATCCTGTAGAGATAAAGCATAATTGTTCAATTTTATACATAAAGTATTGTATTTTGAGCTATTGTCTAAGGGTAACATCGTCCTGTCAATAAAGCATTATATGAGATTAATACAATTTAAGTTAATTAAATTTTTTAATTAATTCAGACATTGATTATACCTTTTGTGTGAGATAAACTCCTTTTCATACAACAAAATCTTCCAGTCTTACCTTTCGGGAACGTTCCCGGTAACGCTTGCATAAAAAAAAGGAGATTTTTTCTTTCTATTGTCTACTATTATTTACAAGCTTACAAGAGGTATTTATAAAGGTATTCACAAAAACTAAATTCATTATCACCAAAAAATCCATAAAGCCTACACTTATTCAGTAAGACTTTTTTTTGATATTCATCAAAGTTTTCGAATAAGTAGAAACCCCTATTCCTAACGCTTTGACTTACACGAAACAGTTATATACCGTGTCTTATAAGTCATATTCTGTCTATAGCGCTGAGGAATTCGCCCTCGACGACCTGTTTGTACGCTGGGTGAAGTACCCCAACGACGAAGAGGTAGCATCGTATTGGACTATATGGTTATCAAATCATCCATACCAGGAAGAAACAGTTGAATTAGCACGTGAATTGATTCGAACAGGGAGTCGCTCCTACTTACCAAATTTATCAGCCGATGATATTTCAAGTGTCTGGGGACGAATTCGCGAATCACTTCAAACAATGGAGGACGTTCGCCCGCTGCAACCCGATGTTCGGGCCGTTGTTGGGTGGTGGTATTTTATCAGGACAGTGCTTGCAACCGTTGGTGTTGTGTCACTTATTGGCTGGGCATTATGGATGCAGTATGGGCCTAACCAATCAATACGAAGCATTAGTACGCCTGCCGGACAAACCCGACAGATCCGTCTGCCCGATGATTCCAAAATGACGCTGTATCCCAATAGTTCCGTTCATTATGCGCGCCGATGGACCGATGAGACCCCAAGAGCCGTGTGGTTAAACGGAGAAGCCGATTTCTCGATTACTCACCGTACCGATACGTCATCGGCCCGCCTGTTCAGGGTGCATACAGCTGGACTTACGATTGAAGCACTGGGCACCATTTTCCGGGTTCGCCAACGCCCAAAAGGTACCTGTATTGCGCTGACATCGGGTCGGGTGGATTTACTGCTAAAACATCAAACTCCAATTCGGCTCAAACCCGGCGACTCCATCGAGGTGGCAAGCAGCTCGGCCAAGTCTTTACCTTAACAGTTAACTTTTACGCCAATCTAATCTAATTACTAATGCAGATAACAATTACCCAACCACCACGACAATCGTGGTTACCTCTGCTTGTCCTGTCGGCACTCACGCTGGCAGGCCAACCGGCGTTCAGTGCGCCACCCACAGTTAAGAGTAAGGTAGATAACCCAGCTCAGGAGCGCTCTGTTTCAGGTAAAGTATTATCAGGCGATGATAATACCGGGCTGCCCGGCGTAAGTGTTGCGGTCAAAGGTACCACTCGCGGTACCACTACCGACGCCAACGGTGATTACCGCATCAGCGTACCCAGCAACCAGGCTGTACTGGTTTTCTCGGCTGTCGGCTTTGTTAGTCAGGAGTTGACGGTTGGCAACAAATCAGCTCTCAACCTGACGCTTATTACCGATACCCGTGCTCTGAACGAAGTAGTTGTTATTGGATACGGTTCTCAGAAAAAAAGCCAGACAACAGGAGCTATCTCGTCGATTACGCCGAAGCAAATTACCGAACAGCCCATTACTAATATTGGACAGGCCATGCAGGGCCGGGTGGCGGGTGTAGACGTGGCTCAGTCGGGTAGCCGTCCAGGCTCTGTACCAACCATTCGGATTCGGGGACGTCGTTCGTTCAACGCCGGTAACGATCCCTTATACGTAGTCGATGGAATTCCAATGATAGGCGGCAGATACGAGCTTTCACCCAACCGTCCGGCTAATTTGGGAACGACTCTTGATTTTGTTTCGAGTGGCTATGAAGATATAAACCCGAACGATGTAGCCTCAATGGAGATTCTGAAAGATGCGACCGCCACGGCCATCTACGGAGCGCGGGGGGCTAATGGCGTTGTGCTGGTTAC
>CAXTJJ010000418.1:0-5615 GCA_964244155.1 uncultured Spirosoma sp.
TTTTTACGTAAAAAAGCTGATTTTTGAGCCAGGCTAATTTGTTGAAAAATAGGACCTAGCACTGTAAAAAAAGTAATACTACTTAGCCATAATTACTCATGTATTTGAAAAAATTCTGCTCCGATCAGCAAAAAACAATACAATGTAAAGTATAAGCTGACATCTCAAAAAATATAATCATTTGCACCAAACTAACCTAATCGAATTTTTCAAAAATAGCAGGCAAGTTCTACTGGCCGGTAAGTCTTAGTGCATCGGCTCAACGCCTGATGATTTTCTAAAGTCATAGGCAGAATCGTACGTCCTCCGAGGTTGGCCGTTTGGCAAAACAGGTGTTGAGTTTTATGAAGAATATGTCTTGTTGGCTAAGGATAGCTCATTTATCAAGACACTTCCGTCTTTGGTGGCAGGCAACGCTGACAATAAACAGGTTCTATACCAAACCTTTGACTTATTCGTTGGGCCGCTTCCAGAGCAAGTTCAAAGCTTGAATAAGCCCCTTTCCAATGGCCAGTTATATAGCCAAGCTTCTTGGGCTGCATACCTTTTCCATCATTACAAAAGCGACAGTTTCCCCGATGAAGCGTTACTTTAGGATTTCGCAGATAGGCATAAAAATAATAATTCATAACGTTTGTATTTTCACTTTGGCATTAAAACATTTTAATAATAGAGACTATAGTAGTCTATCATAAGGTACGCTTTTTTATCCACTCGTTAAATAAATCGAAAAACCAACAATGCTAAGTTTGCGAACGGCTATAGTATGGCGAAAAAAAAGAGTATCAATGACCAGTTTTTAAGGTTGAAATAAGGATTTTGAGAGTTGAAATCGTTAACAAATCAAAAAGGTATACTAGAATAAAACAATGAGAAGCCATTAATTAGTCATTAAAACAATAAGTAAGGTATTATTGACAAAGCCCTAATCTCATAATAGTGAATATATAACAACGAATAATCTAATTACTGCAATAAGTTTGACCGGATTTAATAGTTGAAATTGTTATTAAAAATGGACTGTTAAATTCACAAAAAACTATACTTTACTGAGTAATTTTACCTTATCAAGTACTTAGTAAATTGTTAATTAAATCTCACAAGCAAGCGCTAGCAAAAGGTCATACTAAGTAATTACATCAGATTAAATAATACAGAATATTGAGCCGGGGTTGACCCTACATTAATTGGGATGTAACAGCAGACTGAGTTGCATCGCAGAATAATTGAGCATTAATTAACTGACCTTCCTAAAGTAGTCGCTCTAGTGTTGGTGCCTTTTACCAGGCAGAATTCATAAGCTGGCTACTACTCAGGTGTATGAATTTAGCTCAGCCCCCGTTACCCCTTATACGCTTATGGTCGATTGGATACAAATCCACAGTTTTAAAACACTTGTCATTACTGCACTTACGCTGATTTCCCTGGGAAGCACAGTCAGTATGGCGCAACCTAAACCGGTGGAAATTCGGGTTGACTTGTCTAAATCAAAAGAACCTTTAAAACCTATATGGGCCTGGTTTGGCTACGACGAGCCGAACTATACATATATGAAGGACGGCAAGAAACTCTTGTCCGAGATCGCTAATCTAAGTCAGGTACCTGTATATGTTCGGGCGCATAGCCTGCTGGTTACAGGCGATGGAAAAGCCGCCCTTAAATGGGGCTCGACCAATGCATATACTGAAGACAAAAACGGCAATCCCGTTTATAACTGGACCATTGTCGATAAAATATTCGATACGTACATTGAACGGGGCATGAAACCCATTGCCCAGATCGGCTTTATGCCCGAAGCCATGTCGACTAAACCCGAACCCTACAAACACAACTGGGGGCCGGGTAATCAATATAACGACATATATACTGGCTGGGCGTATCCCCCTAAGGACTATAGAAAATGGAGTGAACTGGTTTATCAGTGGGTTAAGCACTCAGTAGCACGATACGGCCAGAAAGAAGTGGAAAGCTGGTACTGGGAGTTGTGGAATGAGCCAAACATTGGTTACTGGAAAGGCTCCGTCGAGGAATACAGTAAACTATACGACTACACCGCCGACGCGGTCAAACGGGCACTGCCGACCGCAAAAATGGGCGGCCCTGAGGTAACCGGGCCGGGCAGTGAAAGCTCAGCCAAATTTTTCAGGACGTTTATGGACCACATTGTCAGCGGCACCAATGCAGCCACCGGCAAAACCGGAGCACCCATCGACTTCATTACCTTTCATGCCAAGGGCGCCCCGAAACTGATCAACGGGGTTGTGCAGATGAACATGGGAACACAATTTCGCGACATAGACAAAGGATTCGAGATCGTTGCTTCCTACCCTACCCTAAAGAACCTGCCTATTATTATTGGCGAGTCGGACCCGGAAGGCTGTGCCGCCTGTTCGGAAGATTTGCACCCGCAAAATGCCTATCGAAACGGCACTATGTATTCCAGTTATACAGCGGCAGCCTTTGCCCGCAAATACGATCTGGCGAAAGCGCGCGGTGTAAATCTGTTAGGTGCCGTGACCTGGGCATTTGAGTTCGAAGACCAGCCCTGGTTCCGGGGGTTTCGGGATCTGGCCACCAACGGCGTCGATAAGCCAGTGCTGAATGTGTTCCGCATGTTTGGTATGATGCGGGGCAATCGTGTGGACGTCAACACCGACTTAGCCTACGATTTTACTAAAATCAAAAATGAGAGTGTTCGGGGCGAACGGGACATTAATGCGTTGGCAGCCCAAGACGGTAAATCGGCAACCGTAATGGTCTGGAATTACCACGACGACAACGTGATTGGTCCGGATTCGCCGGTTGCTATAAAGCTAAAAGGCATTCCTGCCCAGCGAGTATTGGTGCACCACTATCGCATCGACCAGCAGTTTAGCAATTCCTATGAAGTCTGGAAGAAAATGGGATCCCCGAAATCGCCAACGACCGAGCAAGTCGCCGAGCTGGAAAGGGCAGGACAGCTACAGTTGCTTACCTCGCCAACGTGGATTACGATCAAAAACGGTGAAATCAACCTGCCGTTCCTGTTGCCTACGCAAGGGGTATCGCTGGTGAAGTTATCCTGGTAAAATGTATTCATGGGCTAAAGCCCGCAGATACAGCAACTTTAACACACACAATTAACCATGAATCGCCGAGCCTTCACAAAAAAAACGGTGCAAGCCGCTTCGCTCCTTGGGCTAACCTCTTCCCTGCCTGACCTCATAGCTGAAAATCGGTTTATCCGCTTAGGCGGCCCTCTATTCGATAAGTACGATGGTCCCGCTGGATGGATAGCATCGCTACAAAAATATGGCTACCGGGCTGCTTATTGTCCGCTCAAAACGGATGCGCCCGGCGATCAGATCAAGGCTTACGAAAGCGCGGCCAAAAAAGCTGACATCGTTATTGCCGAAGTGGGCGCGTGGGGCAATCCGCTGAGCGCCGATTCGGCCACTGCTCAAACGGCGTTCAAAAAATGCGTGGATTCCTTAGCGCTGGCAGAAGCCATCGGCGCAAATTGTTGTGTCAACATCAGTGGTTCTAAAAACCCCGTCCAATGGGCCGGACCGCACAAAGACAACCTGACCAAAGAAACGTTTGATCAGATCGTAGACATTACCCGGCGAATTATCAATGAAGTAAAGCCTACGCGGACTTATTTCGCGCTGGAACTAATGCCCTGGAGTTACCCGGATTCTGTCGATTCGTATGTGCGCCTACTTAAAGCAATTGACAACAAGCGGTTCGCCGTGCATCTGGACCCCATGAATATTATTGCCAGCCCGCAGCTATTTTACAGCAACGCAGCTTTAATTAAAGAATGCTTCCAAAAGTTAGGTCCGCACATTCGGAGCTGTCATGGCAAAGACATCATTCTGAAAGAAGAAGTATATACGCCCCAATTGGTGGAATGCCGTCCGGGTTTAGGGCAGATGGACTATAGAGTGTATTTAAACGAACTCAGTAAACTAAAGGACATTCCGCTAATGATGGAGCACTTGTCAACAACTGAAGACTACCAAAAAGCGGCCACCTATATCCGATCGGTAGGCACAAAAGAAGGGATTGCCATTTGACAAGTGAACGTACTATTCAAAAGGCGGAGCGAACAAAAAAAGCAACCAAGATCTACCAGCAACGAATTAATACTTTTTTTAATAGAGTTTACAATTAATCATTGCTTTTCCACGCCGACAAATGCCTGAACAGTAGCACGTTGAGCAATAAAAGCCAGTAAAATTCAGAACTTGTCAACGACTTCATTAAAAGAGTTGTAATCATTTTGTCTACAACTGTGTTCACGTATAGACGCCCCTCATGGTATGTGCTGTCTTATCGGCAATTGGTCGAAATGTTTCCAGAAGCACGACATGACCTGCACTCTCTACGCTTTCCTTGGTTTACTGGCAGTTGGTGTAAATCAGCTTCGTTCTACACCACGTTTTTAACAAAATTTTAGCGGTTATTCACAGCAATGTTACCAGTTTAACTTCCTGTCTAACAATACCCTTATTCATTAGTTCATAACATACACTTACCCAGTAAAGAACATGACTACAATAATCAAACAACTCGTTGACGGCTTAGACCGTATGATTCAGGTCATTCAGTGGAGTGATGAACGTAATCGCACATTCCGGCCTATTTTACTTCCAGTTAACAATAGCCGACCCTAGTCATCTGGACGATACATTCGTCATTAGGTTATTGGTTATCAGGTTATTGAATGGCTGGCAGACCTTCCTGAATAACCAATAACCTAATGACCAGTAGTTATTATAAACCCACCACGACTATGACAACAGACACAGACCGCCTGACGCGTGTTCACGCGTTACTGGATTCGCCCTTATTCAAGAAAGAATCGTCGGAAGATGGTCCCTGGAAAGCAGCCTTTGCCGAGTTAATTATGCTCGTCAATGACCTACTCATTCAGTCGGAGCAAGCCGGTCATCGCATTGACTTTTGGCAAGGTGTTGGCGTTCATGGAAAGATACAGGACATCACGTCGCTGGTAGTCTGGCTACGCGCCTGTTTACCCGGTACATTAGCCGATTTCGCTACACAATTCACCGATAGCCGACTGAACCGCTACTTCGGACAAGGAACGGGCTATTTTTCAAACGGTGCGTTTTTCACCTGCGAGCAAACGGGCGATCTAGCTTTTTTCCTGGATGATCAACGCATTTACCTGAACTATCAGATTGGACGGGCAGTTGCCGAGACAGAAATACCGGTTCAAGTAGCGAACTAATTTACCAGGTTAGTCTTGTAGAAACTTGACTAATGGGTTGAATAAATCAAATCGGAGCCAATATAAAGCCATTATTCGCGTCAATTGGCTAGTCGATAAAAAATTCAACCACAGAGTCACAAATCGCACAGAGATCTATTGGGGAAACAAGCACCTCCGTAGGGTCTCTGTGCGCTTTGTTGTTTTGTAGTTATAAACTACTGTATTCAGCGTGCATCATGTCACGACTGTTGTATGGCTATTAAATGTTATAGGAAAATGCAAACGGTGGCCACGTTAGCCAACGTATCGAAGTAGCAAACCAATAATGGCCGCACCACCAATAACACTCAGTTCGGGCAATTTCTTGAATCGGTAAAGCAGGCCTATGGTCGCCAGT
>CAXTJJ010000419.1:0-5612 GCA_964244155.1 uncultured Spirosoma sp.
TTCTGTTTCCGTCCTTATCTTTATCGCCCTTAACGAATTTGAAATAGAAAAACGGCTGCCGTAAGCCTGTCAGGGTAAGGCTGAAAACCGGACCAAGGTTATCGGGTGGATTGGGTTCAAAACGAACCTCGTGTCCATCGGCATCATGCAGGCAAAGCTGGCTTTCGCGGTAACGATTCAGCGTGACCAGATGCACCGTTAAGCGGCTTTGTGGTGCAGCCAATAAGGGATCGAACTCCAGCACCCGTCGGGTATTGTGAAATACCCAAATCTCGGGCGGGAAGGTATCATCAGGTAAGCGCTTCAGCTCGCGGTTGTAGTCGTCCAGTTCCCAATCAACGCCTTTACCTTCCGGGTCACGACCAGCCAGTTTAAATTGAACAAGTGTCTTGATTTGCGGATCAAGCAGCACTTGAAACGTCGACCAGCCGCTAGTTCGGTTATCCGTCAACGGGGCGACCAGATTACCGGCAACATCAGGCCGCCATACATACAGACCGGGACTTGCTAACCGGGAAAACGCGTGAACGAGAATAAACATGGTGTGAGGAATTTAAACGTGAGAGGTTGTACAAAAACCGTTTACTACAAGATAATCAGTAGCTTACTGGCTTTCATATGGCCTTTTATTATCCGGTTGTCAGCGCACAAGCTTAAGCTAAAAATTTATTCACAGACTTATCATCGTAATATTACGATTAATATTTTTCTTTTTACCTTTGGCACATGGGAGCGACGAAAACCGAAATTTTTACGGACCAGCAAAACCGCATGGCCGATCTGGCCAAAGCGTTTGCGCATCCGGCACGCGTGGCCATTTTGCAGTTACTGGCCCAGAAAAAAGCCTGTGTGTGTGGCGATATAGTCGATGAGTTACCGCTGGCTCAGGCTACAGTCTCGCAGCATTTGAAGGAGCTGAAGCGTATTGGCATTATTCAGGGCAGCATCGACCCGCCCCGCGTCTGTTACTGTATCAACGACCCTGTTTGGGAAGAAGCCCGGCAACTGTTTGGCGAAGTACTCGACTCGTTCGTCGCTCAGAAAAGTTGTTGCTGATTGGTTGTTGGTTACTGAGTTACTACTGACCACACCTAGCCCGAACCTATCGTAATATTACAATTAATATATACCGGATTGGCAAACGCGCTGGTATCTGGCGTAATATTTTACTGCTCGAACGACGCAGCAAACAAGTTGGAATTGATTAAACCCCAATAAAATGACCTCAATTTTAGTTCTCTGCACGGGCAATTCGGCCCGGTCGCAAATGGCCCACGGCTACCTTCAGTATTTTGCGGGAGACCGCGCTGCGGTGTATAGTGCCGGAGTGGCCCCGCATGGTGTCAACCCGCTGGCGATTCAGATGCTGGCCGAAGACGGCGTCGATATTTCGCACCATACGTCTAATCACGTCGATGAATACGTGAATCAGCCCATCGACTACGTCATTACCGTTTGCGACAACGCCCGTGAGCAGTGCCCATACTTCCCTTCAACGGCGCAACTCATTCACCACAGTTTTGCCGATCCTTCTCATGCACCCGAGGGCGACAGGCTGGCCCAGTTTCGCATCGTTCGGGATCAGATCAAACAGTATTGCGAGCAGTTCATTAACGAACGGCTACCCCAGTCCGTAGCCGCATGAACACCGAAACGCTAACGGGCAAACCCGCAAAACGACAGCTTTCCTTTCTGGACAGCTATCTGACGCTTTGGATATTTGGTGCCATGGCACTGGGTATTCTGCTTGGTAATCTGTTTCCCCAGATCGAACAATCGCTGAACGCTTACCAACAGGGAACGACCAGTATCCCGCTCGCCATTGGACTCATCCTGATGATGTATCCGCCCCTGGCCAAAGTTCGGTACGACCAATTGCCCCAGGTATTCCGAAACCGGAAAATCCTGATTCTTTCGCTGGTCCAGAACTGGCTCATTGGGCCGGTTTTGATGTTTGCGCTGGCCGTTCTGTTACTACCCGACAGACCCGAATACATGACCGGCCTGATCATGATTGGCATTGCCCGTTGCATTGCCATGGTCATCGTCTGG
The DNA here is from genome assembly GCA_964244155.1 of uncultured Spirosoma sp. Taxonomy (GTDB): domain Bacteria; phylum Bacteroidota; class Bacteroidia; order Cytophagales; family Spirosomataceae; genus Spirosoma. Next base: position 2,053 of record CAXTJJ010000419.1, read on the forward strand.
AACGACCTGGCCCTCGGTGATCGCGAATACGTAGCCGGTCTGGTGGCGTTTAACAGTGTGTTTCAGGTGCTATTTTATTCGGTTTATGCCTACATTTTTGTCACGGTCCTACCGCCTTTGTTTGGATTGCCGGGCATGGCGGTCGACATCAGCATTGGTCAGATTGCCGAAAGCGTTTTTGTCTATTTGGGTATCCCGTTTATTGCGGGGATGCTGTCACGATGGCTGCTGACCCGCTGGAAGGGGCATCAATGGTACGAAAAACGGTTTCTGCCCGCTATCAGTCCTATTACGCTGGTTGCTCTGCTCTTCACAATTGTGGTCATGTTCAGTATAAAGGGCCGACTTGTGTTAGAACTACCGGGCGATGTGCTGCGGATTGCACTGCCGCTGGTCATCTATTTCGGTCTTATGTTTTTCACGGCTTTTTACCTCGCGAAACGGGCCGGAGCAGACTATCCCAAAAGCACTTCGCTGGCGTTCACAGCCGCGGGCAATAACTTCGAGTTGGGCATTGCCGTGTCTATTTCGGTCTTTGGCATTAACTCGGGTGCGGCCTTTGCCGCTGTTATCGGGCCACTTATTGAGGTGCCTGTGTTGATTCTACTGGTCAACTTTGCACTTAAGCAACAGCCGAAGTTTGGGTGAACTTGCTTCTACTGAATACTTGAGAAATGTGCTCTAGTCTGTGAATTACCTCAACCCCTAAAGGGGCTTAAGTCGAGAATAGTCGAGCAAAGACCCTTTAGGGGTTTGAGGTAATTCACAGATTGATTTAACTGATAGCAACCAGACGCCCTGTAGGTACTGTCGGCGTCACGGTGCCAAGCTGGACTTGTTTAACGATGCGGACACCACTTGCCGATTTGATCTCCAACTCGTAAACGCCATTCGGCAGTTCATCCACGTTGAGTTGTAAACGAGCATTGGTTTGTTTTTTGCCGATCAGTTTACTAAACAAATCGTCGCCCTTGCCGACTTCATGTAAACTAATTCTGAGCGACTCAGCGGTTGTTTTGTCGACAGCCAGTTTAATCGTATTGTTCACTGTGACGTAAACGCTGGCGTCGAACGAAGCCGGTTTTGTTGGGTTGGTTGGATTGGCTAACAGTGGTGTAGCGCTAAAAAAGAGGGCGGCAACTGTTTTTGCAAAAGCGGATGTAAGTGAGTTGTTCATGGCAGTAAGTTGTTGTTTTAAGTGATTTTTGAGTTCATTTACTTAATGCCAACAAGTATGCCAATAGAATTAACTAGTTAATAATCAACTGCTTACACAAACGTGCCAGTTTGTATCTTGTACGATAGCGGACAAATAGGGTCCACTTTCGTACAAATCTGCTCCGGAAAAAATGAGAAACCGCATTAGCAAAATTACAGGCTGTAACAAATGAAGCTTCTCGTTAGCTTGACCATCATACACGCTGTACTTCACACGCCCTATCTTGAAAATACGGCGTGTGAAGTACAGACAACAGTAACCAATCAGTAAACAGACGATGCTGGAATACGCTCAGCTTTCGAAAAGGCGGTTTTGTAACCGGCTTCAATCCGGGGAAGTTCAGCCCGTTTTCCCTGAAGGCTCAGCGCTTTGTGAAGTCCCACTAAAGACCAGCCATTGCCGGGATTATCCACCAAATCCTGCCGGTATACAGTTTCTGCCTCTTTTCCCTTTTTCAGTTGAAGCAAGTAAGCACCCAAAAACTGTCGGGCCGGGAGCGGCCAGTCACTAGGTTCCGTATAGATCAGTTGATCTTCAAGGCTAATGGCCTGATTGAGAGCCGCCAACGCCGGATCATGCATTTTTTGAGCAAAAAGCAGAGAAGCATTCAGAATATGTTCGGCGATGCGAGCTATTGGAAGAGGGGCGTTGAACGGAACGCGTCGCTTCTCAAGAATTGGGTCGCCCAACCGCGCCTGTAGTTGTTGCAAGTGTTGCTGTGCCTCGGCCGTTTTGCCAAGGGCTGCCAGTGCCATTCCCCGGGAGAAATGGTCCAGCAGCATGGCATATGCCCAATCGTCATGCGGTTTCTGTGCCGCTAAAACTTCAATCCATTTACCCATCCTGACCATCGTCAGCGAGGGCAGCATATACAGGTATTGATCGTAGGTATTTCCGGCTACCGGCGCGACTGAGTTCCGGCAGCGAAGGGCATCCTTTAGGCCAATTTGATACATGCCGCCGGTAAGGGCACAGTAGGTCTGGACGGCAAAATAATGAGGAGAATGTTTTACCAGACCCAGGTGGGCTGCCAGCGAATCATACATCAATAAATTGGCATCGGCTTTGTCATTGACCATCACGCCTTGCTCAAACAGGCCGTTCCGCTGGTATTCATGACTGGCCATGTGAACCATGTGAGCAACACCTGGCAACAGCGTCCTGAGTTTATCGGCATTGGCCAAAGCTACCTCGGGCTGGATAGACGCTTCGGTAAGATGAATCTGATAATGCAGGGCTGCCGGGTGATTTGGGTATTGTTTCAGAACGGTTTGGGTCAGGTCGACTATCTCCGGCGTCCAGGCTTTGGGCTTCCCCTCAGGGGTCCAGAAATCCCAGGCATGAATCAACATAATGGCGTCCACATACAACATTTTAATTTCCGGGTCGTCAAATTCGGAGATCAGTTCCCGGGTCGCAGATGCATACGTCTGGTTAAGCTTTTTGCGATCCTCCCCAGCAGACCCATATCGGGTGTTCATCACCTGGATCAACCGTTTTTCTTTCGCATTAGCCTTGGGCACCAACTCGTTCATACGGGTCAGAATGGCGGGCATATCAGCGGGAACTGTATACAAATGCGCCGAATTGTAATAGGGACCTCCCGCCAATGCCTGGCCCCACCAGGCCATCGGGCACGTGGAATCCTGACGAGCCACCTCTTTAAACGAAGCCATCGCTTCCTTCATGTGGTAGCTGTAATACATCGTCAGGCCTTGGTTAAAGTAAAACTGAGCACTATCCGACCTGGTAGAAATTGGATAGGAATGATCTCCCCATCCCGGCAGAGGAGTTATGAACTTCCCGCTTTCCATCCGGTCGACACGACCATTTGCCCCAGCCCCACACATGGCAATGTTTGTATCGGTTTCTGAGATGGGGATTATCAATCGTTTAAAAACTAAAGACACAGTTAAAAAAAGGGGCAGAATCAAAATCAGGTAAATAGCTTTCATATCCGTATTTTTCGTGAAAGATAGTAGACTGGTTTAGCCTACAAGGTCAAAATGGGTTGCTCTTATCAGGCTGAAAGCCCCAAAATCTCCGTTGACGCTCGGCTTTGCCGAGTGTCGATTATTCTTCAGGGCCTCTGGCCCGTAGTTGTCACCGTACCCGATAGCTATCCTTTCCCGTAAAGCACCGCAGGGGCCAGAGGCCCCAAAGAATAGACGACGCTCGGCAAAGCCAAGCGTCAACGGGGGGAAGCAGAATCAGGCAATTAGCTTTCATATCCATATTTCTTTACAATAGCGAACAGACTCCGTTGACGCTTGGCTTTGCCGAGTGTCAACGGCAGTCAAAACGGGTTTGGTCTAAAGGTCAAAATGAGTGCTTATCATTA
>CAXTJJ010000420.1:0-5607 GCA_964244155.1 uncultured Spirosoma sp.
ATTATTGCAGGTTTCGTTTAATGGCCAGCGCCGTAAACCAGGGACGGAAAACGACGTAAAGAATACCCGCTCCCAGAAAAGCCGATATGTAGCCGCTTAAGCCGTAAATAATGAAACCTGCAATAATTATCAGGCTTGTAATAAGCAAAATGCGTTGCTGCTGGGGTGTGTATATATTGGTCATAAGTAAACGTAATGCCGCGTTTATAAGCGTATTTATTAAAAACGCATTAAACACGTGGAATTGTTTAAAGATGGGAGTAAAGGAGGAGAGGGAGGAAGGAGAAAAAGGAAGTAATGTTGGTATTAGTAGCTGCCCTTTCCTCCTTCCTCCCTCTCCTCCTTTACTCCCCATATTCAACATTCCGTTGCGCTGAGGGCTAGTCCGGCTTCTGACGTTTCTTTATATTTTGTCGACATATCGCGGCCAGTGGCCTTCATAACTTTGACGACGGCATCGAGCGAAATTTTCTGGAAGGAAGCCGCTCCTGATGTTGCCAGTAGAAATGCATTATAGGCTTTTACGGCGCCCATAGCGTTGCGCTCAATGCAGGGGATTTGAACATAACCGCCAATTGGGTCGCAGGTCATGCCTAAGTGGTGTTCTATGCCGATTTCGGCAGCGGCTTCAATGGGACCAATATCCGCCATTGATTGGGTACAGCGTGTCAGGAAAGCAGCTCCCATTGCGGAGGCTGTCCCAATTTCGCCCATGCAACCCATCTCGGCACCTGAAATACTGGCGTTGTGTTTAACCAGAAAACCAATAACAGCGGCCGCCAGCATACCCGCCCGCATGGTCGCTTTGTCGTAGTGAAAATGGTGTTTCGCCAGAAAGGTTAACCCCGGAATCACGCCTGACGCACCTGAAGTCGGGGCCGTTACCACAATACCACCAGCCGCATTTTCCTCCGATGCGGCCAGACAATAGGCATTCAGGAAAATGAGAAAACTGTCTGACGATTGACTCATCCCCTTAGCTTGCTGAAACAGAATTGGCGCTTTCCGACTCAGTTTAATCGTGCCCGGTAATACCCCTTTATGTTTGAGTCCGCGCTTAACAGCCTTGTGCATGAAGTCCAGAATCTGGTCAATTCGCTGGTTAACTTCGGCGCGGCTTCTTCCTGTGAGCGCCATTTCATTCGCCATCAACAGCTCATCCAGCGAAATACTGTTGGCTGTAAGCTGTGCTTTCAACTCAGCCATTGTACTGTATGGATAGGGTACAGAATAGGCACCAGCAGCTTCTGGCTCACCTTTACGAATGATGAACCCGCCCCCAATGGAATAATATTCCTCTTCCGTGAGCACCTCTTCGCCCGACTTGAGTTTGATTACCATTGTGTTGTGGTATGGTGAATCGTAACGAACACGCTCGAAGTGAATCTGCTGATGACCAACGTCAATCGTTTGCTCACCAATTGGAATAGGGTACAAAATGGCTGGGTCACGCAGCAACTTCAGCATGGCTACCGGGTCGGTCGTTTCGGGTTGCCAACCCAATAGTCCAGCTACCACAGCGCGGTCTGTACCATGACCTTTGCCCGTTGCGCTTAATGAGCCGTACAGGTGAACGTGAATGGCATTAGCCTGTTGCTGAACCTCAACCGGTAAATGAGCCAGCCGCTGCCGAAAATCGAAGGCTGCTTTCATTGGTCCAATCGTGTGTGAACTCGACGGTCCCGGCCCGACTTTGAACAGGTCAAAAACTGAGGTTGTTATTGGGGAGTTAAGCATGTTGATGAGAAGTAGTTGGCTGGCTGATGGCGCAAGGCTCTGGCCTTGCGCCATCAGCCCATCACCGATCCAGTCCCCGAATCTGATCCAGGTATTCTGTTGGTAACAGCACCCGCTGAACAACGGATCGAAGGCCGAGGAAATTCAGTACTTTATAAAACCCGATTGAATAGGCGAGTAAGGGCCTGGCTGGTAAAGCCAATTGCTGCTTCACTTGTTCAGGAACAAGAACCGCCTGCGCTTGCCGAAGCAAGTCATAGCGCCAATTTCCCAGTTGTTCGCGGTATCGCTGGAACAACTTATCCGTGAACTCACTTCGAAGCAGATCACGGTTTAGATGCGCTTCCCGATCAATCCGCCAGTTGGCGTAGGTGTCGGGTAGATCAGGAACGTGCATTCCGGCACCCACTTCCCTGAAGGTAGTGAATAGTTCTTCGCGTTCCGGATTGGTGAGGGGCCGGTTAAGGGTTTCGTAGGCCCGCTCCGAATAGTCGATCAGCATGTAGAGTACATCCCGATACGCCCAGTCGGGAATTTTATAACCGCGTTTCTGCTCAACTCCGCCATGAATAGCGTCCATCCGGGCAATGGCTTCACGCGCTTTCGACTCAGGTGCAAAGACAATTTCCTGTGCGTAACGGACGGTTGAAAATAAACGGGCGATAGGGTCGGCGGGTAGTTTTCCGGTAAAAAAAAGCCAGTCCACCGCCTTGTTCAGCGCAAATTCGGCGGCTGAACCAGCAAAAACTAATAGAATGACATCCGCATCTCCCCAGATATGACGGACAATAGAGTCAGGTTTAACGAAATAAGTCATTGACAGTTGATAGCCATAATCTATGTTGGCTGTCAATCGAGTGGTATCGGGCAAAACAGTTTACCCCCACCAGAAAATTGACTATTCACTCACATAGCTAATACAACAAATTCAACGCGTCGGTTCTTTCGTTTATTCTCTTCCGTATCGTTTGGAGCTGCCGGTTTACTGCTGCCATAGCCGTTATGATGCAGGCGTTTCTCCGCTATACCATTCGTGACCAGATAATTCGTGATGATTTTAGCCCGATTCTCCGATAGTGCCTGATTGAGCCGCTTATCTCCTACATTATCGGTATGACCGGCAATTTCAATCATCAGTTTCGGAATGCTTTCCAGTGTTTTTATAAGCTTGTTTAACTGAGGGTATGATTCCGGCCGGAGGACGTAGCTGCTTTGGTCGAAATAAACGTTGTCCAGACGAATGGATTGGTTCACCTGCAAATTCCTGAAAACGCTGTCGGCATTGGGTTCTTTTTTTTCAAGCCGGATCCTATATCCATAGTCAGCGCAGGTGTCGCAGGAAACCACCATCAGTTCTTCGGCTTCATAATAACCAGGAGCACTAGCGATAACGTTAAGCGTGTCGGTACGCGTCAGAATAAAGGAATACGGTTTGTTGAATTCGCTTTTACCCGTAAATTTCTTTTTGGCCTGAATAGCCTGAATGGTAAACTGAGCCGGTAGTTCGGTCAACGTTTGATCATCTACTGCCGAGATGGTAAACAGTGTTCTTTGCGATTTAACAGGCAATTTTACCTGTCCAAAAAGTGGCGAAAAGGCTAGCAAACTAACGATAACCAGGAGTACGGCGCGCATTGTGGTACAATTAATGAGTCTCAAAATGCCGGTACTGCAAAAAAAATGCCGGATATGCGCTAGGTTTGTTGTAGCCCTAAATTCGTCGGTAAGCCATCCAGACTGGTCAGGTTATTTGCCTGCACGTAGTCGAACAAACCATCTGCTCCTTTCTTTTCAGCCCATTTAAAATGGACATCGCGCTCACCGGCATAATCGAATAAAGGCACCCCGAAACCGCAGGAGGTTTGTACCAGGTTAATATCAGCGACAATTAGCTGGCGGGTACTTGGGTAAAGGGCAAAAACCGGCGAATACTCATCCCAATCTGCTGTACCGGGCAGTACCGTTCTTCCCCTTCCGTATAACCGTAAGATATTAGGCGCCCCTTCAAAGGAGCAGAACATAAACGTGATCCGGCCGTTTTCGAGCGTGTGCGCCGATGTTTCATTACCGCTACTTACCAGATCCATATATCCCACTTTGTTATCGCCCAACACCCGGAAACAGTCAAGGCCTTTTGGCGACAGGTTAACATGACCATCAGCGCTCAGAGGAGCTGTGCTCACGAAAAACAGGTGTTGATTCTGAATAAAGTCCCTGTGAGCAGGCTTGATGGCGTCGTGAAATTTACCCATGATGGTTCGTTCTGTTAGTCTAAACAAAACTAACCATATTCTCTTTCACTACGTCGCCAAGGGTATCGGCACAGGCAAGCCAAAGCTTTCACGCAACGCAACGCGGGCCGCGTGGTAGCCACACATGCCGTGAACGCCACCACCGGGAGGGGTGGAGGAGGAGCAGATGAAGATGCCCGGTGCCGAGGTTTTGTAAGGCGAAAAACTGATAACAGGACGGGTGTATAATTGCCCGATGTCGATAATGCCGCCGTTGATGTCCCCCCCGATGTAGTTTGGGTTGTAGCTCTCCATCTGCACGGTATTCATGGTGTGCCGATCCAGAATCCGGTCCCGAAAGCCCGGTGCAAACCGTTCCACCTGTTTCTCAATGATGTCAGTTCGATCAAGCGTTGAGCCGTTCGGAACATGACAATACGCCCAGGCCGTTTGCTTGCCATCGGGGGCACGACTGGGGTCAAACAGGCTTTGCTGGGCCAGGAGAATATAGGGTTTGTCGGGGTGTTTACCGTCGGATGTCGCTTGTTCGGCAGTGGCAATTTCCTCGAATGTGCCGCCGATGTGTACCGTCCCGGCCTGTTGGCATTCGGGGGCTGAGAAGGGAATCGGTCCATCTAACGCCCAGTCGATCTTGAACACTCCCATGCCATAACGGTAGTGTTCCAGTTGAGTACGGTAAATAGATGAAAACCGTTCTCCGGCAATGCTGAGTAGCTGTTTGGGCGTAACATCGAACAGCACAACCCGCGTGGACGGAATATCCCGAAGCGACGTTACCCGCCTGTCTGTTTCGATTTGTCCGCCAATTGACCGAAAATATGACGCTAGTGCATTGGCTATCGTTTGCGAACCGCCTTTCGGGATGGGCCAGTTGTACAGATGCCCGGCGGTCATGAGCACCAGGGCAATGGCTGAGGTCGTCAGGTTGCTCAACGGCTGAATGGAGTGAGCGGCCATACCACCGAAAAGACCACGCGCTTCTTTAGTTTTGAACCGCTTTACGAGTTGCGTGATGGGCAGCAACGCGTCCAGCCCAAAACTCGCCATGTTAATCGGGTGCTTTGGAAAACGCAATGGCCCCAGTATATCGGGAGCCATTGTAGGCCAGTCGCGAACGATGGGCTCCAGTAACTTCCGATAGGTTTGTTCATCAACGCCGAGCGATTGGGCTGTGTCGGTCAGGGATCGGTGGAGTGCTGCCGCCGTGCCGCCGTCGAAGGGATGCGCAGCCGCCAGGGGTGGGTTGATAAATTCCATTCCATGATCGGCGAGGGGTAGGGTTCGGAAAAAAGGTGAACCAACGGCCAGCGGATGAATGGCTGAACAAATGTCATGGACAAAGCCCGGTTGCGTTAACTCGGCCGAACGAAGCCCACCGCCAATGGTGTCTTTTGCTTCCAGAACAAGCACCGACAGGCCGGCGCGTTGCATCGTAATGGCTGCACTCAGGCCGTTCGGGCCGGAGCCGACAATCACGGCATCATAATCAGTTTTAGCCATTGGGTACTAATAGGAAGTTGTATGCATAACAACCAATGCCGAGATAACTGTTCCGTCGTTTTTTTGTCATCCTGACCGGTCCGCCGGTGCGGTCGGAAGTATCTTTATAGTATGGAAA
>CAXTJJ010000421.1:0-5588 GCA_964244155.1 uncultured Spirosoma sp.
GTCGATTCGTTGCTGAAACGGGCATCGATCATGGTGTATTCGTAACGCGCGCCCGCTTTAACTGTGTATTTGTTCTTGGTTGTCAGCGTATATGACAGGTAAGAAGCCGCTATGTTCTGGTTGTAAAACAGCGTATTGGCTGGCCGACTGTTATCAAGTATAAAATCTCCTGTGTCGCCGGTGGCCAGGTAATACTGGTAATCGCTATTCGCTTTCCGGAAAATACCTTTTACGCCAAATTCAACTAGCTGATTGGTTTTGATCGGTGTTTGATAGTCGATCTGAAGCGTAGATTCCTGGTTATAACTCAGGTTATCATTCTTGATCCGCGACGTAATAGTCTGGAAATCGGTTCCGCCCAGAATGTCCGATACGAAATTATTGGTGCGGTTATTTCGGCTGAACAGCGCCAGGATGCTAAATTCTTTCTGCGGTTTATACGTTTTCGTGTAGGTCACGTTGGCATCTACCGTGCCCGACAGATCGGTGGTTTTTACGTTCCGGTCGCTGATGGTTGGGAAATAGCTCGTGGGCGCGATTGTCTGCGTCAGCAAGTTATTCTGATTGGCCGTACCATTACGAGCACCATACCGAATGCTTGCCGTGAGCGAAGTCCGTTTATCGATGTCATAATCCCAGCCTAGCTGATAGTTACCAAATAAGCGCTGGCTCAATGTATTAGCCGTTTGAATCGTGCGGGTCGTGGCAGAATAAGTGTTCGTCGCCTGATCGTAGGACCGTGTTGTCTGGTCGTTGGTGAAGGCACCTTTCACATTGTATTCAGCCCGGCCAAATCCACTTAGCGAGAAACCCATTTTACCGGTACGGTAGTTACCGTTCAGTCCCAGGTTACTGCCCCGGTTGCCGCCACCCCCGTTTATATCGAATGTAGCTCCCTGTAAAGTTGTTTTCTTGGTAACGATGTTGATAATACCGGCTGAGCCTTCTGCGTCATATTTAGCTGATGGCGAAGTGATTACTTCTACCGTTTTGATCATGTCGGCCGGAATCTGCTTCAAGGCATCGGCAACGCTGCTGGCCACAATGGTCGACGGCTTGTTGTTAATCAACACCGTAACATTGGCACTTCCGCGTAGACTAACGTTACCATCAAGGTCAACCGAAAGCATTGGCACCTTTCGTAGAATATCACCTGCATCGCCCCCTTTAGCGGCAATATCCTTATCTGCATTATATACCAGACGGTCTACTTTCTCTTCGATCATAGCTGCCTGACCCACAACGTTCACCTCGTTCAAAGTACGAACATCGGCGGAGAGTTTGATCGAGCCAACATTTATGCTACTACCCTTATCGACTGTAATAAGAGCACTCCGCTTATCTTTATAGCCAATGAATGTATATAGAAGCCGGTATTTTCCCGGAGCCAGTTTGCCAATCGTAAACTGACCTTTTGCATCGGCCGTTGTGCCGTCGATAGGTTTGTTGGTGGCGGTATTAAGTAAGGCAATGGTCGCAAACTCAACAGGCTTGTTGGTCGTCGAGTCGATCAATACGCCCGTGATTTTACCATTACCGCGCGCAATCGGATCGGCCTCTGAGGTAGTGGCTGCGGGTTGTGGCTGTGTACCGGGTGCCTGTATCGTTGTTTGGCCACCGGGTGCCGTAAAACTGGTTGGTGTGGTATCGGCTGGCGTTGTTCCAAACGGATCGGGCACTGCCGGGGTCGTTGGAGTAACGGTAGGAGGGGCTGGATTGCTTGCCGGGGCGGCTGCTGTCCCGCTTACCGGTGCGGCAGGGGTAGCAGTCGTTTGGGCGAAGGATGTTGTCGCGCTAACGATGAGTAAAGAGAGTAGCAGGGCTTTCATGTGCTTTTGAATTAACGAGTCAAAGTTGAGTCCATATAGATACAAGGGAAAAACTATTTGGCTGAATGCCGTTTTTTCAATGCCGAAAGCAAAAAATAGACTGGCGAAGTATAAACAGATGAAAAGAGATTTCGGCTAGATTTAATGTCATCTAAAGTGCCGTTGCCCAGGCGAAGGGTCAACAAAAAGGTATTTTCAAGCTGGTAGCTAGTGCGTAAACCAGTACATTTGTCAGCTGGTTTGTCACTTGTCTGGCACCTTTTTAACGTTCTATGACGCGCCTTTTTTTATTTCTTGCCCTATTCTGTCCGCTCTTCTTTTTATTCGCCTACAACTCTGGTTATGGCTATGATGCTTATGAGTACCTGGTTATAGCCCGCACGCTCAATGAGGGATATGTCTTGTACGACTTCATTCCGTCGAAATCCTATCTGCTGTATTCATCAACCAACGTGCTGCTGAACTGGCTGGGCGGCTATAATCACGTCAGTGTTTCAGCTCTGATAACGCTGCTGGCCACGGGTGTTCTGGTATCGGCCTGGCGGGCGGCACGGCTGTTTGGCGAACGGGCGGCTCTTATCACTGTCGGGTTAACGGCCGCTAGCTGCGCCTTCATGGAAATGAACTTCCTGGAACCCGAAAGCTGGATTGCCATCTTTGGGCTGAATGCGTTTGCGCTGGCTGTTGGTAACAAAGGGCCGACCAACCTGCGTTGGCTGGGAGCTGGCGTTTTGCTGGGTGTGGCGATGTGCTTTAAGAGCGTAGCGGCTTTTTATGTGGTAGGGTTCGGCGCGTTTATTCTCGTGTTGTGGCTAACGGGACGACTCACGTTCTGGTCAATGGTTGGCCGGGGCCTGCTGGTCTTGTTCGGGTTTGCGTTGCCTTTGCTGCTGTCGGCACTTTATTTTTATGCGACCAATCGGCTGGATGCCCACCTGGAGTGGACGTATATCTATCCATTTGGCGGTTACCCATCCCATACGATCTTCCTGATAAAGTTTTTGATAAAGCTGAGTTGGCTGCTTTTACTCCTGGTGCTATCGTTTGTGCTGGTGTGGCAACAGCCTTACCGAAATACGTACCGGCAAACACCGGCGTTGTGGCTGGCCCTGCTGTTGGCTGCGTTTTCGTGTATTGCCATGCTTAAAACACAGGCCAGCCATTACTTCTTCCCGGCTGCGGTGTTCTTTGTGCTGCACCTCGGCTTTATGGCCGATCTATGGCTTGGTCAGTACGAATCCCGCAATCGAAAATTGCCGTACCGGTTTGTACTGGCTGGCGTTGGCGTAGTGGGGGTGTTGTTAATTATCAGCGGTCTTCTTTATCGTCCGGCTACAATTAAGCGTTTTATCAGTATTGCCGACTATTCGGGTGAGCAACAGGCTGGCGAGTTTATCCGTGAACAAGCCGGACCGACCGGGAAGGCACTTTTAATCGACAATGCCATGAGTTTATATTACCTGTCGGATCGGGAGCCAAACGTACCGTTTATCACCACAGAAATGCAGACCTCACACTATATTGAGTCACATCCTGACACTTATGGGCGTGCGCTGGCTGATACCAGCCTGAAACTGGTGGTGTTCGGAAATCGGTCGAGTGTAATTGACGATAGCACGGCTTTGAACCAACCCGCCAATGCGTATGCCATCCGGCAACTGCGGGCTGGCTTGCAAAAGAATTTTGTTCAGGTCAAAAATCCACGCTTTCCATTGATATACTGGGTGCGTAAGCAACCCAAATAAATGTTCGCCTGTTATCGCTTATCTTTGCTTTATGCTGCTATCTGTTCTTATTCCTGCTTACAACGAAATTAAGTCTATTGATACCTTACTTGAAAAAATACAGGCTGTTCCTCTAACGAAAGAAATAATTATTGTTGACGACGGTTCGACGGATGGTACCCGCGAACACCTGGCAACTTTTGAGTCTATACCCAACGTTCGTGTTGTTTTTCACCCTCATAATCAGGGCAAAGGGGCTGCCATTCGCACGGCTATTCAACACATGACGGGCGATATTGCCATTATACAGGATGCAGATTTGGAGTACGAACCGCAGGATTACCTGTTTCTGGTAGAGCCAATTGCGGAAGGAAAGGAAAAAGTGATTTATGGCTCCCGCTTTCTGAAACCCGAAAATAGGCACTCGTACTTCAGTTTTTATATTGGTGGCCAGGTGGTTACGCTGCTGACAAACATCCTTTTCAATCAGCGACTCACCGACGAGCCGACCTGTTACAAAGTTTTCGATGCCAACTTTCTGCGGTCTATTCCACTCGAATGCACCCGTTTTGAATTCTGCCCCGAAGTAACGGCCAAAGTAGCTAAACAGGGTATTCGTATCCGGGAGTTGCCCATAAGTTATTACCCCCGCTCCATTGCCGAAGGCAAAAAGATTTCGTGGCTGGACGGTATCGAAGCGATTTGGGTACTGCTTAAGTATAGGATTGTGAAATAAGTTAAGTAAGTGAAATAAGTCAGTAAGTCGGTAAGTGGCTGACGCGAAAGCAAGACTCGCGCGTCAGCCACTTACCGACTTACTGACTTATTTCACTTACTTAACTTATTTCACTTACTACTTTCACCACAGCCAGAAACAGCTTGGGGACGGGGGCGCTGAAGCGCATGGGCGCACCAGTGATTGGGTGTTCGAAAGCCAGGGTTTCGGCATGCAGACCTAACCGCCCGATGGGATCGCTTGTGGCACCATATTTGGAATCGCCCGCAATGGGGTGGTTGATGTCCTGCATATGTACCCTAATCTGGTTCTTACGGCCCGTTTCCAACTCCAGTTCCAGCAAAGCGTAGCCGTTGTTGGCCTTCACTACTTTATAATTGGTGATGGACAACTGGCCCATATCGGGGTTCTGGCTTGAGTACACAATCAGGGCCTTACTCTCGCGCAGGTAAGACGTAATTCGGCCTTGTTGCGGCTCAGGTACACCTTCTACCAAGGCTACATAAGTCCGCTCTTTGGTCGTTGCATTCCAGGACTCCTGCATGAGCCGCTGCACGTTTTCACTCCGGGCAAACATCATCACACCCGATGTCTCGCGGTCGAGTCGGTGGATGATAAATATCTTGTTCTTTGGGTTTTCTTTCTTGACGTAGTCGCTCAGGATGCCATAGGCTGTGCGATCCCGCTCCTTATTGGTTGCCATCGACAGCAAGCCTGCCTGCTTATTAATGACAATCAAACTCTGATCTTCGTACAGAATCGTCAGTCCTCGGTATTGTGAGGTTTCGGGAGCGCGGTTGGCTGCAACAGTAACGACTTGACCCGGTTGCAGCGGGTGGTTGAACTGCGTATACACTTTGCCATCAATCAATACCTGCTTGTTGCCGAGTAGTGATTTGATGTTGTTCCGGTTTTTATGCGGCAATTGGGCAATCAGAAATGCCATGAGTTCGGTGGGTTCCGAAACGGTCAGTGTAGCGTCGGTCCGCTGACCGCGTTGCCGACGGGGCTGGTTTGGGTTATCCATGCCACAAAGGTACACCTTCATTCCCGATCTTACTTGCCCACTGCTCGTTCTTATCAAGTACAATGTGGCAAACTGCTACTCGCGTACCTTGACCCCGCTCGTTGACGCTCGGCTTTGCGACCGGGCTGGCGTTCACCGTTAACGCTCGGCTTTGCCGAGTGTCGATTATGCGCAGGGCCTCCGGCCCGTATTTCCCTCTTATACAATCCTGAGTTACGAACCAAAATAAGCCCTCTTGTCAGGAACCACCGGGCCAGAGGCCCTATATATAA
>CAXTJJ010000422.1:0-5583 GCA_964244155.1 uncultured Spirosoma sp.
GGTACGAAGCGACGACCGGGGCAGTCCTGCGGCATCGCGTCGGATTGTGTATGTGGAAGAGAAAATTCTGGGAGGAAATCGCCAGTTTGTGCCGATCCTGATCCGGGCCGTGAACCAGAGCCGGCAAGTGGCGTTCCGCTACCTCAAGTACGAAGAGGTCGTACAGGCAACGAATAAAAAAACGCCCCGTAAAAGTAAAACGGCCAGCGCATCGGTCATTCCGGCTGAACGCCCCAAACTGCGTATTTTACACCCAATCCTGTTGCGTGAAGTGGCCGATAGTTGGTATGTGATCGGCTATGATGCGGTCAGTGGGGGCGAGAAAACATTTGCGCTCGACCGAATGAGTGAGCTTGAACTGCTTGACGATCCCTGCGATGTACCCCCAACTATCTTAGCCAACGTAAGCGACCTGTTCGAACACATCTATGGTATCACCGATAGCCACGGGCCGGTTGAAGACATTGTCCTATCATTTTCGCCATTGTTTGGCCAATACGTGAAAGCCAAGCCCATTCACCAGACGCAGGAAGTGCTGAGCGATACCGAAACGGAATGTATTGTGCGGTTGCGTCTGGCCCCCAACCGCGATTTACTCATGCACCTGCGGAGTTATGGCGAACATTTGACTGTTTTAGAACCCGCCAGTCTGGTGCAGGAAATCAAGGCATCATTGGAAGCGACGCTGGCCCGGTATTAAGTTTTAACCACAGAGGCACAAAGAGCACAGAGGCCTAATAGGTTACTCTCTGCCCCACTAGGCCTCTGTGCCCTTTGTGCCTCTGTGGTTAAAACTTTTCTTGATTAAGTAGTTGACGTGAATAATGGCTAGATACAAACTAGAATTCACCTCAATTCAGTCCATTATTTACATTATTTGCACTATGCCTTCTTTTACTACTACTCTCCAGAAATTCGGCGAAAAAGGGGATAAAACCCGATGGACATACATTGACGTTCCGGTTGAAGTAACAGACGAACTAAAGCCCGGCCAGAAAACCACATTTCGCGTGAAGGGTACGCTGGATAATCACCCGATCAAGTTAATTGCCTTGTTGCCAATGGGCCGCTCCCATCGTTCGGAAGGTGGGTTCATGATGCCCATAAACGCTGGTATGCGCCGGGGAATAGGAAAAGATGAAGAAGGCGAGTTGGTGCAGGTTAGCCTTGAGGTAGACAACGACCCGTTGCCGCAATCGGATGATTTACTGGCTTGTCTGGACGATGACCCGGATGCAAGGGCTCATTTTCAGACATTAGCCAGAAGTCATCAAAACTACTTCTCCAAATGGGTTGAAGACGCCAAAACCCCTGAAACAAAAGCCAATCGAATTGCCCAATCGTTGCGAGGGTTAGCCATGAAAATGAGCTATGGCGAAATGATCCGCTATTTTAAAAAGCAAAAGTAAAAACAGTCTAAAGGTCGCGAGTTGTCTGCCCGTTTGCGAACTTTGCCCGAACCTTTGTCTTGGCCGCTCAGGCGGTTTAATCGAACTACGATGACTGTAGAAAATAAAACCATACTTATTTCGGGTGCGTCGCGCGGTATTGGCCGGGCAACAGCCTTACTGCTGGCTCAACATGGCGCCAATGTTGTTGTTACCGCCCGCAGCGCCGACGACCTGAAAGACCTCGAAACAGAGGCCACTGACGGACATGTTCGGGGGAAAATAGTCGCTGTAGCGGGCGATGTTGCCAGCGAATCGGACATGGCTGCCGTTGTGCAAACGGCCCTTGATCAATTCAAACGGATCGATGTAGTGATTAACAACGCGGGCTATGGCATTTTCAAAAACGTGGACGAAATCACCGTCGACGAATGGGATGCCTTGATGGCCACCAACGTAAAGGGTACGTTTATATTAACCAAAGCCGCCCTGCCAACGCTGAAAGCACAAGGTTCGGGGCATATTGTCATTGTGGCCTCCGATGTGGCTAAGCGAACATTTGCCGGGGGATCGCTGTACACCGCCAGTAAGTATGCGCAGGAGGCATTCATGGGGGCACTTCGCAAGGAAGTCCGGCCGTTTGGCATCAAAGTGTCAGGGGTGTATTCGGGCTTGGTCGACTCCCATTTCCATGCGAAAGGTCACGGACACGAAACGTCGCAGGGCTGGCTGCAAAACGAAGACATGGCTGAGTCGATGCTGTTCATCGTCAGCCGCCCCGCCCATGTGGTCATTGACGAGTTCATGGTACATCCGTTGGTGCAGGAGTATTAAAAGTTTATGGAGAAAAGGAGGAGGGAGGAAAGGGAGAAAGGAAATGATTCGTTTCCTTTCTCCCTTTTTTGTGTTACTGAGTACACTGTAAACTAATAAGACAAGCCTATCGTAAGATAAAATCATCGCATGATACAGCTTACACAGCGTATTCAGGGAATCAACAAGACATCCTGAGTTTAACTAAATCAATAAAAAATGAAGGCGTTTCTTCTGCTCACTTTTGTCTTTTTCAGTCTTCACCTGTTTGCACAATCGGCTGGCAGTCCACCGAAGATCAAGTCAAATCAGGCAACTAAGCGCTATTTTGGCCTTCATTTCGATTTCCATGCGGGTCTTCATGACTCACTAATCGGACAGAACCTGTCGGAGCGAGGGCTTGACTCACTTTTGACGGCTGTTAAGCCTGACTTTATCCAGGTCGATTGTAAGGGACATCCGGGTGTGTCAAGCTACCCGTCTAAAGTGGGTACGGCAACAGTGGCTCCACATATCACGAAAGATCCATTGGCATTCTATCGAGCCGTTACGCGTAAGCATAATGTCGGCTTATACCTGCATTATTCGGGGGTGTTCGATGAGGCCGTATTGGCTAAACATCCGGGCTGGGCGGTGCAAAAAGCCGACGGGACAATCAATGCGTCAAAAACGTCGGTTCACGGCCCTTACGTCGATTCGCTGTTAATTCCCCAACTCAACGAATTGGCCGACTATGGTGCCGATGGCGTATGGGTTGATGGTGAATGCTGGGCAACGGTGCTGGATTATTCCCCGGCGTCACTGGCGAAATTTCGGGCCGAAACGGGTATCCAAACGGTGCCGCGTTCAGACAAGGACGCAGCCTATGGGGCTTTTGTTGAATTTTCTCGCAGGTCTTTTTTGCAGTATATGGGGCATTATGTCGATGCTGTTCACCAGCATCGGCCCACCTTCCGCATTGCGTCGAACTGGGCATACTCGTCCATGATGCCCGAACCGATCAACACAAACGTCGACTTTCTCTCCGGCGATCTGACACCAAGCAATAGTGTGAATTCGGCTGCGCTGGAAGGGCGGGTCATGGCCGCACAGGGGCAGCTTTACCGAAAGCCCTGGGATTTGATGTCGTGGAGTTTCTGGTATGAATTCAACCCCATACAACGGCAGGGCGATCAGAAAACAGCGGTTCATTTGATGCAGGAAGCTGCCGAAATAATTTCGCTGGGGGGCGGTTTTCAGGCGTATTACCAGCAACGCCGGGATGCTTCGATTTCCCGGCGCGAACTGCCTGTTATGGCCGAACTAAGCCGCTTCGTGCGAGCCCGACAACCGTTTTGCGAAGGCAGTGTTCCCGTGCCGCAGATAGCCGTTTTATACGCGAACTCAACGGTCAGGGCGTTTAATCAATCGCTGTTTGGAAATGGGCAAACGCAGCGGATCAGTGGTGTGCTAACGGCTCTTCTGGATGCTCAATTACCTGCCGAAGTACTATCGGAGCAGCACTTAAAGGGACGGATGAATCAGTATCCGGTTATCGTCGTGTCGCAACAGGATTCGCTCGATCCGGCTTTCCGGCGCGATCTGCTCGCCTATGCCCGGCAGGGTGGGCATTTGCTTCTTGTCGGTGCACAAACAAGCCGGTCATTTGCTGCTGAGTTGGGTGTTGCTCCCGGCGAGATGATGACGACCGAGCCAAGGTTTGTCCTACACAATGACGCATCCGTTGTGCTGACGGGCCCCTTTCTTCGCGTTCGCATTACCGGCACCGGCACAAAGCCCATCGGGCAGTTCCTGCAATCAGAAGCAGGCAACCCAATATCGGGTGTGATTGCGACAGAAACGATTTTTGGCAAGGGTCGACTAACTGCAGTCTATGCCGATTTGAGTCGCGATTATCAGAACCATCAATCGGCGAAACTTCGCGACTTCATCGCGTCTTTGGCTAAACCATTATTGCCAAATCCACTGGTTGAGGTGAGTGGTTCGCAGCTTGTGCACGTTGTCCTGAATCGGCAGCACGACCGCCTGGCAATGAACCTGATTAATACCGGTGGTCGTCACGCTGACCCGCAAGTGTTTACCTACGATGAAGTGCCGCCATTATCCAATCTGGTCGTTCGTATGCGTACCGATAAGAAACCGAAGCGCATCGTTCAGCAACCAGAAAACCGAAGCTTGCCGATTCAATACGCTAATGGCATCGCCACCGTGACAGTGCCAAAATTAGCGTTGCACTCAGTGTTAGTCATGGAGAGGTGATGCATCATACATCAATCACAACGTGTACTTCAGGGCCAAGTTCACAATCCGGCCTTCGAGGGGTGCCCAAATGGGACGGAAGGTGGGCTGGGTAACGGGTCCCGTCACGACGGTTTCGTAATTAGCCTGTTTGACATTGAACAGATTTTCGGCATTTAGCATGAGTCGCCAGTAGTCATTGTAGTGGTACTCGGCGGCTCCGGCAAAATACCAGTAATTTGCTGCTTTCTGGTTGTTATAAAGGTATTGCGCACCCACATATGCCGCTTCAATACCAAATCGGAAGTGCTTATTTGCATAGGTCAATGTAGTTGAAAATTTGTCCTGAGGTGCTAAAGGCAGATAACTTTTATTGGAGGGTCCCGGACTGGAGGGTCCCGGACTGGAGGGTCCCGGACTGGAGGGTCCGTCGCGCCGGGAAAGTATTTGGTTATAGCCCAGATACAATTCGTAAGCTTTGTATTCGAGACGAACGTAGGTATCCGTTCCAAAATGGAACAAATTGTAAGGGGCATTGATTAATTATGTATAGGCCCTCAGGTTACTGGATGTGCTGGCAAAGGCCGATACTACGGGTGCGTTGACATAGGTATAATAAAATGCCTGATCGACCTGCACGGATAAACCGCTTTCGAATGTTTTTGAGTAAGCAATATCCATGTTCGCACCCACCGATTTTTCGGCTTTCACTGTGGCTACGTCGATAGGCAACAGGCGCGGGAAAATCAGGCTGATATTCAGCACACCGGGTATCTGGTTTACAAACAGATTCGAGGGTTTATAACCCGTACCAGCGCTCAGTCGAATGGCCCAGGGGTCGGCGGGTTTTAGCTTTACCGACAGGCGGGTCAACACGAAATTGCCAACCGTGTTTAATGGATTTGAAGCCGATAAAAAGGAGATGTTTCATCCATATGCAAGTTGGCTGCAAATGTCGCGATGAATTAAGGAGAGAATATGAAGATGGCTGATTAACGGGCTAATCCTACCCGAAATTCATGAATGCCTTTATTGTATTGATAGGTCAGCGGTAAGCCATACCGATCACAGATTTGTCTGACCAATGCCAACCCTAAACCGGTAGAATCAGAACGGGCCGGATTCTTCACAAAGCGATTAAAGA
>CAXTJJ010000423.1:0-5580 GCA_964244155.1 uncultured Spirosoma sp.
TTGTACAAAAAAAGCCGTACCGAAGGCTTTGGTGACGAGGTACGTCGTCGGATTTTACTCGGCACATTTGTTTTAAGTGCCAGTTACTACGACGCTTACTATACCAAAGCCCAACAGGTTCGGCGGTTGATTCGTCAGGAAACCGAACAGTTGTTTAGACAGTATGACTTTTTAGTATCGCCCACTACCCCTACGCCAGCGTTTCGGTTGGGCGAGAAGACGGATGATCCTTTACAGATGTACCTCGCCGATATTTTTACGGTGCAGGCTAACGTAGTTGGCTATCCGGCCATATCCATTCCAAATGGCATCGATGAACTTGGCTTACCAATTGGTTTGCAATTGATGGCCCCGCCTTTTGCCGAAGGTGCGTTGGTGGCATTGGCAAGAAATATGTACTAAGCTGTATGATATATTATGTATAATATATGTGTAGAGGAACTTTGTTGAAATACATCATAGGTCCTATACCATATATAAAAATTAAACGAACCTCTATGAACTACATGAACCGTAGCCTGTTAAAGATGGGGCTGTTGAGTGCGGTAATGGGACTACTGACAGTAGCCCATGCTGAGACTACGATTCACCAGGATAGTCTTATCGTAAAAAAAGATACTATTGCTGTCGTGCCTACTGTACCCGACAGTTTATTACGCGAGCGCCTGGCAAAGTTGCAGAAAAGCGTTCCGCTGAACTACCACAAGGCTGTACAGGCCTATGTAGACTATTTTACTTTTCGTAAAGCCAGCACGACAAAGACAATGCTGGAACGGATTCCCCTCTTTTTCCCCCTTTATGAGCGGGTATTGGCGCAATATGGCCTCCCCGACGAGATTAAATACCTGTCGATTGTTGAGTCAGCATTAAACCCGCGTGCTATCTCCCGCGCTGGTGCCGGTGGACTTTGGCAAATCATGCCCGGTACCGGCCGCGACCTGCGTCTGTATCAGGACGATTACGTCGACGAGCGGATGGACCCCGTTAAAGCAACTGAAGCCGCCTGTAAGTACCTCCGCGATTTATACAACATCTTTGGCGATTGGGAACTGGCTCTGGCTGCCTATAACTGCGGTCCAAACGCGGTCAAACGAGCCATGCGCCGGTCTGGTGGAGATTCATTTTATACCATTTATGACGCCCTGCCCAAAGAAACCCGCGGCTATGTACCGCAGTTTGTGGCATTCACCTATCTGATGAATCATGCCCACGAGCATGGTATTGTTGCCGAAACCTACGAGTATCCTATTCCGCACGATACTATTCAGGTTAGTGGCTATTTTAACCTCGAAACGTTTGCCAAACACAGCACCATGCCGCTGGCCGATTTGCAAAAAATGAATCCAGCCATTACAACTACCATTTTGCCCGAGTACACAAACCGGTATCCACTACGAGTGCCTCATCAGCAATATGGCTATTTTGCTAATCGTCGGCGGGCCATTCTGGATTCGGCACGACAACGACCCGGCGTTATGGAGCATATACTTCTGGCACAAGCCGAAGACATTCGCTACGGAAATGATTCCGCAGGTGCCTGGAACGCTCTAAGTCGCAATCCACTAGCTCAGATAAACCTCGAAGAAACATCAACCGAAGAACTGGTTGGCACTGAAAAAACCGGAAAGAAAGCTACAAAATTAGCCGCTCAGCTTGCAGCAGCTGAATCGGCCGATGAACCAGAAGAAGATATCGAAACAGTCGTCTTACGCAAGCCAAAGAAGCAGACATATGTGGTCAGGAAAGGGGATAATCTTGGTGACATTGCCGACCGATACAACGTCGAGCTTTATGACATAAAACGTTGGAACCACTTACGGTCCACTAAAATTCAGCGGGGGCAAAAGCTGGTTATTCTGAAAGAAGTAGCCGAAACCCGCGCCGAACGATTAGCCGATCAGGGGACGGCTAAGGGTCGTAAAAAAGCAGAGTCAATCGCCAAATCGAAACACTATAAGCCCCGTTATCATCGGGTACAAAGTGGCGACACACTTTGGAATATTGTTCAACGGTACGACCTGACCATTGATCAGCTCAAAAAAATGAACCATATTCAAAGTAATTCCCTACGACCAGGCCAGAAATTAATCGTCGGCTAAGTAACCTGATAGTATATAAACCGTCTAATTTGCCAGACTCACATGACTATTAAACCCGCCATGACATCAGACCAGCGATTAGATCAAATCGAGCCTGTTTTAGCCGACGTTGTTCGTACACAGGGACGCATTATTTTTCAAATTGGTAAAATAGTTGATTACGTTACTGACACCCGCGAACAGGTTACAGTTGTTATTCAACGCCTTAGCCGCTTAGAAATAAAAGTTGACCTGCTTGAAGAGCGAACCAGCCAGATAGCAGAAGACGTTGCTATTTTGAAAACGGATGTAGCTGAGCTTAAAACGGATGTAGCTGAGCTTAAAACGGATGTTACTTCGTTAAAAGAAGGTCAGGCACGTATGGAGGCCCGGCAGGATGAAATGCAACAGGACGTAAAAGCTATTTTCAAGCTTTTACAAGAGCGTTTAAAATAGCTTTCTAGTTGCCCAATGAACCCACGGCGTTTTACCTAAAAAGTCGTGGGTTTTTCGTATCTTTACCTTATCTAACTACCTTAAAAACAAGCTTTTCCGCTAACGAATGATTGCTTATTTAGACGGGATTCTCTCCTATAAAGAACCTACTTACACCATAATCGATGTACATGGAGTAGGCTATTCGGTTCATATATCTCTTCAGACGTATGCCATTCTTCCCGGAGGTGGCGACCGAATTAAATTGTTCATCCACCACTTGTTTCGCGAAGATTCTCAAGCTTTGTATGGCTTTGCCAGCGCCGATGAAAAAAGTTTATTTTTGGACTTGATTGGTGTATCAGGCGTTGGGCCGAATACAGCTTTGGGTATGCTATCGGCCATGCAACCGGGTGATTTACGATTGGCCATACTGGGTGAGAACGTCCGGGCCGTGCAAGCCATTAAAGGCATTGGTGCTAAAACCGCACAACGAATCATTCTTGAACTACGGGATAAAATGAAACGATCGGGTGTGGTACCCGATGGGCCAAGTTACCGACAGCAGCCAGCCGCGAACCCCGTTCGGGAAGAGTCAATGGCCGCACTTATCGCCTTAGGCTTCCCTAAACCAACGGCTGAGAAGAGCGTTGATGATGCGTTAAAAGCTGATCCAGCCTTGAGTGTTGAGGATGTTATTCGTCGGGCATTACGTCAGTAAAATAACACAAAAAAGCGGAGGACGGCATTATGCTGTCTTCCGCTTTTTGCATGTAAGTGAATGGTTGAATGACTGGATTATACCGACGTTCTTATGTATACAAGTGGCTTTAGTTTACACCGGCACCTTCTTTCTTTTTTTCCTTTGCAACAGCCTTTAACTCTTTAGATTCGCCTTTCATTACTTTCTTTTCGGCCTTGTCCATTTTTCGGTCGGCTTTCGCCATTCTCGTTTTTGGGTCAGAGATGCCTTTTATTTCTACGCCTTTATGTGTTCTGGCTTCCATTTTGTACTCCTGCGCTTTAGCTACTTTTTTCTCAGCTTTCATCTCCTTTTTAGCAGCTTTTCCTTCCTGGACGGCCTGAGCAACACTTGGCTGAGCTACAGCCAACAGTGCAATGGCGGAAGCAGCAATGATTAATTTCTTCATAACGTATGATATTTTGTGTAGTCTGATTACGAAACGAAAATCATTTCATCAATTTCAAACCACCACTAAACAAATATGTTCATCAACTAGATGAATAAGTATTTATCCTACTATACCTATAGAAAATACTTAGATTAAGTAACTGTTTGATAAATAGGACTTAACATAGTAAGTCGGTAAATAAAAAAAGTTCAGCTTTTTTTTCAAAAGCTGAACTTTTAGCTATCAATTCACCGGACTGCCTTTCAAATTTGTTTCCAGATACGTTGTGTATTGCTGAAACAAGAGGAGTTGCGTACCTGCACTGTAGGCCACACCGTGGGCACCGGGCGGATAGATTCGGAGGTCGGCGTCTTTCCCGGCATCCTCGAATGCGTTCATGAGCTGAAACGTGTTGCGAACGTGAACATTTTCGTCCATTGTCGAGTGGGCAATGAACATTTTTCCCGCCAGATTTTTTGCATAGGTCGTTACCGCACTGGCTTTGTACTTCTCTTCATTTTCGGGAATCAGGCCCATGTACCGCTCCGTATAAATGGAATCGTAAAGCCGCCAATCCGTTACAGGTGCACCCACAAGCGATACTTTGAACACACCGGGGTGGGTAAGCATGGTATAGCTGCTCATATAACCCCCATAACTATGTCCCCGAATCGCCATCCGATTCGCATCAACCCAGGGCTGTTTGGCTAGATAAGCCGCTGTCTCAGCGAAATCCAGACTTTCGTATTTACCAAGCTTTTCGTAAACGACTTTTTCAAATTCTCGGCCATAGCCACCACTACCCCGGTTATTAACGCCAACCACAATGTAGCCCGTTTGCGCCAGCCATTGATGCCAGGCCGATGCGGCAAATTCATTATAAACCGACTGTGCTCCTGGCCCACCGTAAATATCCAGCATGACAGGGTATTTTTTAGTCGGGTCGAAATTGAGCGGTTTGATGATCGAAATGTCAATTTGCTGGCCATCAGACGTAGTGAAGTTGCTCAACTCTTTTAGAGCGAACTCATGGCTGGCCAGGTAATCTTTTACTTTGATGTTGGTTTCCAGAGCCTTAATAAGCTGTCCTTTTGTGTCGCGCAGTTCGACTTGCGTAGGCGTTGACACATTCGAATACCGATCAATGAAATATTGACCATTGGGCGAGAAATTGACGGTATGTCGGCCAGGTACAGTCGTAAGTCGCCGTTTATTTTTGCCATCTACGTCGATCACAAATAACTGGCGTTCCAGGGGCGATGCTTCGGTCGACGTGAAATATACCTTCTTCGTTTTCGGATCAATGTGGTGTACATAACTTACCTCCCATTTACCGCTGGTAAGCGCATTGAGTAACTTACCCGTATAATCGTAGCGGTACAAATGCGCGAAACCATCCCGATCCGATACCCAGTAAAACTCCTGAACACCTGCCGGGAAATAGATCAGGTGATTGATTCCGGCGAAAAAATCAAACACATCGACCCAGGTTGTTGACTTCTCCTCCATAATCTGTTTAGCCTCCCCCGTACGGGCATTTGCCATGAACAGCCGCAGATGATTCTGTTTCCGGTTCAGGTGCATCAACGCCAACTGCCCTTCCTGCGATGTCCAGTAGATACGCGGAATATAGCCGTCCGGTTCGCCGTCGCGACCTAAATCGACTTTCATCCATTGTTTGGCTTTGTTAACGATTTCGATTACGCCAATGCGAACAGATGGGTTTTTATCACCCACGCGCGGATAGGGCAGCGAATCGAATTTCTCGTCGAAGCCTTTGTAATCTGTTAGTTTGTAGATCGGCACCTGCCGCTCGTCGGATTGCCAGAAAGCAATGAATTTGCTATCGGGCGACCAGTCCCAGGCTTGCGCCAGACCAAACTCTTCTTCGTAGGCCCAGCCAAAACGGCCGTTATAAAAGGCTGGTTTGGCAT
>CAXTJJ010000424.1:0-5580 GCA_964244155.1 uncultured Spirosoma sp.
TTTGAAATCTTCGAGCAGACGACCGTAACGGCACCCGTGATCTTTACCACGTCTTACGATGAGTATGCCCTGCGGGCGTTCAAGGTCAATAGCATCGACTATTTGCTTAAGCCGATCAAACGCCACGAACTCGAAGCCAGCCTGGAAAAACACCGGCGGTTGAGTTCCGGTACCACATCTGAAGCATCCCCTCAGGTGTCTATTGATGCGCTGGTTCAGCAACTTCGTCAGCAGGTAACCCCCGCCGAACACCGACGTCGTTTTCTGGTTCGTCATCTCTCACAGTGGGTCCCTATCGAAGTAAGCGACATCGCCTATTTCCACTCCGAAGAAGGTGTGAGCCTGTTCCGTACCCGGAACAACCAGAAATATTCGGTCGACTACACACTGGATGAACTGGAAGCTATGCTTGACCCGACCCAGTTTTTCAGGGCCAACCGGCAGTTTATTGTCGATATAAATTCAGTGCAGCAAATACACCCTTATTTTAATAACAAACTCAAGCTGACGCTCAAACCCGGCACCGACGATGAGGTATTGGTTAGCCGGGAACGAGCGACAGATTTTAAGAAATGGATGGGGAAATAGAAGGGGCGAAAGCCCCTTTTCCTATGGGTAACCGATTGACTTCGTAGGAGTATAACACCTGTATATTGTGTCCATTGGTAAATTCCACCCGGCAGTAATTTAAACCGGCAGGGGTATCAGAAAATAGCCACTTGCGCCCTGCTTTCGATACGATAAACAATCCATTGTCATCGCCAAGGGCGTTAAAATCAGCTAAAGGCGTCGACTTATCGAACTGCTGCACCTGAAGTTTCCGTTGAATTTGCTGAGTTGTGTGGGCTACATCTTCGGTCGCCAGGCCAATCTCGCTGACTCCTTGAAACAGGTCCGAAAATGTCAGGTTGGGGTCTTCCAGGTTCAAGTCTGTGCGGGCAATAAACTCAAGCAGATTACCTACACTGTCGTAAAAATAACAGGCTCTTGCCCGCCAGTCGGGAAAGTCGGCAATGGTTTTGCCCGGTGCCTGTGTATCAATATAATTCAGCTCGAAATAATACATGATCACTTCCAGCGAGCCACGCGGTACGTTGATCGCAAAGTGATAAGGGGCCACCGGCTGATCGACCAGGCGAAAAGTAAGACGAGTCCACCCAACTAAAAGGGTAAGGTGATTGACGGAGCGGGACAGGACGGGCAGTCCCAACTGACGGACATAAAAAGAGCGGGTTTTGTCGAGGTCCGTAGTGTAGAGTTCAAGATCAAGGATTTTCATAAGTAGCGTTGTCCGACTTATTAAGGTTTGTATGTGTTGTTTACGAACCCAAAATTCGCCTGATCCTTCGCGTTCATCAACAGCTACCCGTATGAACCGGAAGAAGTAGGGGATGAACTGTTAATGCGTCAATTTATACTGTTTAAGGGCTAAAAAAGAGGAAATTACCCGTCAACGATTCATACGCTGAAAGTACCGTTTCATCCAGGTGCTTCTTGAAAAGCGGGCCGTCGTGTGCCAATTTTGACCCGTCAGCCAAACAAACAGGCTAACGAACGATCTCCATTTTTAAACCTCTTTTTTAACAACAATCCATGAACACTCAATTGACGCAGGCACCCGTAACGAAACGGGGCAACGTAATCGAAAATGCCTACTGGTATGCAGGAACCCTGATGAATGTATTGGTCGATGGTGAGCAGACAAATGGTCGGTTTGCCCAGATCGAAGTGACGGCCCGCCCCGGTTCGGAACCGCCCGTGCACACCCACACCCGCGAAGACGAAGCGTTTTTCCTGTTGGATGGAGCTATTCGCTTCACCATTGGCGAGCACGTTTTCACGGCTAAAAAAGGCGATTATGTGCTGATGCCAAAAGGTATTCCACACACGTTTCAGGTACTGACCGAATCGGCCAAAGCAATTCTGACGATTTCGCCGGCAGGTTTTGAAAACTACTTCCGTGATCCACGCACGTCAAGCCCCGCTCCAACACTGGCCTTGCCACCGGCTCCACAAGGGCCACCGCCAGCGGCTGCCATCCAGGCTATTCAACAGATGCTGGATCAGGAATTTGGCGTGAAAATGTAAGGAGTTCGGTCTATTTTTCGTTGTCGCTTGGCAGCGTCGAGCGACAACGAAAAATCAGCTATTAACGCCAGTAGTACGTCTTGATGATTGACTATCAGTAGTTTAAATGCCGTAGGCATGGCATGTTTGTAGCCAACGCATCCCCTGAGCCAGCTGGCGTGCCGTAGGTACGCAACTTGTAGCGGTTGTAGCGTACTACGGCACGCCAGCTGGCTCAGGGGATGCGTTGGCTACAAACATCAAGCCGCTACGCGGCCATTATTCATGTTAGTTACAAATCAGGCTGTTGATTTGCAATCAGATTAGCCACATACGATTGGGCTAATGAATAAAGTTGATGAGCATAGTTGAGTGCTTGCTGAGCCTGTTCTTCAGTTATGTCGGCCTCTAAATCATAATCTCCTGCCTGACGGAGTTGGAACGCAAACTAGGCCCATTGCGCTGTTTCTGCCGGAAATCGATTAGTTCTAATGAATAGTTCATGGAATTTTCCATGCGCACCCGATGTCGTTTTGTATAAACATCTTCTGTGTGCAATAAGGCTGTGAGGCAATAAAAAACAGCATAATAAGCCCGGTTTGCTGAGGCAATCGGGAAGCCACCCTCTAAATTGTATTCAGATTCTTGAAGTGTTTCTGCCGCCCGTTCCAGTGCTTGTTGTGATTCATATAAACGACTCATAGCCAAACGCCTTCCTTTCTAATTTCTTGATAAATTCCCTGCATTGAACGGTTGAATTTCTGTTCAGATACCGGAAGCGTGGAAACAATTATCCCGTATTTTAAACTGAGAGCCGTGCTTAAAGGTACTAATCGCACAATCTCATCAGTAGTGCGTGTTGCCGGGTTTTTTAAAATAATGGCAAAATCAACGTCAGATTCCTCGTTATGGTCACCGCGAGCATACGATCCGAATAGTAGCAGACCCGCCAATTGATTGCCGTAGAGTCGTTTTAACTCACGCTTGAATTCCGTTGCTATAGGTTTTATAGAGCGCATGGGGTAAAAGTAATCAAATTTATGAACAGCGACACTCACCCAACCTCGGCCAGTGGCCCTTCGTTGATCAATGGTAAACCGACGATAAACCAGCCGGGTTGCTCGTCGATGGTCAGATCACCCTGGTTTAACAATTGATACCGGGTCGCTAAGTTATTGAGCCCGGAGCCTGTGGTATCGACCCGAATGATCTTAAGCTGCAGCGTATTAGCTACGTGTAATCGCTGGTCGGCGGTGGTGTAGATGCGGATGTGCAGTGGTTTTTCGGGGAGAATTACGTTGTAGCGAACCGCGTTTTCGACCAGGAGCTGAAGTGTCAGGGGCGGGATATACTGCCCCTCGTGCGATTCATCGACGGCTAATGCCAGCACCAGACCCGTTTGATAACGGGTTTGCAGCAGGTGGAAATAGGAGCGGATAAATGCCACCTCTTCACCTAACGTCACCAGTTGCCGTTCGCTGGCTTGCAGCAGGTACCGAAAAACGGATGTTAACTCGTCTAAAAAAGCATCCGCCTGAACAGGGTTTTCGCCAATCAAGGAGGATAGTGAATTGAGGCTGTTGAACAAAAAATGTGGATTTACCTGATGTTGCAGTGATGCCAGCTGGCTTTGGAGAGACACCTTTTCGAGGGCGCTGGTTTCAACCGTTGCCCGGTGCCATTGCCGCAAAATGTACCAGCCTTCATAGACGGCAAAGTAGATAAAATGGTAGAAAATCTGAATGCCAATCGTGCGGCTTAATTCAACGGCACTACTGAAATAAAGAAACTTGCCGTCGATCAGGAAGCGGGCAGTAAGCCGAATGATCCAGGCGAAATTAACGAGTACCGGCAGCACGATCAGCAGCCAAAGCAACCGCTTGCGGGTATTGGCCAGACCGGGAAATCGTTGCTGAATCTGAAGAACCACCCAGCGGGCGATCTGCCAGCAAATAATCCCGGCAGTCAGCGCAATGGTATCATTGAACAACAGCGTTTTGGGTGGAAGAATAAAATACCAGTCGAGCCGGAAGAAAAGGGCCACGAACAAATACAGCCCCACCGGGCCGAGCAAACGGAGTCGGGTGTCGGCCAGGGGTTTCATGGAGTGGTGTTGGTTTCTGTAAGATTGGCCAGTAAGGGCAGGGTAACCACAAACCGGCCAGCCTCTTCGCGGATGAAAATTTCGCGCTGACCCAGCAACCGATATTTGGTGGCGATGTTGGCTAAACCAACTTTATTCGATGGTACTGCCGTGTTTTTTCGCTGGAGATTGTTCTGTACAACCAGCAACTGACCTCGGGTCAAAATCTCGACAATCAGCGGACTATCGGGTAAAATGACGTTATGTTTTACGGCATTCTCGACGAGCAATTGCAGTGTCAGAGGGGGGATTTTTCGGTCCAGCTGCCGCTCGCCGACTGAAATATGCAGCTCAATACCTGTACCATAACGGGTTTTCAGCAGCTGAAAATACGATCGGATAAATTGCAGCTCCCGATCCAGCGTGGTCAATTCCTGATCGTTTGCCCGAAGCAAATACCGATAAACGCTACTGATCTCATCGACAAAATCCTCCGCCTGCCGGGGATTTTCGTGAATCAGCATGGACAGCGAATTCAGGCTGTTAAACAGGAAATGGGGGTTGATCTGGCTCTTTAATGTGTCGAGCTGGTGTTGCAGTTTGTTCTTTTTGAGCCGTTCGTTCTGCGCATAGGTCTGCTGCCATGCCCGCATCACATAGCTGCCCTCATAGATAACGTAATACACACAATGGTAAAATATCTGGATGCCGAGTGTGTACGTGTAGGCAGGTAATGATTGCCAGACGTACGATGCATTGTTAAATACAATATGCCCGAACTGCCTGATTATCCAGGCAAAATTAACCAATACAGGTAGTAGCAGGCCCATCCAGAGCAATCGTTTACGGGTGTTGGCTAGACCGGGATATCGTTTTTGCAGACGCAACACCACCTCCCGCGCAACATGCCAGCAGATATAACCCGCGCTAATGGCAATCATATCCGACCGGAGCAGGTCATCGGCGGTCAGCTCGAAGTACCAGTTCAGCCGAAAAAACAGCGTGCCCACTACAAACAGGATGAGGGGACCGATGATGCGCAGGCGCTTATCGTTGATGATCTCTACGGGTTGCATGCTTAATCGACTGTTGTGGGCACGTAAACGCTGGTGTCAAGGTGTGGTTGATTAGTAATCAGGTAAATTGTTAACTTTTTTTCTTAAGCTAAATCGCTATCTAACAGCGTATCAACCAATTGACCATTTACTTAACTACCTGTTTACTGGTACTCAATAAGTGGCAGTGTGACAACAAACTGCCCGTCCTGCTCCGAAATAGTTGGCTCTGGCTGGTTGAGCATCTGGTACTTCGTAAAAATATTGGTCAATCCGATGCCGTTGGAAACCACGCGGAGCGTCTTGCGCTGAACATTATTGCGAACCTGCAGGTGAGACTGCCCATCGGTCAGAATATCGATATTCAGGGGTTGT
>CAXTJJ010000425.1:0-5569 GCA_964244155.1 uncultured Spirosoma sp.
GAAAACCATGAAAATCAAATAAATTCTACCGGGATAATGTAGCGGTTCAGCTATTTCAAGCCGCAAAGGTACGAAATTTTACGCTGAAACACAGATTTTTACAACTAATTTACAGAAAAAAGGCCCATCAAAGGGCCTGACTATACTATAAGTACAATTTCTTAACAATTGCTTAATGATTGGGGCAACCACAGCCGTTTTTCTTGCGAAAAAGACCTGTATTAAATAATCCACCACGCTTTGGTTTATACCCTTTGCGCTTACGCCCAAAGATGGATGATTCGGTTATACTCTTAGACGCCATTGTTTCCAAGGGTACATTGACCAATACGAGCGATGCCGCTAGTAACAGAAGGATTTTTGTCTTTTTCATCACCAACCTATTTCTTACGTAACGTCAAATCACCTACTTTCGTCGCGTTACCCTACTTTCTTTATTAAATGACCCGTAATCCTGACTTCCTGATTGTGTACGGAACCCTTCGTCCGCCATTCGACAATACATTTTCTCAGTATCTTCGACAACGCGGGCGGTATGTTGGCGAAGGCTCATTCTCAGGGCAAGCGTTCGACATGGGTAGTTATCCCGGCGCTATCTATGAAGAAAACAGCGAAACCCGTGTGCATGGTTCCGTCTTCGAAATCAGTAATCAGAAAGCCGCTATATTAACCTATCTTGACTATTATGAGGGCGTTGGCGACGGATTCGAGCAACCCACCGAATATATTCGCTCAGTCATTCCAGTACAATTCAACGATACTATAGCCGATTGCTGGATTTATCTGTATAATCTTAAAACAGACGACAAACCTCTGATTGAATCAGGCGATTATTCTATTCACATTGGTAAGCCTTTCTCCTGGCCTGCGTGAGTATTTAGTTATAGATCAAAAAGTTGATTGGTTATTGGGTTATTCGGGGCTACTAGCCAACTACACGACTAACTCAATAACCAATCAACTTTTTGATCTATAACTAATCAACTACCTCGGTCCTCGCGAACGGCCACCATTGTAACCGCCACGATTACCATTGTAGCCGCCACGAGCATTTGGGCTACCACCATAATACCTTGGCGATGGCGAATAGTATCTTGGCCGAACCACAACCGGTGGTCGAACTACTACGGGCGGGCGATAATAGCCATACGGATTGTATCCATAGCCATAATAAGGGCGGGCACCATAATAACCAGGGCCATACCCAACGCCTGTATTGACATAAGCGGGTCCACAACTGGTCATCAGGACAACTAATAAACCAGCCATCAATAAGGGCAAGATTTTTATCGTTTTCATGATCTCTTAATTTTTAAGCTATTGAACCATTTACCAATTGGTATGGATTGGCCGTGCTTCGATAGAATTATAGCTAATCCATACTATTATTTGTTATTAAATTTACCAACGGTGTCCCCCACGACCAAATCCGCCACGGCCACCACCATGTCCGTAACCGCCACGAATACCACCATAAATTCCATAGCCATAGTTAGCATATGGGCGAACAATAACTGGTGGCCCATAAACAACCGGAGGAGGGGCAATGATAACTCTGGGCGGAACAATTATTACCTGCGGTTGGACTGGATAAGGTTGCCCATATTGATTATAACCTCCATTGGGATACCCCTGGCTATAACCGTTATTATATCCGTTTGGGTAACTCTGATTTGGGTAGTTTGGGTTATAGCCATTTCCATAAGGCTGGTTATATCCATTACCTTGTGGATATCCTTGGCCATAGCCATTGCCCGGCCCATATCCTTGTCCAAAACCAACTGTAGCCATACCTAACAACAGCCCGGCTATAACTCCACTCCATTTTGTCGTTTTCATCGCTTTGGCAGGTTTTCACCTGATTTGTTAGTTAGACAGAATCGGGGCCGCCACGTTTAATTAAAACGAGAAGAATGCGGTTAAAGTTTAATTAAAAGCCTGACCACTAAATAGTAGTCAGGCTTTCGGGTGATGAAGTCCAATAAATATTTTAGGTCAGACTTAGGCTTTCAACTTGTCTTTCAGATAGGCCAAGGCCAGTTTGTAAGCATCGGCTGCGGCTTCTTTATTATACACAGGATTGCTCGGATTGGCAAAGCCGTGGCCGGCATCATACATTTTCACCGTCACCTTTTCGCCTGCTTTCGCCATGTTCTCTTCGAATGCTTTTACAGATTCTGGCGTGATGCCTTTGTCCTGACTACCAAAAAAGCCAAGTACGTCGGTATCAAGGGTTTTCAGCTTCTCTACATCCTGCTCTGGCCGACCGTAATACATTACGCAACCTTTAGCCTGTTTGCCTTCCAGCATTGCCGATTGAAGTGATAACATACCGCCAAAACACCAGCCAACACTTGCAAACTCAGCTTTCGGGCCAGCGTAAGCAATGGCACCTTTCTGAATGCTCATCAGCCGGTCTTTACTGGCACCCTGCATTAATTTACCTGCTTCGGCCGGTTCGGTCGCCACTTTGCCATCATACATGTCAACCGCCAGTACGTTTACGTCCTTGAGGTCGTTGTAGAATGTTTCGGATTGTTGTTTGATATTATCATTCAAGCCCCACCACTCCTGATACACCAGTAACCATTTGTTCGATGGCTTTTTGGCTTTCAGTAGAAAGCCGTTTGCCGACTGGCCATCGGGCGTCGAGAATTTCACCATCTCGCCAGCACCCATGTAGGTAAAGGGGAGGGGAGCTACGTGCAAACTCTGGAAGGCTGGATCAGCAGCCATTGCCGACATGTCATTGCCGGGTCCAGGCAATTCAGTAACGGGGGCATGGCAGAGTGGAATGGAGGCTTCTTCGGGTTGTGCTGGTTTCAGATACGAAAACAGCGACATGAAAAAGGACAGTCCGGTAATAAATACGATTTTCATAGGGTATGTGATGGTTTGTAGATTAAGGTAACTGACTGTAAAGGAATTTAGTTAAACCAGAATTGGGTAAGCTGATGCAATTTGCAAACAACTTACCCAACAATTGATGTCAATACATATAATGAACGTACTTGTTAGCCTTTTACTAACTCAAAAATTGTGATTTCGGGCAGGATGCCTACCCGCCCTGGGTAACCAATATAGCCGTATCCCCGGTTCACATAAAGGCGTTGGTCGCCTTCCTGATACAGGCCTGCCCACTGTTTATAGAAATATTGTGCCGGGCTCCATTTTACATCGCCAAGGTCGACGCCAAACTGCGCGCCGTGGGTGTGGCCACTAAACTGAACATCTATATCCTTATATTTCGGACGGACTTCGGCATCCCAGTGGGTTGGATCGTGAGAGAGAAGAAGCTTAACAGGGTAGTCTTCGGTGCCTGCGTATGCTTTTGCAAGATTGCCCGCCCGCAGTGCCGCCGGACCAAAGCCGAGGTTCTGTACACCAATCAGCGCGATTTTATCGCCATCCTGTTCCAGAATCTTGTTCTCATCCATCATGATGTTCCAACCCATTTGCTTATGAGCGGCAATGACATTCAGCACGTTTTGCCTCTCGGCCTGAGCACTTGGCCATTGCACATACTTGCCATAGTCGTGGTTACCCAGCGTTGAATAAACGCCCAGTGGGGCTTTCACTTTGTTAAACACGTCGATATAACTGTTCACCTCATCAGCATGGCTATTCACGAGGTCGCCAGTAAAGAACACCATATCTGGTTTTTGGCCAAGGAGCATTTCGACGCCCCCTTTCACGGCCGTTTTATTGAAAAAACTACCTGAGTGAATATCCGAAATCTGGGCAATGGTCATCCCATTGAAACCGGATGGCAGGTTTTTCAATGGTAGTTTGATCCGCCGGATACGATAGTCATGCGCTCCTGACAATATACCCCAGGTAAAGCCTACCAGCGGCACCGTACCAACGACCAGCGCCGTTTTCATCAGGAAGTCAGAACGGGTAATTGTATCGGTCGCGGGTATGGTTTTGCGCGTGGTATCTTCGACCGCTTCCTGCACTTCAGGTTTATAGAAGAGCGAAACGACCCACCGAAAAAACCGGCCGATATCGTCGATCAAAATAATGAGTACCGCGAATATTTTCGAGAAATACGGAATGGCGATAAATGCCCATAGAAACGTGCGTGTATTGCGGCTGATGGAGTCGGGGGGAAGCAGCTGCATGATTACGTACAGTAGTAGCGAGACCGCCGTAAAACCCCAGAATGCAATGGCAATAATACGTTGTGTACTTTCTGTAGCCGACCGACTGAGGGTTTTAACCGCCTGAAAAACATACCAGTCTATCAGTAACAGGATAGCTGGGAGAATAAAAAATAAGACAGAACGATTCATGTATTTTTAGTTAGTGCCCCGGCTAAAGTCAAGCATGTATTCGGACAAGTACTCGCTTTTCTCGGGTTTGATATTCTTAACAAACAATCGTGCCCGTTTTCCTGACCGCAGGCAGGTATTTTTTTGAGCAATGTCTTCGGTTGTATTCATGGGTTGCAACGAAGGATACCACAGAAAAAATCCCGGCTTATCGAGCAGCAGTTTAGGCTTTGACCATTGCTGCGACTGAAGTGCTTCGCCCAAATCACGGTTTTCATTGAAGGAAATATGAATGCTACTCCCCGCCCAGGATGGCCCAACGGCTTTGCCCATGAGCATAACCCAGCAGTGAAGGTAGGTGTTCCAACTAACCGACGGCCCCCAGTAGAAACCGCCTTTAGGCGATGAAGCTGGCCCACCGCCCTCTTCTTGGGGTATTTGTAACGAAGTGATGGGGGCGCCAATACCGTTGTAAAGTGCATTGAATCCGTTGCCGTCCCATCGGTGGGCTTTGCCCAAAGGGTTGTCGAGATCGCTCAGGCGAATTCGGGCTACGCTAATACATTGCCCGCTCGATTCTTTTTTTGGATCATAATTTTTTTCATCATACGGCCCCGGATAGCCGTACTCGCCATAAAACAAATACAGGTAATCGCCACTGGCTACGGCTGATGGATCGCCCACGCCACCCGCAAAGGTTTTGGATGTATTATGCGGTTTCAAGATCATCCGGTCTTGTAAATCCTCAATAAAAATTCCTTTATTTTCCCAGGCCTTGCCCCCATTGGTCGATTTCATAATGCCAATCCGGCAAACGGCAGCTGGCGAAGTAGGGCCTGTTATTCCCTGAGGCCAGTTGTCGGCTTTATATCCTTCGCCAGTCTTCGGATCGAAGGGTAAGGTAGCGGGGTAGTTTTCGTTGTGATAAATGGCATAGAGCGTTTTGCCGGTTTTGTCGGTCGTGTCCTGATAAACCGTTTCAAACCAAACGGCTCCGTGTACACCCGCTAAACCAACGGGGGCGTTTTTGGGCATTTTAGGTTCGGCAAAGTCCTTCCCTTTTCGGGAAAAGGTTTCCTCTGCGTTTGCGCCATCAGCATATTTCAGGTCGCGGGCGTTGCCCCAAAGTGGGTCTTCACCGTATTTTCCCGGAAAAATCCGGAAGGTGTCACCTACCCAGACTTCGGCCATATTGCAATCGACAAACGAGTTGAAAAGCATTTTTTTAGCCGGAACGAGTTTGTAGCTGGGTGCTTTGGTCACTGTCGTTGTAGCCTCTCTTTTGCCTAAACAAC
>CAXTJJ010000426.1:0-5560 GCA_964244155.1 uncultured Spirosoma sp.
AACCTTTTATATCGCTGTTAGTTAGCTTCTTATTTATAACTTTCTACTCTTTTATTCCTATGAAAACCTTGATTTCCAGCCTGCTTGTTGCTTCTATGTCCATCTCTTTTGCATGGTCACAAATACCAGAATCGTCACTAAATAATGACCCTAGCTTTCGCCAGGTGCTTAAGACAGTTCAATATCCACTGGTGGCTGAACAGCCTACCAAAGAAGCAAAAGTGTACGTAGACTTTACGATTAACAAAAAGGGAGAAATTGGCGAAGTTAAGGTGTTAAAAATGGGGTCTTACAGCCAAGCGTTTATAGGTGAAGTAACCCGGCTATTTGCTGATTTTCCGAATCAAAAACCAGCTTATGCTGGTGAGTACGTTCTACCCGTAGTGTTCGAAGCCAAATCTAAAGCGGGTGTTTATCAACCCACCGCTTCAGATCGAGCCGCCTATGATCGCACGTTTGTTCAGTTATCTCACTCAAAAGCGCTGCTGACGGAATTATATGTGACATCAAATTAGGGAGAGTTAGAATTTAATACACAGTGGAAACGGGTAAACTATTAGCACCCTTATTTACCTGCTGCGTTTTTAGACGTGTTTGTTAGTACTGGAACCAACTGCAATTTTCGGCTTATCTTTTTATCAAATTATGCGTTTGTTTTACTGTATAAGCCACCAGAATGATTCTAAAATAAGTACGGAGTGAATAACATGCGGACATTGATTTTTTTAGGCTGGTTGGCTAATTGGCCAGGCTGTTGCGAAGGTCGATACAGCCAGCGATTACAAAATAGCTTGTAGAATTTTATGCCTGGATGGGTTTTGTTGCATGCCTCACTAAGTGGCCTTCTGGTCGCGTAGCGGCTTAATGATTGAAGCTTGTAGAGCGTGTAAAAGCATCCAGCGTGCCGTAGGTACGCAACAAAACGCTCCTTTGTGGTTGCGTACCTACGGCACGCTGATTACGTATATACCTTTGTTTGTATAAATATTAAGTCGTTACCCGACCAGAACGCCGGGAAACTGTTGACCATACAATTAGTCAATTAGTTAGCCTGGTGGTAATCACTTCTTCAGGCCCTTTTACCGAATTTATAGCCGCCGTCATAATAAACTCTCGTTCCGATTTTTCCGTAACTACAGGACGTGACGTATAGCTGCTCTGAATGACAAAATAATACTGTTTATCGGGGTCGAAGTGAATAAAATAAGGTTTACCATCAACAACAAGTCCTAAACTATCGCCAGCAGGTTGAATAACCGTCCAGGTACGCGACTTAAGCAGAATTGGTTTCCGTTGATCAACGGTCGTTTTTACTTCCGCATTCGCGCCTACCACAAGATTTAGGAAATGAACCTTGGCCGTTTGCTGCGCCTTACTTGTTGTCCTTATCAGGCACAAAACAACCAATACGGCAATCAATATTTTCATGATACATCTATTGGACAAGTAACAGTGAATAAGGAATGATTTCAAGCCAATTGCTCTTGTTCGGCAGCATACTTTTTAGCCATCCGCTGTTTTTGTTCAGCCACTTTTATTGGGCTCCCAAATACATAGAACCATTTTTGGCGAAGCCCTTTTGCTTGTTTGACATCGCGAATAATGTCCGTCAACTCATGGAAATTGATATGAATCGGGTTGGCTTTCTGTTCGATATTCGTTGTGATGCCATAGATGGGCCGTTCACCTTCAGGCTCATATGTATCGAAAATCCGGTCCCAGAAGATGAACGTAGCCCCGAAATTTTTGTCGATATATTTCTCCTGTGACCCATGATGAACGCGGTGGTTGGAAGGCGTAGCGAAGATAAATTCGATCCAGCGAGGCATCTTTTTAATGTATTCCGTATGCACCCAGAACTGGAAAAGAACCGCCAGTTGGCTAACGGTAAAGAAAACGATAGGGTGAAACCCCATCAAGG
The DNA here is from genome assembly GCA_964244155.1 of uncultured Spirosoma sp. Classification (GTDB taxonomy): domain Bacteria; phylum Bacteroidota; class Bacteroidia; order Cytophagales; family Spirosomataceae; genus Spirosoma. The sequence continues at coordinate 1,922 of CAXTJJ010000426.1, forward strand.
CGACGGGCAGAAAAAAGACAATTTTCAGGTTTTGGATCCAGCTCAGCCGGAACGAAACGCTCAGATTATAATACTCGCCCGAGTGATGAACAACGTGGGTTGCCCACCAGAAGCGCTGTTCATGCGATACGCGATGGGCCCAGTAGCTGAAAAAATCGAAGATCAGGTAACAGGGAATCAGTGTCCACCACTGAAGCGCCATCCGCCACGGTAGTTGGTTGTACAGCCAGACAACACCATAGAGTAACCCCAATTTCACTCCTGCCCCCACTACCAGTGAACCCAGACCAACCAGCACAGACCCCACCGTTTCCCATTTATCGTAATAGGGTTTCTCCTGAATGTACGTAACCACCATTTCAATGGCTGTGAGCAGAATCATGATCGGAACGGCCCATAAAATAAGGTTGGGCGCTCCCTGTTCAACAGTCCATAGCTTGTCTAACGGAATTTTCGATGCACCAAAGAGGGATTCAATCATAAGCAATCAGTTTTCAGGTTGTTGGGTACGATCACCCGTTTATTCATCAAAAGCCAGCAATTTATCCACCGTGATGGGCAGGTCGCGTATACGCTTGCCGGTGGCGTGATATACGGCGTTGGCAATGGCGGCCGCAGCTCCGGTGATACCAATCTCACCAATTCCTTTCACCCCTGCCGGATTGACGATGGTGTCCTTTTCTTCCACAAAAAAACCATCGATCTCTTCAACATCGGCGTTTACGGGCACGTGGTATTCGGCCAGATTCGGGTTCATGATGCGATTGTCCCGGCCATCCCGAATCGTGTTCTCGTGCAGCGCCATGCTCAGCCCCCAAACCATGCCGCCAATCAACTGACTGCGTGCCGTTTTGGCGTTGATGATGCGCCCGGCTCCAAAGGCCCCGATCAGACGGGAAACACGCACCTCACCCAGGGCTTCATCCACACGTACTTCGGCAAACTCGGCTCCAAAGGCATACATCGAATACTTTTCTTTCTCGTCGCCGGGTTTTGAATTGACAGTTGCTTCCAGCGTTTTGGAGCTGCTTCGTTTCAATAAGCTGGCGTAGGTTTCCCCTTTTTTCGGGTTGGCTTTCAGGAACAGGCGTCCATCTTTCGTCTCGATGTCGTCTTCACTGGCTCCCTTCAGGGGCGACTGGTTGTCATTTATGGCAAGTTGCTTCGCCTGTTTCAACACCGACTGAGCCGCCTGCATCACGGCAGAACCCGTGCTGGCAGTGGTTCGGGAACCGCCCGATACGGTGGTTTTCGGCAGTTTGGTATCGCCCGCTTTCAGGTTCACTTTATCAGGGGACACGCCCAGCACATCGGCGGCAATTTGTACCATCACGGTGTAGGCACCCGTACCAATGTCCTGCGTACCGGCATCGACCTGAACGCTTCCGTCGGTATTGATCCGCACCTTCGCCGAGGACTCTTCCCGGTTCATAGGGTAAACTGCTGTAGCCATACCCATCCCGACAAGGTAATTACCATCGCGCATGCTGCGGGGCTGTGGTTTTCGTTTGGCCCAGCCGAAACGTTCAGCCCCCAGTTGATAACACTCCCGCAGGGACTTACTCGAAAAAGGGTGCTGTTTCTGCGGGTCGGTTTCGGTATAGTTTTTAAGCCGAAACTCGATAGGGTCCATATTCAATGAATAAGCCATCTCATCCATTGCACTTTCCAGCGCGAACAGGCCCGATGCTTCGCCCGGTGCCCGCATGGGCGATGGCGTGCCAATATTGGCCCGAATTATTCGGTGCGTTACTTCCTGATTGGGGCAATTGTATAACATGCGCGTCGTCAGGCCACAGGGCTCGGTAAAAATATCGAAGGCCGACGTTTGCATGACCGTGTTGTGCGCCATCGCCGTCAGCTTCCCTTCTTTGGATGCCGCAACGGTAAATTTCTGCACCGTAGCCGAGCGCGACCCCACCATCCCAAACATATCTTCGCGCCGGAGCACCAGCTTAACGGGGCGCTTGACCTGCTGGGCGGCCATAGCTGCCAGCATAACATGCGACCAGACGGCCCCCTTACTACCAAACCCACCACCCAGAAACTGGGTAATCACCCGAACGTTTTCTTCGGGAATGCCGAAGAGTTGGGCAACCCGCTCCCTGGTCGGGAAAATCCCCTGTGTGGCATTGTAAAGTGTGAGGTTCTGCCCCTCCCACATGGCTACCGTAGCATGCGGTTCAAGGGCATTGTGCGTTTGGGTGGGTGTCGAGTAGGTTTGGTCAAGGCGGGCAGTAGCTGCCGCTAAGCCCGCTTTCATATCGCCCCGCTGCGTATCGACGGGGTCGTCGGCACGCATGAGCTTTTCGGGTTTGGTAGCCTTATCCTGATTGGCGGGTAATTCCTGAGCGGGTTTCTTTTCCCGATAACTGACCTTAACCAGACGAGCCGCTTCATTGGCGTGTTCGAGGGTGTCGGCTATGGCTACCGCAATGGGTTGATTGTTGTAGTACACAGCATCGTCCTGCAAGAGATGCAGAATCCGGCTCAAGGGTGTTTCGCCCGGCTTGTTGTTTTCGATACCAGCCGGTTTTGGCGCGTTCTTATGCGTCATGACCAGCACCACCCCGTCGACTTTCTCGGCGTCTTTTGTGTCAATATCCCGGATAGAACCGCTGCCGATGGTACTCATTACCAGCACCGCATGGACCATATTGGGCTGGTTCATATCGGCCGAATAGCGAGCCCCCCCGGTCACTTTCTGGTGCCCGTCGATTCGGTCAAGCGGATCACCGATTAATTTCATTGCCATGGTTTGGTTATTAGTTATTGGTTTGCTGGTGATTAAGGTAGTGGTGAGTTGAGTAGATGTCGATTAATTATCTATTAACCAATAACTTAATAACCAATCACTAGCTCAGCTTTGCGGCTGTTTGCAACGCCCGGACGATGCTTGACTGGGTCAGTTTCACCTTGAAAGCATTATGTTCATAGGGTTTGGCACCCGCCACGATCTGTTTAGCTATAGCCCGAAACGAGGCTTCATCAGCCGGTTTCCCAATGAGCTGCCGCTCGGCTTCGGGTACGCGCCAGGGTTTGTGCGCGACGCCCCCTACCGCAATCTGCACATCCCGAACAAGGCCATTGGCCACCACCAGCCGGGTCGCCACCGACACCAGCGCAAAGGCATACGACGCCCGGTCACGCACTTTCAGGTAATGCGAATGACCGGCTATAGTTGGCGTGGGCAGGTCAACAGAAACGATCAGTTCGTCTGGCGCCAGTACGGTGTCCTGCTGAGGGGTTGTGCCGGGAAGCCGGTGAAACTCCCCAATGGGAATAGCCCGCTCACCCATTGGCCCCAGCACGTTTACAACGGCGTTCAAGGCACTTAGGGCCACATTCATGTCGCTTGGGTTGGTAGCAATACATGCCTCACTTGCGCCCAGAATGGCATGGATACGGTTGTAGCCTTCCAGCGCACCACAGCCTGACCCCGGCTGGCGTTTGTTGCAGGGCTGGCTCGCGTCATAAAAATAATAACAGCGGGTACGCTGCATCAGGTTACCACCCATTGTGGCCAGATTGCGCAGTTGCGGAGACGCACCAGCGAGCAGAGCCTCCGCTAACAACGGAAAATTCTTCTGGATAAGCGGGTGTTCGGCCATGTCGCTATTTCGGGCCAATGCCCCGATG
>CAXTJJ010000427.1:0-5554 GCA_964244155.1 uncultured Spirosoma sp.
CGTTCGCCAGGGTGCTTTACACGGAGCCTTCAATATTGGGATGCTGTGGAAGTTACCCGCTATTTTCGTCGTTGAAAATAACGGTTACGCCATGGGAACATCAGTAGAGCGGACATCGAATGTGACCGAACTCTACACCCTTGCCGAAGCGTACGATATGCCTGCTGAACCCGTTGACGCGATGAGCGTCGAAGCGGTTCACGAAGCCGTTAGCCGTGCCGCCGAGCGTGCTCGTGCTGGTGAAGGTCCAACCTTTCTGGAGTTCCGCACGTACCGGTATCGCGGTCACTCGATGTCAGATCCGCAGAAGTATCGCTCCAAAGATGAAGTGGAGAAGTACAAAATGCGCGATCCAATCGAGCAGGTTAAAGCGGCTATTCTTGAAAAAGGCTTCGCTACCGAAGACGAGTTAGCGGCCATTGATCAGAAGATAAAAGTAACTGTAGATGAGTCGGTTAAATTTGCTGAAGAATCGCCTTATCCACCCGCTGAAGAAGCTTTCAAAGATGTTTACATGCAGGAAGACTATCCATTCCTGATGGAATAAATTACGGCTATTTATCTTCGTAGTAAGTTTTGTTCATAAGAAAAAGTCCGACCTAAAACAGGTCGGACTTTTTCTTATGAACGATTTTTAAAAATTAAATGTATCTACATCAAATACACATACACGAATCAAACCTTTTCACTTGTCAATTACTTTTAATGCCATGGAAACTCTCATAAACGGCCTTCACCACGTTACAACACTCGCAGGCGACACACAACAGAATGTTGATTATTACACGGATATTCTGGGCCTTCGATTGGTCAAAAAAACGGTCAATTTTGATGCGCCCGATGTCTATCATTTATACTATGGAAATGAGACCGGTTCGCCTGGTACGATTCTGACGTTCTTTCCCTACGGCAATTTACCCCGTGGCCGGAAAGGGGTTGGTCAATTGACATACACCGCTTTCTCGGCACCCGTTGCTTCGCTTAGCTTTTGGATGGACCGTCTGCATGAACGCCACATTCCCTATGCTGGCCCATATAAACGGTTTTCAGAAACCTATGTACGGTTTGAAGATTTCGATGGGATGGGAATTGAACTTGTCTTTACGGACGACCAACGGTCGGGCTGGGACAATGGACGAATTCCAGCGGAGTATGCCGTTCGTGGTTTTCATACTGTGACATTAAATGAATTGAATCCAGATCGCACAATAAAACTCTTAACCGAAACCATGCAGCATACATTGGTAGGAGAGGAGGAAGGCCGCTTCCGGTTCACTGCCGGGAAAGGTGGCTCTGGTAATTTTGTTGATGTGTTGCACTCCCCAAAAGATGTACACGCGTTGCAAGGTGCCGGTTCAGTTCACCACGTTGCGTTCTCTACCGATTCGGATGAAACGCAGTTGATCATTCAGGAACAACTGGCCGAGAGTGGTTACCACGTTACGCCCGTTCAGGATCGAAATTATTTTAATAGCATTTACTTCCGCGAACCAGGTGGCATCCTGTTTGAAGTAGCAACGAATCCTCCAGGTTTTACTATCGATGAACCGCTTGCAGAGTTAGGTACATCCTTAAAACTCCCATCTCAATACGAACCCCGCCGGGCGAAAATTGAAGCTGGGTTGCCAACGATTGTTGTTAAATAATCGGTTTACGGTTTATAGTGTTCGGTGGGCTGACGCGACTAACACTTGTATCAACCCACTGAACACTATAAACCGTAACCCTAATCTCTATTATGATACACAACCCTAATAATTTTCACACGGCCGGGAAGCCCCTTGACGAAGCGAGCAAGGTCATGATTATGGTTCATGGCCGAGGTGGTTCGGCGCGGGATATCCTGTCATTATCAAACTATATTCAGGATAAAGATTTTGCTTTCATTGCGCCTGAAGCACAGGGAAACACCTGGTATCCGCAATCGTTTTTGCGGCCTTTAAATGAAAACGAGCCTTATTTATCATCGGCGCTGGAAGTGATGGTTGGTCTGCGTGCTCGGCTTCAGTCTGACTATAATTTCAAACTACCTCAAATTTACTGGTTAGGTTTTTCACAGGGCGCTTGCCTGATGCTGGAATTCGTGGCGCGTAACGCTACTAAATACGGGGGCGTGTTTGGATTGAGTGGCGGCTTGATTGGTCCTGAAGAAACACCACGTGAGTACGAAGGGTCATTCGATAGAACACCCGTTTTTTTGGGTTGTAGCAATGTGGATTCGCATGTGCCAAAAGCTCGTGTTTTAGAATCTGAGCGTGTATTTAGCCAGATGGATGCAAATGTGACAACTAAATTATATCCAAATTTTGCGCACTCGATTAACGAAGATGAGCTAAACGTTGTTAATTTGCTTATAGCTGGGGACCGACAAAATTCGGCTATTATCTAACATTACTGCTTATGAGCCAATATATGGTTGAATTTGATCTACCGACTGTGCTGGATGAAGGGTTCGAGAATCGCATACCAGCTCAACGGCTTAAAGTGGAGGAATTAATGGAGAAGGGATTTCTGCTCTCTTACTCGCTTTCGGTCGATCGTCATAAACTTTGGTGCATCTTTAAAGCTGATTCTGAATTGGAAGTAATAGAGTCTATTTCAGAATTTCCACTCATCAAATATATGACGCCAATCATTACGGAGCTTATGTTTCATAACATGCTAGCGGCTCGAATTCCTCTCTTTTCTTTAAATTAATTAACCCTAAAGTCCTCTTCTAAAAGAGGATTTTTTTGTGCCTGCAAATTGTACTTTTTGAAGTGTATTTTTCCGAAAACACTTAAGTAACCAGGGTTTAACTGGTTACATACGATCACAAGTGACTGATTATCAGTTTCACGTGAAAACATTTTCACAACCCCTTTTTTATCAATTTTTTATAAAAAACACATGACGCCTAACATTCTCATCTGCCAGTCTGAGAGCGAACTTGAGGCTCGATACGCTACTGATTTCATAGCGCATATAGATGGAAAGCATGCCACAACCTTGCGGCATTTTTATGAAGAAATGGCCGATATTCTTGAAATTCCAAACTTCACATTCAACCTTGACGCGCTGAATGATTCGCTGAATGATTTACAATGGCTTGAGGACGAACGAATAGTTTTGTACTTCACAAACACAATTGAACTCATTAGCAAAGAACGCGATCCAGCTAAAATAGGAACCATACTAAGTATATTAGACGCTACAGCAGAAGACTGGAAATGGGTAGATGAAGAAGAGGCTCTTGAGAAAAAGGAGATTATTATTGTGTTTGAAGATAGTCCGCGTATCCGGAAAATGCTGGACGATGAAAGCGTCGCTTATGCCCTGATGTCGGATTTAAAATAAAAGGATTAACGCAACAAATTTCCAAAACCTGCTGTTACTTTAAGTGCCGCCGGAAAGACCTTCCAGCGGCTTTTCGTGCTTGACATACAACCTGACTTTCGCTTGAAACCTGACGAATTAATTGGTATTTATACCGATGATAGTTTTATAAAACTGCTAACCGAACCGTTTAAACGAAAGCCATCTGGTGAGCCACAACGGTTGCAAGTCAAAGGTCTGGCAGGCAGTCTTGATGCATTACTGGCTTCTGTAATCTTCAAGTCGATTGGTGGCAATCATCTTTACATATTGAGCGACCGCGACGAAGCCGCTTACTTCTTTAACGACCTGCAAAACCTGCTAAGTCGGGAAGTACTACTGTTTCCGATGTCCTATAAAAAGCCATATCAGTATGAAGAGGTAGAGAACGCCAACGTCCTTATGCGGGCAGAGGTGTTGAACAAACTTAATCCGGCCCCCAAAGACGGTCTTTTGATGGTAACCTACCCGGAAGCACTCTCCGAGAAAGTTATCAACAAACGCTCCCTTCAGGCGAATACGTTGACGATTCGGGTAGGGGAGAAGTTAGACACTCATTTTGTATCGGAGTTGCTTCAAACCTACGAATTTGAGAAGACTGATTTCGTCTATGAAGCCGGTCAATTTTCGGTACGTGGGGGTATTATAGACGTGTTTTCGTTCGCAAGTGAATTTCCCTTTCGAATTGACCTGTTCGGGGATGAGGTCGAAAGTATTCGCAAATTCAATCCGGAGTCGCAACTTTCGACCGATCCGGTTGAGTTCATCAACATTATTCCTAATATCCAGACTAAGCTTACTCAGGAAAGCCGGGAACCCTTTTTCGATTTTCTGCCTGCGGCTACAACAATATGGGCGAAAGATGTTGAGTTTACGCTCGAAATAATTGAGAAATGTTACGAGAAAGCCGAACAAAGCTTCGCTACAGTACTTGCCAATAGTGGTGGCATTCAGGTAGTATCTGACCCAAACGCTTTGTTTGAAACCAGACGAACATTTTTGAACGAACTGAAGCGCTTCAGAACCGTTGAGTTCGGCCGAAAATTCTATTTCAAAACTGACGGTCGTCAACAGTATAGCTCGAAGCCGCAGCCGTCATTTAACAAAGATTTTAAGCGACTAATTGATACGCTGGGAGACAACCAGTCGAAAGGATATACGAACATTATTGCGGGTGAATCGTACAAACAGCTGGACCGCTTACGAACTATTTTCGAAGAGCTTGACCCATTCGTTAAGTTTCAACCAATGAATATTGGACTTCGGGAAGGGTTCATGGACGAAGCGCTAAAAATTGCCTGTTTTACCGATCACCAGATTTTCGACCGTTATTACAAATACCGCGTTCAGGACAAATTTTCGAAGTCCAAAGCACTAACGCTACGTGAATTAAAGACGCTTCAACCGGGTGATTATGTCACGCACGTAGATTATGGTATTGGTCGGTTTGCGGGTCTCGAAAAAGTAGATCATGCAGGTAATGAGCAGGAAGCGATCCGGCTTATTTACCGGGATAATGACATATTACTAGTCAGTATCCATAGTCTTCATAAGATCGCGAAATACAGCGGGCGAGAAGGTGGCCCACCTACCATGAGCAAATTAGGCTCGCAGGAGTGGGAACAGAAAAAGTCACGAATCAGGAAACAGGTAAAGGATATTGCTCGTGAACTGATAGCCCTATATGCTAAACGACGAACTGCACCGGGTTTTGCTTACAGTCGCGACAGTTTCTTACAGGCAGAGTTAGAATCTTCTTTTATTTATGAGGACACACCCGATCAGGCCAAAGCCACCAACGATGTAAAGGACGACATGGAGCAACCGCACCCAATGGATCGGCTCGTTTGTGGTGATGTGGGTTTCGGTAAAACAGAAATTGCTATCCGTGCCGCGTTCAAAGCCGTAACCGATAATAAACAGGTTGCGGTATTAGTTCCAACTACGATTCTGGCAATGCAGCATTTTAAAACCTTCACCGACCGCATGGCCGATTTCCCGGTTAAAATCGAGTACATCAATCGGTTTAGGTCAGCGGGTCAGGTTAAAGAGATATTGAAAGGCGTCGCATCTGGCGAAATAGGCATACTGATCGGTACCCACCGAATTGTCAATAAAGACATTAAATTTAAAGATTTGGGTCTTCTTGTGATTGACGAAGAACAGAAATTTGGTGTAAAAACCAAAGATCGTCTGAAGG
>CAXTJJ010000428.1:0-5545 GCA_964244155.1 uncultured Spirosoma sp.
CGCCCCCATCCGTTCCGATCCATACGTTTCCCTGGGCGTCTTCCAGAACCGCCATCACATTGGGGTTTGTGAGGCTGTTGGGCTGATTACTATCGTTCTGATAGCGCGTGAATTTGGCCGCCTGGGGATCAAAAAAGTTAATGCCTCCGCTGTAGGTTCCAACCCACATATTACCGCTCCGATCCTGGCAAAGGGCATAAATAGACCCATTGTTAAGCCCGTCGGGATTATTTTCCTGGTAGGGATGCTGGATGAAAGCAGTCCGGCTTTTATTCAGTACGCTGATGCCTTCGTTTTCGGTACCTATCCACAAATTCCCCTGGCTATCTTCCGCTAATGAATTGATGTCATCATCGAGGACCGAACTGGCCACCGCCGAATCGTGCCGAAAATGGGTAAACGACTCCTGATCCTGGTTCAACAGGTTCAGGCCCCCACCTTGCGTAGCCGCCCAAAGCCGCCCTTGCGAATCTTCAAGCAGCTTTTTTACTTGATTGTGGCTTATGGACGTATTATCTGCCGGTTGATGTTTATACTGATGGAATGTGCCCGTCACGGGATCGAACCGGTTTAATCCACCAAAGGTGGCTGCCCAAATTTGACCTTGACGGTCTACCAATATATCCTGAACGAGATCATTGCTGAGGCTTCCTGGATCACCGTCCCGATGTTGGTACCGGATGAACCTGCCACTGGTTGGATTAAACTGATTAAGTCCACCTTCGGTAGCGATCCAGAGATTACCCTGTCGATCTTCGGTAATGGCGAGGACGTGATCGCTGCAGAGGCTTCGAACATCGGTATAGGAACGGTTAAACCTGGTAAATCGACCGGTTTGCTTATCAAAGCGGCACAGGCCCCCGTCGGCGGTTCCGACCCACAAGTATCCTTTTCGGTCTTCATAGAGGGCTACAACAAAGTTATCGCTGAGGCTGGCTGGCTGAAGGGGATCGTTCTGGTAGATTGTAAAGGAGTAACCATCATATTTGTTAAGGCCATCCTGAGTTCCAAACCACATAAACCCCTGCTTGTCCTGTAGAATGGAGGTTACATTACTTTGCGATAAGCCTTCATCGGTAGTTATGTGTTTAAATGGTACTTTACCGGTTTGGGCTTGGGCTGCCTGGAAAAGAACAGACGAAATCCATAAGACAGCCGTCAGTATTCTCATATATAGCTCAAAAAATCCGACATAGTTGATACGATGATGTCTTCGATACGATTCGGTTTTGGATCAAAGGTGCTTAGCCACGAGCGACGGCGACAGTAGAGTAAGTGAGCGACCAAACATATGAATGAGCTAGTTACAAACAGAGTGACAATAGCCCACAAAGATAGTAACATAATGTGCAATAGAACCACACTGGAGTAACAATTCATCTATCCAGACTATTCGGTACAGCCCTGATAGCCAGTAAGGTTTTAAAAAAATTGGTCACCTGCCTGGTTAAACAGAAATACTCCGATCAACCAAAGCGGTCAGTCTGTCCCAAGCCTGAACCCATGCCACGAATCAGCCAGCTGACACCCGTGAAAGCCTGAATAAAGCCTGATCAGCACAGTCTTTATTCAGGCTTTCACGGGTGCCTGGGTCAATGGTATTGACTTTATTTTACAGTCGGCAGTTTGTCGAGGTAGACCTGTGTACTAGGCTGCACGGTGCCGAAGGTTTCGACATCCTCTACGGCTACAGCCACGAACGCCAGTTGCTGCCGTTCGGCATCCGTTAGTTCGGCCGGATAGTCTTCCACGTTAATCTTCTTATTGGCCAACTGCTGGGCCAGGGCTTTAATGCCAGGATGGCTGGTCAGAATCGGTTGTGATTCGTAACTATCTCCGGGTCGGCCCGTGCTTCGATCTACGTTGATACAGTAAGTGAGTAGCCAGGCCGTTTCAATCGCGTGAGCAGGTACATGCAGCGTAACTGTCTTTACGATAATGCCATTCTGGGATATATCCTGAAACATTTCATTTTTTTCAGCTATCCAGATCAGCCCGGGGGGTAAGTCGATCCGCACCGGAAAATCATTCGCGTTGCTGAAGCTCAGGCAAAACCCAACGACCCCGCCGGAGCCTCTCACTTTATTCTGTTCTTTGGCCTGGTTCCAGCAGCTTCCATCGGCGCGGGGTTTATCGACGAGAGTGACCCCCGCTGGAAATACGAAAGGGGTGCCTTCGGGACGGCTTTTGGACGAGCCAAATCCGGGTGCCGACGATTCAGGTGGCACACCGTCGGGGTCAACGGCGGGCATAACGTCGTACTTATCACGACTGTTACAGGCCAATAAGCTGGCTAGTAGGATGCTGTAAATGAGCCGGTTCATGGTAGTTGTTGTTTTTTATTCAAAGGTGTAAAATGGCTCACACACAGGGAGGGGTAAGGTGCCTGAAACGGAAAAAGCCGCCGTCGAAACGAAGGTTGATGCAGCTTTTCCCGTTTCAGCACGTGCTGAATCGCACCTACTTCAAGTCTATTAAAAAAGTATCTTTTGCCATTCGATCATGAAGCTTATTATTGAATGACCTGGCCGTATCCTGCGGGTCGGCCACAGCGAAGCGATGTGGCTCTTCGAATGGCTCACAAAAGGCTTCTGCTTTCTATATTATTGGAAAATTGCTGGCCACAGGTCTGAAGCTATGGGCAGTTTTGAACATCAGTTCGGCTTTTAAACAATGCTCTGGCAGTAGATGGCCTGACGCATCAGGGGGTACGTTTGCTGATACGTCAGGCCATTATTTATTGATCGAGCAGAGGCACTAAAACCGTGAAATGACTAGTTTGAGCGTCAATAACAATCGATGACACTAGCCGACGAATCAGGTATAACCTGATCGTTTACCAGTATACAATCTGAATTCGTGGTGCTTATACGGCTGTCTCGGCAAGTCTATTTCAATCGAGACGGTAAATCTCCTTTATATTTTCCAGGAGTTTTATAAAGTCAATCTGTAAGTCGATCAGTTTCCCGGAATGTACATCAAAAACCCATCCATGAACAGTCAGGTCCCGGTCGCGCCGGGCTTTCTGCACTTCAGCCGTTTTAAGAATATTTATGCATTGTTCTTCGACATTCAGTTCTACTAATCTTTTATAGCGTAGCTCTTCATCTTTAATACCATTCAATTCATCCTTGTGCATTCGGTACACGTCACGAATATTTCTTAACCATGGGTTTAAGATCCCCATATCTTCTGATTTCATGGCCGCCTGGACCCCACCACAATAGTAATGACCGCAAACTACTATGTGATTTACCTTAAGGTGTAAGACGGCATAATTCACAACTGCCATTACACCCAGATCAGTATTGGGAACCATATTAGCAATGTTTCTAAGCACAAATACTTCACCGGGTGATACGCCCATAAGCTCTTCCGCTGTTACTCGGCTGTCTGAACAACCTATATATAAGATATCCGGAGTTTGCCCTTTAGAGAGATCACTGAAGTAATCCGGTTCTAAGCGTATCTTGTTCTGAACCCAATTTTGATTGTTCTTAAAAATTTGTGTAATATCCATTTTGTTCGGTTTATATTAATTAGTGATCCATTAAACAGCAGTTAAGTAAACTAAGCCCATTGCTTTCTGTTTAGGTAGGCCTGACCTGGCTACCCAATCCGGCCGGGGAGTGTAAGGTGGTCCGGTTTAATGACACCGAATCGGCAAGTTATGGGGAATAGGGGATAACAGTAGATACAATTCAACAGATTTTCGAAAGCACTGACACCAAAATTGATACCTTACAAAGAAAGCAGCACGTAAATTAACGTGAATAATGGTTTAAATTGATCGCAATGCCCGCGTAAACACGAGAGCATTGCCGTTGCCTGGTCAATTCGATTCATGACAAATTAGCATTACTTCGTTATCAATTGATCGGCTGACTCTGTAAAATATCCCACTGCACCTGGCCAGGTAACAGTCGATAGACGGGAATCTGAATCTTGTAGAGCTGGCAGTATTTTTTAATGGCCGCATCAATCTGTTCAGATGAGTAACGGGACGAGAAATGGCCCAGAATCAACGTCTCAATCGTTAATTGAGACACCTCTCGCAATACCTCTTCCAAAGTACTATGCCGATTGCGAGTGGGGTCTATTTCTTTTATGTCCTGTCGGCTCAGAAAGGTGGCTTCATGAATCAGGATACTCGTGTGATTCCATTGCTCCAGTTGGTCAGCGGGCGTGTCGCCTGAATACCCCACCAGATTTGATCGGATCTGATCAGTCATCGTTTGTCGGCCGGCCGTCAGCGCCAGCCGGGTCAATTGTTCCTGAGGTAGGCCTACCAGCTCGGCTTTCAGTTTCTCTTTGAGTTGATAGAGTTGATAGCTTACGCTTTTTACCTGCCAGGGTTGGGCACTGGCCACATGATTGTTACGAAAGGCCTGTACGTAGAGGTCTTTTTGGATCATAACGCTTTGCTGACTAGCCATCCCCTGCCAGTTGGTTTGACCCACACGAGCGTCAAACTGCTTCGAGAAGATCTCCAGTGCCGAAACCGAATGAGCATCTTCAGGAAAGTACAGGTTAGGCAACCCATCCCGCACAATGAGTTCATTGAGCCGCAGCAGCCCGGTCAGGTGATCCCGATCAGCATGCGAGAGAAAGATGTGGTCAATCTTACGGGATTTTTGCAGCAAGGTAGACGCCACGCCATCACCAGCATCGAAGAGCAGTCTATAGTCTTCAACGAAGTACCAGGTGGCAAATAAGGCTGTGGAATAGCCCGTAATGGTCAGGTTCATTTCGCGTTTAGCTCATTAGCAGGTGATAACTCACCCATCGCTCGATCAAACAATCAATCAACACGTTGACTGCTTTGAATAAAAAGGCAATTGAACGGCATCCAGCCAATACTCACAAAGTTGTTTGACTACCTTTTCCAGACTTGATTGATCGGGCGATTTGAGCACTACTGAACTGGCCCCCGCTTCATAACAGCGGTTGACCTCCTGGTCGGCCAGCGAACCTGACCAGATTACCACCGGAATATCCCGTAAATGAGGGTCCTGCTTAAGGCTATGTAAAATCTCCATACCATCCGTGGAGCCCATATGCATATCGAGCAAAATCAAACTGGGTAAAGTCACCGCGTTTTGCAGGGATGTCAGGAAGGGCGTTTCGCCCATTAAGTGATGCAGAGTTATTTGATCCGAGTAGGTCTTGAAAGCGTTTTTCAAGAAAAAATAGTCATCATCATCATCATCAAATAAAATGATTTCACAGTGTTGATTTGCGCGCAGGGGCATGGCAGAAAGTTGTTAATTGTGTATCGGTACGTATATAACTACGAATTGGCAAAATAATCCCGGCCAGGTGTTACGCTTAACCTGCTGCTCACACCCCAATTGAATAGCTCAGCAAGCTTTTTCGGTGGCCCGGCATAACGGTGGTAATGCAGCATTCCAACCGTAATTTTTCTTCTTTTAAAGTAGCTTTGTGCCCTGATTACAAAGGGGCACCGAATAGTTGACAATAGTAATAACGGTTCTGTTTACTAGGGCCCGCAACCCCAATGCCGATGGCTGTTATATCTTTAGTC
>CAXTJJ010000429.1:0-5538 GCA_964244155.1 uncultured Spirosoma sp.
GGATGCTTTAGTATAAGTATCCTCCTGCAAAGCTGTGGCGTCGATAAACCTGCGAAGATTGTTCAACTGGCCGATAAGCTTCCCGAAACGGTTGATTATAACCTGCATGTAAAGCCAATTCTCTCCGACAAATGTTTCTTCTGCCACGGACCCGACAAGAACAGCCAGAAAGCCGGCCTTGAACTGGCCACGCCCGAGGGTGCTATGGCGGCCCTGAAAAAGGCAAAAGGCAAACACGCCATCGTCCCCGGCGACCTTGCCAATAGTGAAGTCTACCACCGAATTATCACGACCGATGAACACGATATGATGCCGCCCAAGGCATCGAACCGGGTGCTGTCTGCCTACGAAAAAGCGGTTCTTATCAAATGGATCGAACAGGGTGCGAAATATAAACCGCACTGGGCGCTTATTAAACCCAAACAAATCGATTTACCGATTGTAAAAGATACCCGCTGGCCCAAAAATCCAATAGACTATTTTGTTCTGAGCAAAATGGAGGAAAAAGGCCTGAAACCTTCTCCCGAAGCCGACAAGGAAACGCTCCTGCGTCGGGTATCACTGGACCTGACCGGCCTCCCGCCTACCCTGTCCGAAACAGCGGCTTTTCTAGCCGACAACTCCCCCACTGCTTACGAAAAAGTTGTCAATCGCCTGTTGCACTCGCCCCATTATGGCGAAAAAATGGCCGTCGACTGGCTGGATTTGTCGCGCTATGCCGACACGCATGGCTACACCGTAGACCGCTATCGCCCCATGTGGCCCTGGCGGGATTGGGTCATTCAGGCGTTTAACCGCAACCGACCGTTCAGCCAGTTTCTTACCTGGCAACTGGCTGGCGACCTCCTGCCATCCCCCACCCCCGAACAACGACTGGCCACAGCTTTCAACCGAAACCACTCGCAGAATATGGAGGGCGGTATTATTAACGAAGAGTTTCGGGTAGAATACGTTGCTGATCGGACCAACACGCTGGGCACCGCCATGATGGGCTTAACGGTAGAGTGCGCCCGCTGCCACGACCATAAGTTTGACCCCATCTCGCAAAAGGATTATTATAGCCTGTTTGCGTTTTTCAACAACGTCGACGAAGCGGGTCAAATCTCCTGGGACGACGCCATGCCAGTACCTACCATGCTCCTGACCCAGCCGAAGCAGGATAGTTTACTGGCTTTTATCGACACAAAAATCAAGGCGACGGAAACGGGCTTAAAACAAACCGTATTGGCCGAGCAGAAAGCCTTTGACGAGTGGCAGGCCCAAACCAATGCGGTGCCGTTTGACCCTAAAAAGGGATTACAGGCTCATTTTACCTTCGACAAACTGGTTAAGGGACGATTTGTAAACGAGATCAGTGCCAAAGACAGCGGCAAGGTGCTTGATCCGGTTTTGGTTCCGGGTAAGAATGGAAACGCCTTTCAATCCAACGGCGACGATATTCTGACCCTGGGCCAGGCGGGCGTTTATAATCGATCGCAACCGTTTTCGATTGGCATGTGGGTCAATATTCCCAAAGGCGTTTCCAAAGCGGCTCTCGTTCACAAAGGCAACGGCGATATTCTGTATAATTTTCGGGGGTACTTCCTCAATCTGCGCGATGATAAAGCAGAATTATTGATGGCGCATACGTGGCCGTACAACAGCATCGTCCGGGTTAGTCGGCAGGTGTTGCCTAAGGATAAATGGGTGCATCTGGCCATGACCTACGACGGTTCCAGCAAGGCGAATGGTCTTCGCTTATATGTCGATGGTCAGGAAGCGGCTATGATCACGGAGAAAGATAATCTTTACAAAGACATCTTGTTTACCGGAAAACAAACCGGTCTGATGGTGGGTGCCGATATGCGCGGACCAGGTTTCAAGAAAGGGCTGGTCGATGAGTTGGTGGTGTATAACCGCACCCTGACACCACCTGAAGTTCAGGCACTGGCGCAATCGGTGCCGCAGGTGACACCCATGAAGGGCGACCCGATGAAGCAGTATTTCTTTAGTAATCTGTCTACAGCTTATCAGCAACACCAAACGGCATTGCAGAAACTTCGTGCCGAACGGAATAGTATTGTCGAAGCCATTCCGGAAATTATGGTGATGGAGGACATGAAAAAGCCCCGCCCCACCTACATCCTCAAACGGGGCGTGTACGACGCCCACAGTACGCAGGTTCAACCCGATGTACCAGCCAGCGTTTTGCCCTTCTCTCGCGACCTTCCCCGAAACCGGTTAGGGCTGGCCAAATGGCTATTAGACCCGAATAACCCGCTGACAGCCCGTGTGGTAGTTAACCGGTACTGGCAAACGTATTTCGGCACCGGCATTCAAAAATCGGCGAATAACTTCGGCAATCAGGGCGGCTTACCCACCCACCCCGAATTGCTCGACTGGCTGGCCGTTCGGTTTCGGGAAGGAACCGGCAGTACAACGGATTGCTGGAATATAAAGGCAATGCAGAAGCTGATCGTCATGTCGGCAACTTACCGACAGTCGTCTCGGGTCACACGCGAAGGCTTACAGAAAGACCCCGAAAACGTCTGGTTATCGCGCGGCCCTATGTCCAGGTTATCGGCCGAAATGATTCGGGATAATGCGCTGGCAGCCAGTGGACTCCTGTCCAATAAAATGGGTGGCCCAAGTGTAAAGCCCTACCAGCCCGAAGGCCTTTGGGCGGTCAACAATACAACTTATGAGCAGGATAAAGGCGAAAGTTTATACCGACGGAGTTTGTATACCTTCTGGCGCCGGACAAACCCACCCCCATCTATGAACACCTTCGACGCACCATCGCGTAGTTATTGCGTGGTACAGCGTCAAAAAACCAGCACGCCGTTACAAGCCCTGATTTTACTCAACGACCCACAGTTTGTCGAAGCCGCGGAAGCGGTTGCCGAGCAAGCCTTTACGCAATACAAAACGCTGCCCGACCGGCTCACGCAGGTGTTCCAGCTTTTGGCCAGTCGCAAACCCACCCCTAAAGAACTGACCATTTTGACTCGGCTTTACGAACAGGAATACCAGTTATTCAGGAGAAGCCCGGCCAAAATGAAGAGGTGGCTTCAGGCCGGAGAACACAAACCAACGGATGCTTTGGATAAACC
Organism: uncultured Spirosoma sp.; assembly: GCA_964244155.1. Lineage (GTDB taxonomy): Bacteria > Bacteroidota > Bacteroidia > Cytophagales > Spirosomataceae > Spirosoma. The sequence continues at coordinate 3,093 of CAXTJJ010000429.1, forward strand.
GGCATTAGCCGCTGGCGCGGTTGTGGCCAGTACCGTCATGAATTCAGAAGCTTTTGTCACGAAACATTAATTGGTTATTGAGTTACTGGTTATTGAGTTATTAGTTGATGAGCTTGTTTAAACGTTTATTTTCCAAGTTGAATTTGGTGATTTTCCTGTCATTCCGACGACAGGAGGAATCTTAAGTTTGACTATAGCAGAAGCTCAAGATTCCTCCTGTCGTCGGAATGACAGGAAAACACTCATTTTTGACGTCTTTTAAGAAGTTTAAACAGGTTCACTTTAAGGCTTGACATCTCTATTACACCGTTCCTAATAACTTAATAACGAATAACCAGCAAAGCAATGAGTGAGAAACTAGCGCAACACCTGGCCGACACCTTCAATCGGCGGTCTTTTCTGACGAAAGCTTCGCTGGGTCTGGGCTCCATGGCCCTCGGTGCTTTGTTACCCCAAAATCTTTTCTCAACGCCTACTGCGCAACAGGCCTTAACAGCTCCGAATCGGCCGCCAAAGGCCAAACGGGTGGTGTATATGTGCCAAAGCGGGGGGCCATCGCAACTGGAACTGTTCGATTATAAGCCGTACCTGAAACAAATGCACGGCAAAGACCTGCCCGAATCGGTACGCAAAGGCCAGCGACTTACCAGTATGAGTGCGCAGCAATCATCATTGCCGCTGGTGAGTTCGCCCTATCAATTTGCCCAGCATGGGAAAAGCGGTGCGTGGTTGAGTGAACTGGTTCCCTACACGGCCAAGGTGTCCGACGATCTCTGCTTTATCAAGTCGATGTATACGGAGCAGATCAACCATGACCCTGCTTTGACATTTTTCCAGACCGGCAATCAACTCGCTGGTCGGCCTAGTATTGGTGCCTGGGTGAGCTATGGGCTGGGCAGTGCCAATGAAAACCTGCCCGCGTTTATCGTACTTGTTTCGAAAGACGCGCCCAAAGATCAGCCATTGTATGCCCGGTTGTGGGGAAATGGCTTTTTACCCTCGCGGCATCAGGGCGTACAGTTTCGGTCGGGTATCGATCCTGTTCTTTACCTGAGCAACCCCGGCGGGTATACTATGGCAGATCGACGCAACATGCTCGACGCGTTAAAGGATCTGAATCAGGTTCAGGAAGATATTTACGGCGACCCCGAAGTTGCCAACCATATTGCCCAATATGAAATGGCGTTTCGGATGCAGACGTCTGTACCCGACGTAAACGATCTTTCCAACGAGCCCGATTGGGTGTTTGATTTGTACGGCCCAGAGTCCCGCAACCCCGGCACGTTTGCAGCCAATTGCCTGATGGCTCGTCGGTTGCTGGAGCGCGACGTGAAGTTTGTGCAACTGTATCATCAGGGTTGGGACCAGCACGGGAATCTGCCCGCAGGTATCACGCAACAGTGTAAAGCCACCGACCAGGCGTCGGCGGCTCTGGTGCAGGACCTTAAGCAACGCGGCTTACTGGATGACACCGTCGTGATCTGGGGTGGCGAATTTGGCCGGACAAACTACTCACAGGGCAAGTTAACCAAAGACAATTACGGTCGTGACCATCACCCCCGCTGCTTCACGATGTGGATGGCGGGCGGGGGTATTAAGCCCGGCATTACCTACGGCGAAACGGATGAGTTTGGCTATAACATTGTCCGTAACCCCGTGCATGTGCATGATTTTCAGGCAACACTGCTTCACTTGCTGGGCGTGGATCACGAAAAACTAGTCTACGAATTTCAGGGGCGACGATTCCGGCTTACGGATGTAGAAGGGAAACTGGTGAAAGGTATTTTGGCGTAATTTGATGGTTTTCTGTCATTCCGACGACAGGAGGAATCTTGAAGTTGCCTAATGGGAGCTTTTAAGATTCCTCCTGTCGTCGGAATGACAGAAACAAGTTCGTAGCCATTTCTTAAAATCAAGCAGGCTCTATTTCGGCTTTTCCAGGAAAACATCCGAATAAGTTAGTAGGTTAACTCTTTAAGCAAAGCCAACAAAAAGTGACGCCTTACCGCAAAAGCTTAATCTTCTTAACTGCCATTCTACTAGTAACCATTGGCAATCTTTTCGCCCAACAAGCCCCTGATATCCGAAACGTTCGCTGGGGGTATCGGCCAAAACAGGTTGAAGAGACTGAAAAAATAAAACCCTTTTCAAAGAAAAAGGAGAAACTTGTTTACACCCAAATACTATTAGCCGATCGTAAAGTAGGGCTTGAGTATGAGTTCAACGGCGATTCGCTGCTGTCAGCATCCTACTACTACTATACAACAGCCTCTATCACCAAAGATGATGTGCTGACAGCGTCTGTCGATTTCGAAGCTTTGCTTACCGAGAAATACGGCCGGGGCAAAACGACACAGCTAGGCGACACGAAAAATAAGGTCTGGCTTACGCCGAGAACACAGATCAGCCTTTCGGTTGGCAATGTTGACCGAGGCTGGTCGGTGGA
>CAXTJJ010000430.1:0-5536 GCA_964244155.1 uncultured Spirosoma sp.
GCTGCTTTGACTCAATTTCCTGACTATTCGGAAATGTGCCCACATGTGCATATTCTTCAAGGTCTAGATCTAATTCATATTGCTCAACTGTCTGTTTTCCTGGGTTGATGATCCAGTACTCGGCTATCCCATTGGCCGCATAGTCCGTAAATTTAACTCCTCGGTCGCGCCGGGCTGTTCCTTTAGAGATCACCTCAATAACTAAGTCAGGTGCTGGGAGCTTCATCTGGTCGGCTGTAAAATGATCCGCTTTTGCCTGCTTCCAAAAACAGACGTCTGGTTCGTAATCGTTGCGAATTAAAGCGATCAATGCCTTTTCAGAAGCGACGCGTCCCAGTTTTTTTTGAGAGCGTACCAACTCATTAGTCGATAAATATTGCCGACTGTTGTCCAGTGTCTTTCTTTGACTGGTGAGTGCATGACAATCTGGCCATTAATAAATTCAGCTTTTACATCTTCTTTTAGCCAGGCATAAAACTCATCACGACGACTGGCTTCCTGGCGTAGTGCCAGTTCAGCCTGCTGAATCAGTTGCGGTAAGTTTGGTGCTTCCAGAAGTTGTTCAAGATCAAGAGTCGCCATATTGAAATTAGTTTCAATCAAATATAACGAAAAAACCGACCGGCTTCGTTTTGGAACGTGCCGGTCGGTTTCCTGAAAACGAGTAGGACTTATTCAGCCGATACTACTTCAAATTTCACTTTGTGCTTCACATCCTTGTGCAGGTCAAGTGAAGCCTCGTAGGTACCGAGAACTTTAACATCTTCAACTGTAATTTTCTTCCGGTCGATGTCAAAGCCTTTTTCGCGAAGGGCTTCAGCCACCTGCGTGTTGGTAACCCGACCGAAAATTTTGCCGCTGTCGCCTGCTTTCGCTGGGATCGTCAACGTCATATCACCAATACCGTCGGCAATGGTTTGCGCTTCGGTTTTGATTTTTTCGGCTTTGTGGGCTGCCTGACGAATGTTTTCAGCAACGATCTTCTTGTTAGAGTCGGTTGCCATCATTGCAAATCCCTGAGGAATCAGGTAATTGCGACCGTAACCGGGCTTCACCTCAACGGTGTCGTTCTTATAGCCCAGGCCGGCAATATCGGTTTTTAAAATGATATCCATTTGTGAGAGTCGGTAAGTCGATAAGTCGATAAGTCGGTAAGTAATTGATCGCGTGGGCGTCACTTACTGACTTACTGACTTACGGACTGGTTAACTTATTTTAGAGAATCGCCTACGTAAGGCAGGATGGCCAGATGACGAGCGCGTTTGACAGCCTGGGCCACTTTGCGCTGGTTTTTCAGGGTCGTTCCGGTTAACCGACGGGGAAGGATTTTACCTTGCTCGTTCAGCAATTTCAACAGGAAGTTGCCATCCTTGTAATCGATGTATTTAATACCGGCTTTCTTGAAGCGGTCGTATTTTTTGCGGTTCTCGGTTTTCGAGACAGATTCGTTTTGCAGACTCATGATTACTTGGCCTCCCCGGCGTTTTCGGTTTGTTTTTTCTTACCCACTAAGCCATTGCGCTTACGATCGTTGTAGGCAACAGCGTGCTTATCGAGCGAAACCGTTAGGTGACGGATGATACGCTCGTCACGGAGATACTCGGTGTTGAGTTTCTCGATGATCGTGCCGGGGGCCTTGAACTCGAAGAGTTGGTAGTAACCCGTGTTCTTATGCTGAATTGGATAGGCCAGCTTACGCAAACCCATGTGGTCTTCATGAACAAGTTCCGCACCGTTGTCGGTCAGCACTTTGCGAAACTTGTCAACGGCGTCCTTCATCTGAGCATCAGATAAAACGGGAGTTAAAATGAACACCGTCTCGTAGTTATTAGGAAACATTTTTATGTAATTTGTTTGAAATGAGGGCGCAAAGGTAGTAAAAAAAGTGAGAAAAGCAAAGGAGTTGGTAAGTTAATAAGTCGGTAAGTTGGTAAGTTGGTAAGTTGATAAGTCAGTAAGTTGGTAAGTCGGTAAGTCAGTAAGTAGCTGACGCGAAAGCAATACTGGCGCGCAAGCCACTTAACGACTTACTGACTTATCAACTTACTGACTTACCGACTTATTAACTTACCAACTTACTGACTTACCAACTTACTGACTTACCAACTATCTCACCGTAAACTCGCCTTCGCCAATGCGGAAGCCCTCGCAGTATACTTCAATTGTGTGCTTGCCTTCTCTGAAGGGTTGGCCACTTCGGCCATAGAAGAAGTCAAGTCGTTGACGGCTGTTATCGAAAGTAAACTTCTGCATCGCCGTGTAAATCATGCCCTGATTGTTATAAGTGAACTCGCCAGAGCCCGTAGCTAGATCGGAGATAACGGCACCGTTTGGATCAATAACCCGGATATAAAGCAGTTTTTCATCTTTTTTAGCCAGTCCATTCGGAGATAATAACACCGAAACGTGAATTTTGTCCAGCTTTTTGGCTTTATAGGTTCCCCCATCGCTCTCTTTTCCTTTCGCGTTAACGGCATTAACGGTTACCGCTTCAGCCCGGAGTGCCGCTGCTATAGTGACTTTTTCGGCCAGCTCCTGATTTTTTATTGTAACTGAGACCATGGAGTCACTCAGCGATTGCTTTTCGGCTTTAAGGCCGTTATTTTCTTGCGAAAGGGATTCATTTTTCTCCGATAGAATTCCATTCTCTTCTTTCAAACGGGCAATTTCCTGATCTTTCTGAGCCAGAATAGCCTGGTAATTTCGAATTTTCTGATCGTATTTTTTACTGTTAAATGAGCCAACGTTTTTCAATTCGCGTTTATCAACTTCTAATTGAGCTTTTACCTTCATCAGTGAATCGACGCTGCCTCCTAACTGCTGAATTTCAGCGATTTTAGCGTCCAGTTGTGCCGAAATCGAATCAAGTTTTGTTTTAGCAATTAAGACCTCCTCTGTTTTGGCTGCAATAGTGGCATCTTTTGTTTTATTATCCTGACGCTCCTGGTAATAGAAGTATAGAAGGAGCACATTGAGAGCGGCCAGAATTAATAAGGCAGCCAGTAAGTAGCTACGGCTGTTATTCTGGGGTTTGGTTCTGGGTTCCATTGGGTTCATATGTTAGACTAAGAGTTGAGGTTAAAATCGGTATCAAAACTAAACCACTTTATGATTTATTGCCTTGGTTGACTGGTTCGTGGCCAAAAACTACGCGTTCCTGCGCTATTCTCAAACCTATATTTGCACAATATTAACAAACGGTTGTTACAAGACAACTACTTAGGAGACTATGATTGCTGATTCAATTCGCCTGATTGAGAGTGAATTACAAGACAAGGCTACACTTGTTGCGGTAACCAAAACCAAGCCTGTTGAGTTGTTGCGCGAAGCGTATATGGCTGGTTGCCGACAGTTTGGCGAAAATAAAGTGCAGGAAATGGCTGATAAACAGCCACAACTACCGAGCGATGTGCAATGGCATCTAATTGGCCATTTGCAGACCAACAAAGTCAAATATATGGCTTCATTTGTCGCGATGATTCACTCGATCGATAGCCTGAAACTCTTGCAGGAAGTGAATAAACAGGCTGCCAAATACAACCGGGTTATTGATTGCCTACTGCAGATTTACATTGCCGACGAAGAAACGAAATTTGGCCTTTCTGCCGATGAAGCCGAAGCGTTACTGCATGCGCCTGAACTGGATGAGCTGCCTCATGTGCGCATTGTCGGGCTTATGGGTTTAGCAACTAACACCGACGATGAGTCGCAAATTCGCCAGGAGTTTCGGGGTTTGAAGCAGCTATACGATAAATTAGGTCAAATTCAGCGTCCTATGCTTCATTTTAAGGAATTGTCGATGGGCATGAGTGGCGATTATCGTATTGCCGTCGAAGAAGGCAGCACAATGGTTCGGGTTGGGAGTGCTATTTTTGGGAGTAGAAACTGACGATTTTGTCATACTGACGAAGGAGGCATCTTCGGAGCAGTTTAATGTATAAATACCGGATCAACGGCCTAGCGAAGATGCTTCCTTCGTCAGCATGACAAATTAATATGAAATTCTTTATCCAATCCGGGGCTGTTCTAGGCCTGCTGGGCGTTGCCCTTGGTGCTTTTGGGGCCCACGCATTACGCGCCATGCTTGACGCATCAGGACGGGCAGCTACTTTCGAAACAGCTGTAAAATATCAATTCTATCATGCTTTCGCGCTCATTCTGGTAGGTATGCTGATGCATGCCTTCGGCAGTAATCCTAGCATCGTGAAACTCTTAACCTGGTCGGGCTATTCATTTCTGGGTGGCGTGATTATTTTTTCGGGTTCGCTGTATATTCTATGTTTCACGGGAGTTACCTGGCTTGGGGCCATCACACCAATTGGTGGCTTAGGCATGATAGCAGGCTGGGCCTTACTGCTTTGGGCGTTTTTATAGAATGATGAATTAGGCATGATGGAATGCCTTAACCGACGTTAATTCGTCACTCATCATTCATAATTCATCATTCAATCAGTATCTTTGTGTCTTGATTCTGAGAATAATGCAAACGAATACACAGGCCGAAACGGCCCGTCGGCGCACGTTCGCCATTATAAGTCACCCCGATGCCGGTAAAACAACGTTGACTGAAAAGCTGCTGCTTTTTGGGGGAGCTATTCAAACGGCCGGGGCTGTTAAATCCAATAAAATCAAGAAGACCGCTACGTCCGATTTTATGGAAATCGAGAAGCAACGGGGTATCTCCGTTGCAACATCGGTTATGACGTTTGAGTACAATAATCTGAAGATTAATATCCTTGATACACCTGGCCACAAAGATTTTGCGGAAGATACCTATCGGACATTAACCGCCGTGGACAGTGTTATTCTGGTGATCGACTGTGTGAAAGGGGTAGAGGAACAAACCGAGCGCCTGATGGAAGTGTGCCGGATGCGTGATACGCCAGTCATTATTTTTATTAATAAACTTGACCGCGAAGGCCGTAATCCATTCGACTTGCTGGATGAGTTGGAGGAGAAACTGAACATCCGGGTCCGGCCCATGACCTGGCCGGTTAACATGGGTTCTGATTTTAAAGGCGTCTATAGCCTGATCGAGAAAAAATTATATTTCTTTAAAGCTAACAAAACGAAAGTTGAGGCCGATGTGCTCTCAATCGACCTTGCCGACGACCTGCTCGACGAAAAAGTAGGTGTGCGTGATGCAACAAACCTACGGGAAGATGTAGAACTGATCGATGGGGTGTATGATGCGTTTCATGAAAAAGCTTACCTCGATGGCAAATTGGCTCCCGTATTTTTCGGGTCAGCAGTTAATAACTTTGGCGTCAAAGAGTTGCTTGAAGGATTCTGTTTGATTTCTCCCGAGCCTATCGCTCGTCAGACCGATAAGCGGGAGGTGCTGCCGGGTGAGAAAAACTTCAGTGGTTTTGTCTTTAAGATCCACGCGAATCTGGACCCGCGGCACCGCGACCGGATTGCGTTTTTACGCATTTGTTCGGGCGTTTTTGAGCGGAATAAATTCTATCACCACACGCGTCTTGACAAAAATGTGCGCTTTGCCAGCCCGTTCAGTTTCATGGCCGATAGCAAGAGC
>CAXTJJ010000431.1:0-5525 GCA_964244155.1 uncultured Spirosoma sp.
GGTTAATTTCCTAACCGCTTCTCCGCTGGCAAAAGGGCTGTCTCAAAAGGCTATTGCCGAGAGTGGTGGTAGTTTTGTCACTAGCCCCATTCGGCCAAAACTTACCCTGCAAGCTGCCGAGCAACAGGGCGTTACCTTTGCAAAATCGCTTGGCGCAGGCTCTCTGGCCGAACTTCGGGCAAAGTCGGCGGATGATATTTTGAAAGCGACGGGTGGACTTAGCGCACCTATTGTCGATGGGTATGTGGTGCCGGAGTCGGTTATGGACATTTACACGCACGGTCGTCAAAGCGATGTGCCTCTTATTGTTGGCTGGAACGGCGATGACAAAATCATGGGCCCACCCGCTAAGGCCGAGCTGTATCGGGAGCAGGTAAAGAAACGATTCGGCGACAAAGCTGATGCCTTTCTGGCGGTTTATCCTACCCAGACCGATGAGGAGGCCGCTCAGTCACAGGGAAACAGCAACCGGGATGAATCGTTTGGTATTCAGGATTATACATGGGCGAAAATGCAGAACAAAACCGGGAAGGCACCGGTCTATGTGTATAATTTCAATCGACACCTACCCGCATCCAGTCCACAATCGCAGTTTGGTGCGTTTCACTCCGGCGAGATCGTGTATGCTTACAACAATCTCCACACACTAAATCGGCCGTGGGAACCCGTCGATCAACACATTGCCGATGTGATGTCGTCTTACTGGGCTAACTTTGCTAAAACCGGTAATCCGAACGGGAAAAACCTGCCGAACTGGCCTGCTTATAGTTCATCGTCAGATCGCGTTATGGTCATTGATAAAACGATTGACAGCCAGCCCTTGCCCACAAAGCCGCAACTTGCTTTTTGGGAAGATTATTATGGCGTCGGGAAATAGGTCTATCTCCGGGAAAAGATTATTAACCTAATCATGAAGAAGCAACACATTTTTGTCGGCTTGCTGAGTGTCCTCTCAGCGTCGGTCACCTTGGGTCAAAACTGGACCGAAACGAAAGTAGGAAATTGGACGAAAGTCACGAACAAAGGAGGCCAAACACTTGGCTATTCGACTTCTTCGGGCGTTAAATTGTTGATCGATAAAGGGCTTGCGTTCAAAGACCTGAATAAGAACGGTAAGCTCGACAAATACGAAGACTGGCGGCTCCCGACTGATGTTCGGGCCAAAGATCTGGCTTCAAAATTATCCGTTGAGCAGATTGCCGGGTTGATGCTCTATAGCAAACACCAACCTATTCCGGCTGCTCCTGCCGGACCCTTTGCCGGTACGTATAATGGAAAGGTATTTGCGCAAAGTGGTGCTAAAGTTTCTGATTTATCGGATCAGCAAAAGGAGTTTCTAACAAAAGACAATCTGCGCCACGTATTGATCACCTCGGTGCAAAGCCCCGAAGCAGCCGCTGAGTGGAACAACAACGCCCAGGGGTTAGTCGAAGGACTAGGTCTGGGTATTCCCATAAACAGCAGTTCCGATCCCCGGCATGGTACCCGCGCTGATGCGGAGTTCAATGCCGGAGCAGGTGGCGCCATTTCCATGTGGCCCGGCTCGCTGGGATTGGCGGCTACGTTTAACCCGGAATTGGTTCAGAAATTTGGGCAGATAGCGGCTACCGAATACCGGTCGCTGGGTATTGCTACGGCCCTTTCTCCACAGGTCGATATAGCCACAGACCCTCGCTGGAACCGCGTTAGCGGCACCTTCGGCGAAGATCCAAAACTGGCTACCGACATGGCTCGTGCGTATATTGATGGCTTCCAGACCTCGACGGGCGCCAACGAAATCACGGGCGGCTGGGGGTATCATAGCGTAAACGCCATGGTGAAACACTGGCCGGGTGGGGGTTCGGGCGAGGGTGGCCGCGATGCACACTACGGTTATGGTAAGTACGCGGTCTATCCGGGTAAGAATTTCCAGACGCACTTCCTGCCATTCCTCGAAGGCGCATTTAAATTAAAAGGAAAAACAGGCTCGGCTTCGGCCGTAATGCCCTACTATACCATCTCGTTCGATCAGGACAAAAAGTACGGCGAGAATGTAGGAAATAGCTACAACAAGTACATTATCAACGACTTACTTCGGACGAAATACAAGTATGATGGCGTAGTCTGTACCGACTGGCTGATTACCGCCGATGAAACGGCTGTCGATGTGTTCTTGACCGGTAAATCCTGGGGTGTCGAAAAGCTCTCGGTTGCGCAACGGCATTACAAAATCCTGATGAACGGCGTTGATCAGTTTGGCGGAAATAACGAAGCCAAACCCGTTACGGATGCTTACCAGATGGGTGTTAAAGAGCATGGCGAAACCTTCATGCGGACTCGGTTCGAACAATCGGCGGTTCGCTTGCTGAAGAATATTTTTCGGGTGGGCCTGTTCGAGAATCCATATCTGGACCCGCAGGTTTCGCAGAAATCTGTCGGTACGGCTGAGTTTATGAAAGCCGGGTATCAGGCGCAACTGGAATCGGTGGTGATGCTGAAAAATAAAGCAAAAGCATTACCCTTGACAAAGGGGAAAAAAGTCTATATCCCGAAACGGTTTGTACCGGCGGGCCGCAATTTTCTGGGTATGCAAACCCCCGAAAAACTGGATTATCCTGTTAATCTGACGGTCGTTAAAAAATATTTTACCGTAACGGATAACCCCGACGAAGCCGATTATGCGCTGGTGTTCATCCAAAGTCCCAATTCGGGCGGAGGGTATGACTCCGAAGATGCCAAAGCAGGTGGAACAGGTTATGTACCGGTCAGCTTGCAGTATGGCAATTACACGGCGCAGGGCACCCGCGACCCAAGTATAGCCGGAGGTGATCCGATGGAGAAGTTTACGAACCGCACCTACAATGGCAAAACGGCGAAGACCATCAACAGTACCGACCTGACGATGGTCACGGAAACCTACACCAAAATGAAGGGCAAACCCGTAATCGTGGCCCTGCAAGTGTCGAACCCAACCGTTGTGCGTGAATTTGAAAAGGAGTCAAACGCAATTCTGGCCCACTTTGGCGTGCAGGATCAGGCGTTGCTGGACATCTTGACCGGTGCGAATGAACCGTCGGCACTGTTGCCTATGCAATTTCCGGCCGATATGAAAACGGTGGAAGCACAAGCCGAGGATGTTCCCCGCGATATGGCGCCTTATGTTGATTCGGATGGGAACAGCTACGATTTTGGCTTCGGTCTTAACTGGAAAGGCCTCATTAACGATGCACGTACCGCCGTTTATAAAAAGTCCGTTTTGAGTAGCCGATAGTAAAGGCTTAGTAAATCGAAAGAAATACCCTGTTATGGAATCGTTAGTGTGTCTTACCCCACGAAAATTTACGTACCAGCAAGCTGTAAAACCAGTGCTTACGCCCGGACAGGCGATTCTGAAAATCCGGCGTATTGGCATATGCGGTACAGATCTGCATGCCTTTGAAGGCACACAGCCCTTTTTTAATTACCCCCGAATTCTGGGTCATGAACTAGCTGCCGATCTGGTTGAGGCTGATGGTGCCCCTGACTTCGTGCCCGGCGAAGCGGTTACGTTCATTCCCTACTTCAACTGTGGCCACTGCATAGCCTGTCGTTCGGGCAAGCCCAACTGCTGCGTACAGCTTCAGACCCTGGGTGTTCATATTGATGGCGGCATGGTCGAATACCTATCGGTGCCGTCCTACTCGCTGGTCCACGGTAATGGCCTCAGCCATGACGAACTGGCGTTGGTCGAACCGCTTGCCATTGGTGCCCATGGTGTTCGGCGGGCAGCTATACAGCCGGGCGAATATGTGCTGGTTGTGGGCGCGGGGCCTATAGGATTAGGCACGATGGAGTTTGCCCGGATTGCGGAAGGTATCGTTATCGCGCTGGATATCAACGAATCAAGACTCGATTTTTGCCGCAACCGGCTAGGTGTTCACCATACTATAAACGCCCGGTCGCCGGATGTTTTCGAGCAACTTGCCGCCATTACCAACGGCGACATGCCAACCGTGGTTATTGATGCAACCGGGAGTCTGCGGGCCATCAATACCGCCTTTTCGTACATGGCTCACGGCGGTCGGTATGTGCTGGTAGGTTTACAGAAGGGCGACATCAGCGTCAGTCACCCCGAATTCCACAAGCGGGAGGCCACCCTGATGAGCAGCCGGAATGCGACCCGAGCTGACTTTGAGCATGTCATTGCCAGCATGAAGGCGGGGCTTGTCGAACCAACAAATTACATTACGCACCGAGTTCGATTCGATCAAATAGAAGCTGATTTTGAAAGCTGGCTGAATCCTGATACGGGGGTTATCAAAGCCATGGCGTCATTGGGGTAAGTCTTCCGGTCGAACACGTAAATGGGGGGCCAGTTCCAGAACTGGCCCCCCATTTACGTGTTCGACCGGAGAATGGCTACATCAGATTCAAGCTCATCATACCGGACAAAAACTGCAGACAACCGTCTTTAACGCGAGAAAAGTCATTCATCAATTTGGCGGCATGTCGTTCAATTGTTGCCGACAGGCCAAATCGGGTGTTGATGCAGATAACATTTTCGGTGAGATGCAGGCACTCATTGCCCTCACATATCATATTCCGGCGTAGTTGCTTGATATCAGATTGCAGATGGTTTAACGCTTGGTAGTAGTCGACCGCATCGTAGCGCAGACTACGGCAGTTGTATTGCTCCATCACGTCGTGCAACAAAGAACGCAATTGAAGAATTTCTTCTTCCTGCCGACGGATTACCTGTTGCCAGTGCTGGTGGTCCTGGTGGCAGGTTTCGGCAGACAGGGGTGAAGAGGATGGATTTTTTGTGATTGCCTGATTCATACTGTTGTGCTTGTAAGGTTTTTAAGAAGTGCTTCCTGAATCTGGTTATGTAATTGGCTGAATAAATCGGGCGTATTGATTGGGCCAGTATGGTGCCATAATTCCTGCCCCTGCTGCAACAAGGCAAAAGCAGGCAGGGAGGTAAAGTTAAAACTACGAACCACTTCGGGATGAGTTGCTTCGCTAACCTGCATGATTTGGAGCGTTGAATCAGTATCGACGCGTATCTTTTCCAAAAGCTGATCCAGGTCATCATCCAGAGTCGAAACGACGGGTGCGCATACAAGCAAGACAGGTAAAGTAGAGGCCGCTGTTTGCGTCGGCGAATGAGATACCATGACAATAAGCCGGTTAATAGCGGTAAAGTTGCTAACCTTCTACTTTTCAAAGAGTGAGTTAGATCAGGAAAAGGACTGATATTACTCAGGTTCCTTAAAAAGGGAAACAGTTACTTTGCGCACTGAAATAGTGAATTGGTATGGCTGGTGATTCATTTGAAGCCGTTTTTACACACGCTACGATTGCTATAATTGTTTCGGATGAGCGAGGGAACATTAAATCGGCGAACCACTATGCCCATACAGTATTCGGTTACGAAGAGCCGGAAATGAATAATCTTAGCATAGATTCCCTTGTTCCTAAGGATGTTAGCCATCGTCATGAACACTTGCGAGCATCATTTACAGCCCACCCGCAGGTTCGAGAAATGGGACATGGTCGAGACCTGT
>CAXTJJ010000432.1:0-5502 GCA_964244155.1 uncultured Spirosoma sp.
GGATGTGGATGTTGCCACGCTGTTATCGGGAACGCTGTTGGGTGTGGCCATGCTGCACGAAGACACCGACGTTCGGATTGGCGCGATCTGGGCAGGTCAGCTAAATGGTCTGGCCCGCCAGCACCAGGGTTATGCGGACTATATCGTTTCGTCGCAGAACTTCACCTGGAGCCCCCTCTATCCGGCAGCCAGCCAGGCTCGATTGATTCAAACCAAAGCCGATGCCGTTGGCGACAAATGGACTAAAGGCGTTGGTCAGGTGCTGGAAGCACTATTGATTGCCAAGGCGACCGACTTTTACGGTGATGTTCCATACAGCCAGGCGTTTGATGATGTTAAATACCCGACGCCTGTATTTGACAAGCAGACAGATGTCTACGCGGCTTTACAGGTGACGCTCGACAATGCGATCCAGAACCTGTCGGCACCGGCTGGGCTGGCCTTTGCCACGCAGGATTTCATCTATAAAGGCGATGTTTCGAAGTGGAAAGCGGCTGCCAACACGCTCAAAGCCCGGCTCTATCTGCACACCGGCGACTATGCCAAAGCCATCACCAGCGCAGCTTCGGGTATCGGCAGTACGGCAGGTGATGCCCTGATTCCGCACGGCACCAGCCAGGGCGTTGACTATAATCAGAACTACGATTTCTTCCGGGTTAACCGGGCGGGCGATACGGGCTTCGATGGGGCTTATTTACCGATGCTTATGCAATCGCGGATTGGTTCGGCCAATACCAAAACCAACGAAACAGCCCTCTATAACCACTATTTTAAAATTGGCATTACGGCAACGGGCAGCCTGGACCCTAACACGACCGACGGTGCGTTTACGGCTTCGTCGCCCCACCCGATCATTACGTATTACGAGAATCAGCTCATTATAGCTGAAGCACAGGCTCGTTTGGGCGATACGGCCAAGTCACTGGCGGCCCTCAACCTGGTTCGGGCCAGTCTGGCAACGGGATACTTCAACGGCAAAACACTATCGACGACCGGCCTGAAATACGACCCTTATGTACTGGCTGATTTTGCTCCTGTCGGATTGGCCAACCCAACCAAGGCGGCTTCGGTGCAAACGGCACTGCTCTATGAGGTTATTACCCAGCGGTATATCTACTTCCTGATGCAGTACGAAGCCTTCAACGATGTACGTCGGCTTGAGAAAGCGACCCCTGTGGTGCAGTTGCCCATACCCCTTTATACAGGCACGAAGAAGCCAGAGCGTTTCATTTATCCACAAGGCGAGGTGAACACCAATCCCAATGTACCGAAACCGCTGCCCGATCAGTTCCAGAAAGTCCCAATTTTCCAATAGTGCGTTTAGTTGTTAGGTAACGCGGGTTAAAAGGCTACCTTTTTTAGGTAGCCTTTTCTTGTTTTTAGCTTGAACTTTAATCGTAAATTTGCCCAATACCCCAATAATCTGTCACCAGCCTGTGTCTCTCAAAAAACTACTGTCTACACTGCTCCTTGGCAGTCTGCTCACGTCTCTTTCGTTCGCGCAAGTTCCATACGGTCCCATTAAGCCCGTAGCACCGGGTGAGATCCTGTCGAATCTCAAAAAACTGAATGTACTCGGCTCAGTGCTGTACATTGCCGCTCACCCCGATGATGAGAACACGCTGATGCTGGCCTATTTAGCTAAAGAGCGGCTGGTGCGCACCGGCTATTTGTCGCTGACGCGGGGTGATGGCGGACAAAACCTGATTGGCCCGGAGCAGGGCGAAAACATTGGCATCATCCGTACACAGGAATTACTGGCTGCCCGCCGTGTCGATGGGCCGGACCAGTTTTTCAGCCGGGCCTATGACTTTGGCTTCTCGAAAGCAACCTCGGAGGCCGTTCGCACCTGGGGTCAGGATAAAGTGCTGGCTGATGTGGTCTGGATGATCCGTAAATACCAGCCCGATGTGATCATTACCCGGTTCCCTCCCGACGCCCGCGCCGGTCACGGGCACCATAGCGCATCGGGTTTTCTGGCTGAGGAAGCCTTCAAGATTTCGAATGACCCAACCAAATTCCCCGAACAACTGGCTTTTGTCAAACCCTGGCAGGCGAAGCGCATTATGTGGAATATGTTTATCCCCGGTGCATTTTTGAGCAACAAAAAACCCGAAGAAGCGGGCAACCTGATCGGTATTGAAACGGGCTTATACAATCCGTTACTGGGCAGATCATATGGGGAGATCGCTGCCGAAAGCCGAAGCCAGCACAAGAGTCAGGGCTTCGGCGTACCGGCCAGCCGGGCGGCTAAAATTGATTACCTGTTGCTGAAAGGTGGTGATCCGGTTCAGAAAGACCCACTCGAAGATATTGATCTGACCTGGAAACGAGTACAGAACAGCAATGCCGTTCAAACGCAGGTGAACCAGGTCATTGCCGGTTTCCGATCGGATCAACCGGCGGCTTCGGTGCCCGCCCTGGTTCAGCTCTACGGTGCTGTTGGTAAGCTGGACACAACCAATATGTACGTAAAAGCCAAGCGGCAGGAAGTCGAAATGCTCATTCGTCAGTGCCTGGGCTTATACTTCGAAACCAACCCTGCCGCTTATGCCGCGACACCCGGCGAAACGATCAAGCTAACGACCAACGTCGTCAACCGGGCCGACTCGCCCGTTACGTTAGTCCGGGTTCAATACTCGACGGGCAAGGACACAACACTCAATGCAGTCCTGAAACCAAACGACGTAATTCTGTGGCCAACGAGCGTAACGATCCCTAAAACGGCGAAAATATCGCAGCCGTACTGGCTCGAAAAACCACTTGATCGAGGTCTGTTTCAAGTCGATAACCAGCAACTGATCGGGATGCCAGAAAACCCGGCGGCTTTAACGGCCAGTTATATTTTCGAGATCAGCGGTCAGCGGTTTACTTTCAGTCGCCCGGTGGTTTACAAATCTACAGACCCTGTTGATGGCGAAGTATACCGTCCATTCATCATTCAGCCAGCTGTTACGGCAAACCTCACCGAGCGGGTGTTTACGTTTGCCGATAACACGCCTAAAACAGCCGAAGTTGTCTTGAAAGCGGGCCGGTCCAATGTGCCAGGCACATTACGGATGGATGTTCCGGCAGGTTGGAAGATCGAACCGGCATCGTTACCCTTTGACCTGAAAAATAAAGGCGACGAACACCGGGCTTCATTCAAGCTGACACCGATTGACAAAGCCCAGAATGGTAAGCTACAGGCCGTTATGACAACAGGTACGGAAACGTTTACTACGGGTCTTCGTCTGGTTGCCTACAAGCACATTCCAACACAAACGCTGTTTCCGCCAGCCGAGGCTAAACTGGTGAAGCTGGATGTGAAGGTAACGGCTAAAAATATAGGCTACATTGTCGGCGCAGGCGATGAAGTTCCGGCGGCTTTACAGCAAATGGGCTGCCGCGTAAACATTTTAGGGCCTACAGAACTCAATGGCAGTCTGGCCGGATATGATGCTATTGTTGTTGGTGTTCGGGCGTACAATACCAACGGCGCAACCATGACCCGTTATCAGCCAAAGTTGATGGAGTACGTCAAAAACGGTGGCACCATGATTGTCCAGTATGTGACACCCGTTAATTCGTTTTTCCGCAATGAAGCTCCTTTGCCACAACTTGGCCCTTACCCGTTCACGATCTCGAACGAGCGCGTTACGGAAGAGGATGCCCCTATGACGTTCATCAACCCAGCTCATTCGCTCCTTAATTACCCAAATAAAATTACCGACTCCGATTTTTCGGGCTGGATTCAGGAGCGCGGCATCTACTTCGCCCGTGATTGGGATAAAGCCTATGAGCCCATTTTCTCGGCCCACGACCAGAACGAAGCGGCCAAAGAAGGCAGTCTGCTCTATACCAAATACGGCAAGGGGCATTTCATGTATACAGGTCTGGTCTTCTTCCGGGAGCTTCCTGCCGGTGTACCGGGAGCGTACCGTTTGTTCGCCAATATGATTTCGGCAGGGAAGTAAACCGCGTTCAACGTTCCGGTGGTGTCAAACCGGGTAATCGACCCGGGTAATCGACTGTCTGATTACGACGGCATAAAGTCGATTTGAACTTACGATTTTACAACCCCAGCGTGACGGTCAGTTTCTGAAATGACGTCCAGTAGCCGGAAGCTGTCAAGCCAATACCGTTTCCGGAAAGCATTTTGAACGGGTAGGGACTGCTTCGTATCTCGACGGCATTGATGTAAAAATGCAATTCATCACCCCGTCGCTGTATGCTCAGTCGATCACGGTTTTTTTCGACCGATACGCCCGGCGCGAAGAAATCTCCGGGCATGTAATCGCTGAATGTTTTTCCGTTTGCCACCCTGACGATTGACACCTCTCCTTTTGCGTTCAAAGTAAAGGCATTGTAATTGAGCGAATCCTTCACGCCAAATAACAGGCCACCGGTTGGCACCTGACCCGAATCAGCTAGCACATCCACCTTTATTGTGAAGACATCGGCATGATTTAGATTGATATCGGCGGGTAGTTCGACCGTGCTGAACGCCACTTGATCGGTATTTGTGTTCCGTTTGCGAATGCTGTAGCGGCCCAGGCCAATCTGGTAATAATAATCGCCTTTAATACCCGCTTTCCAGCCGTTACGATTCGTGGCGAAGTCGCCGGTAAAAGCCGGATGATAATCAGATGTCACAGTAGGATAAGGAGCCGTACGGGCGGGGGCCATAACTTCCGTTGGATTCGGTACGGATACAGGAGCCGTCTGATTAACGGGCGGGTTGACAGGCTTCTCAACACGTGTCGAGGTCCGATCAGACGAACTTACGTCGGAAGTACTCCTTTGTTTCAGCGTCACCTTTTGCCACTCGCTGGAAGCTGAAAAAATTGCGGCTTTCGGCCGTCGCCCTGCCGACTGCGCAACGCTGTTTAGTACGAAGAGGGCTATAAAAGCCATTGTCAGGATTAAACGTATAAGTAATGAGTTAGTCATCATCAAAACGAAAAGCGTAGTAGAGCTGTGGGCTGTCCGGCCTGCAAGCCCGGACGGAGGGTAACAGATTGATTTCGTCGTGCTTCTTTCTGTTGCTGACTATTCCGAAGACCTTTAATAAACGTAAGAACGACATCGGCAGCCGCAACGATGGCGGCCCCCCGCGTTGCCATAAAATAAGTGTGGTGGTGGTCATTTGCCCTGTTATAATAAGGTTCACCAGCCGTCATGTTTTTTTGTTGCTCATAAAGAGCATATTCGTCCTTCGCCTTCTGCCGCTCCGAAAATCCATAAATCAGCAAGCCATAACATCCCACGGTCAACAAAGGCCTCAGCCCTATTTTAGGCTTCGGTGTTTGTACAAAAATGTTGCCGATGCCTGGTGCCACCGCCGAAACAAATGCCCAGGCTGGTCCGGCATAGCGACCCCTGCGAGATTGTGTCAAGTCAGTGGGGGCAGTTCCCTGACCTGGTGGGGCGGGTTGAGCCAGAGGCTGGGTTACCGGCGTTTTTGGTTCAGGTGTTGGGGCCACGGACTGCTTCTCTCCAGCCGCTATCGGCTCACGCTGG
>CAXTJJ010000433.1:0-5479 GCA_964244155.1 uncultured Spirosoma sp.
ATTGGGGATGGCTACACCGATTACGAGATCAAAGCATCAGGTCTGGCTAATCGTTTTTATGCCTTTACGGAGAACGTAATGCGCCCCCGCGTGGTAGCTAAAGCCGACCACGTAGCACCATCGCTCGATGAGTTTTTGTACCACAATAACCTGAGTCGCAGTCAATCGTACCCAAAAAGCCGGATCAAGGTTCTGTTGCTGGAGAACGTACACCCAAATGCAATCCAATTATTCGAACAGGAAGGTTTCAACGTTGAGATACGGAAGGGTGCCCTGGACGAAGACGAACTAATTGAAGCCATCCGCGATGTTTCTATCCTGGGTATTCGCTCAAAAACGAACGTAACTGCCCGCGTACTGGAACATGCCAATAAGCTAATGACCGTTGGCGCCTTCTGTATCGGTACCAACCAGATCGACCTTGACGCCTGCACCGAAAAAGGGATCGCCGTATTCAACGCGCCTTACAGCAATACGCGGTCGGTGGTTGAATTGGCCATTGGCGAGATTATCATGCTCATTCGCAGCATCGTGCCGAAAAGCAACATGATGCACAAAGGCGGATGGGATAAATCGGCCAAGAACAGCTTTGAAGTACGAGGTAAGAAACTCGGTCTGGTAGGCTATGGCAACATCGGCACGCAGTTATCAGTAGTCGCCGAAGCACTGGGCATGGAGGTTTACTTCTATGATGCCGTCGATAAACTGTCCCTTGGCAATGCCCGCAAGTGTAAGTCGCTGGATGAACTACTGGCAATCGCCGACATTATCAGCCTGCATACCGACGGCCGGAAAGAGAATAAAAACCTGATCAGCTACCGCGAGTTTGGGTTGATGAAAAATGGGGTCATTTTTTTAAATCTTTCGCGCGGTCATATTGTGGATATACCGGCACTGGTCGACGCTATTGAGCGCGGGAAAGTTGCCGGTGCTGGCATAGATGTATTTCCTCAGGAGCCCAAGACCAATAACGAGGAGTTTATGAGCGCCCTCCGCAACTTGCCCAACGTAATTTTGACACCCCACGTTGGTGGCAGTACCGAAGAAGCGCAGGCAAATATTGGCAGCTTTGTACCTGGCAAATTGCTCGAATACATCAACAATGGCAGCACCTATGGCAGTGTGAACTTCCCCGAACTGCAATTACCTCTGTTAAAAGGCGCACACCGGCTGTTACACATTCACGATAACGTTCCGGGTATTCTGGCCAAAATGAACACCATCTTTGCCAAATACCACATCAACATTCACGGCCAGTACCTCAAAACCAACGAGAAAATCGGCTATGTGATTACGGATGTTGCCAAAGAATATGCCGAGGAGGTTGTCGAAGAATTGAAGGATATCGACAACACAATCAAGTTTCGACTGCTGTACTAATTTTGACTGAGTGAATGATTGAATGAACTAATACTATTGACAACCCCATTCACTCAGTCACTCAGTCACTCATTCACTAATGAAAAACACCTACTTTACGCCCGGCCCGGCCGAACTTTACCCAACGTTCTATCAACACCTGCAACAGGCTTTAGATGAACAGATTGGCTCGATTTCACACCGTAGCCAACGCTTTCGGGACATCTATAAGTTTGCCGATGAACAACTGCGAACCTTGCTGAACATCCCGGCAACGCACGGCATTTTCTTTACAGGTTCAGCGTCGGAAGTGTGGGAACGGGTGCTTCTCAACTGTGTGGAACATGAGAGCTTTCACCTCGTAAATGGGTCGTTCTCCCAAAAGTTTTATGACTACGCCAATTCACTGCACAAACACGCGCATATACAGGAAAAACCCTTTGGCGAAGGCTTCGACGCAGCCGATATTGACGTGCCTGCCTATGCCGAACTGGTTTGTTTGACGCATAACGAAACCTCGTCGGGTGTACAGATGCGGCCCGGCGAAATACACAAACTCAAACGCAAATACCCAAAGAAGCTGTTTTGTGTAGATATGGTCTCGTCGGCCCCCTACCCTGATCTGGATTTTAGTTTGATCGACTCTGCTTTTTTCTCTGTTCAGAAAGCCTTTGGTATGCCCGCCGGACTAGGCGTTTGGATTGCCAGTCAAGCCTGTCTGGCCAAAGCCGAACAGTTGGAGAAGAATGACGCTCTGACGATTGGTGCGCATAACACGCTGCCCATGCTGTGGAAGCATTACAAGACGTTCGAAACACCAGCTACACCAAATGTTCTGTATATCTATCTGCTTGGAAAGATTGCGGAGGATTTTAACCGGATCGGTATTGATGCCATCCGAAAACAGACGGAGGAAAAAGCGCGGATGCTGTATAAGTTCCTGGACAGCTCAGCCGACTTTTCGCCTTTTGTGAAGCAGGAACGCCATCGCTCGCAGACAGTTATCGTTGCCAATGTTGGCACACCCGACCGGCCAAAGTCATCGACCGATGTCATATCAGCAGCCAAAACAGCCAATATGATCGTGGGTAGCGGCTATGGTAAATTCAAGGACTCACAAATTCGGATCGCCAATTTTCCGGCCACATCTATCGAGCAGGTTGGAAGCCTGATCGAGCAATTACAGAAATAGTGCACTAGTTGTTACATCATTTTTGACACAACGCCATCTCATTAATTGAGGTGGCGTTATTTTTTGCCCCTATTACCCAATACAGGAAGATGGTAACAAACCTTATGTAGGCTTCGTGGTTAATAGAACAGTGTTTTTATAGAATCAACTCAACGACGATGAAGAAATTACTTACGACGACAACACTTATTATGGGCCTGGCCGTTTGTGGTTTGGCGCAAAATAGGTCTGACTCATCAGGCAGTGGACGACCACTTATTGATGAAAAAACGAAGCGGGAGGTTCGGCAAAAAGCAGAACAAGCAAGCGAAAAAATGGACGAGGAAATCGATAAGTCCATTAGCTATCAGCAGGCTAATCAATTAAGCTGGTTTGAGCCTAACAACCTGTTTCTTGGCGGGGGGCTCGGTATGGGTGCCAACAGCGGTCAGGCTTATCTGGCTTTCAACTCTCGCATTGGGTACTTTTTCCAACCCGGTTTTGCGGCAGGCTTACGGTATGATGCCGACCGGCTTGTGGGCAATAAGTACCATGCCCGTCAATTTGGGGCTTTTGCACGTTATTATCCTTTCCGTACCCGTATCAGCAGCTTTATTGGTGCCAGCCTCAACAGTGGCCGTGAATTTTCGGATAATGTTCCCGCCGATACCAAGTACAAATACACCAGCGTTGGTTTGGAAATTGGCGTAATGGCCTGGATACTACACCGTTTGGGAGCTGAGGTTACCTATGAGAGCAGTTTCTACAACAAAATCGACCCTACCGTTAGCCGAGGTAAAGGTGGCCGACTAAAACTGGGGGTTAATTACTATTTCGGTCGGGTTGCCGGGCGTGGCGTTAAACTGGCCCGCTAGTTCCCTGTTTGTATAACTAAAACCAATAATTTAAACGGCTACCAATCGACTGGTGGCCGTTTATATTAACGAAGCTGTTTAAACGTTTCTTTCTAAGCCAAAATCAAGCGTTTTTTTGTTATGCTGAGGAACGAAGCATCTTAAAGCTGCCTATCAGTCGACTTTAAGATGCTTCGTTCCTCAGCATAACAAAAAAATGACCAGTTCGCCAACGTTTTGAAAAGTTTAAACGGGTTCAACGCTGAGCTGATGTCAACAACCGCAAATGGTGTTGGGTATGGATGCTGGTAAAATAGAGCATTTCCCGAACGGTTAGTTTTCCCAGCACTGGATGAGGAATGTAATATTCATCCAACTGGCTAACCGACCAACTGTCGAGAGTATCAGCCAGGGCATCATAAATTCCTGCGAACCGCGCTACTACTTCATCTCTCCCTACCTGCATATCTTCGGGCCGGGGCGATAGGGCTGCGGGAGCTTTGGCCCCTGTTCCCAACACAATCTGGTACGCAACCACAATGTCATTATACGACCTTGACGGCGCATGTACCCGCCCCCACTGGTTCAACACTTCGCGCGGCCCCGTCATTAATCGAACGACCGGCCGGGCCGACAGATACAAATGCTGCATAACATCGGCAACTTACCATTTATCAGCTATTTGCCTACTGAACTGTTCATCTGACAGCCCGTCTGTCCATGCAATAAATGCCTGACAATCTTCCTGTAACTGGTTTTGAATACTAATTCCCGTATGGTTCATCTCACAAATTTCCTGAACAGGCAAAACGCTTAATCAGCACGTATGAACTATCATTAAGTTAGTCTGCAAACATTTCCAAAAAGCGAAAATTTCCAATCAATCAATTGACTATCAGATAGTTATTAATGTAAAATAAACTGATACATTTTATATTAATGGGATTCATCCGAGCCTACTATTTGTTATACATATAGGTAGCCAAAGCGTCTTTTATTCTCGCTTTTAGCGCTTATTTACTCCGTTATGACATCTGAACTATTTGAACCCTCAGTAACAAAGCCAGTTGTTGATCCGCTTATCAAGTCGGCCCGTTTATGGATGCCGAAGCGCGTTGTTTTTACGCCGGATGCATTGAAAGAGCCATTTGGCCAGGCAATATACGAACGTATTTCGGCACTTAACCTGCCCATTGAGGTTGCCAAAAACAACCGGATCACCGGCCTTCGCGGAGCTGATGAGCGAGAGACCTATCGCATTGCCAAGAATACGCTGGCAATTGTGAACGCACCACCCGGCGCGTTTCGGCTACAGCCAATTCCGCCCTCAGCCGATTGGCAAATGAACCTTGCCGAAGGCTGTCCGGCCCACTGCCAGTATTGCTATCTGGCCGGTAGCCTTTCTGGTCCGCCGGTTGTACGGGCCTATGCCAACCTTCCCACCATGCTGGCAAATACCGCAGCCTACGAAGGCACTTATCCACCCAATCGAACCTGGCAGGCAACAGCTAACGGTTCGGACGGCCTTGGGCGACCGACGACGTTTGAAGTAAGCTGTTACACCGACGTGCTGGGCATCGAACACCTGACGGGTAGCCTGGCCGAATGCATCCGGTATTTTGGTACACGTGAGATGGCCGAACTGCGCTTCGTTACCAAATACGATCAGGTCGATAGCCTGCTGAACTTACCGCATAACGGGCATACCCGCGCCCGCGTCAGCCTCAACGCCGACGCTATTGCCAGGCGGCTTGAAGGCGGTACAGCCTCTGTAGAAGCTCGGCTACAGGGCATTCGTAAGCTAGTGATGCCGAAAGAGTTAGGCGGGGGCGGCTACCCAGTCGGGTTAGTTATTGCGCCCATAATGGCCATTCCTAACTGGCGTGAACATTACCTGGCCCTGCTTGACCGCATGGTAGAAATTCTTGACTTTCCTCAAAGCAATGAAAAGCTCGATATGAACGTTGAGTTCATCAGCCACCGATTTACGCCCGGCTCCAAAGATGTGCTCTTGCAATGGTATCCCAACACATCGCTCGATCTCGATGAATCAACCCGCGCCGAGAAGCGGAACCAGTTTGGTGCGACCAAGTAT
>CAXTJJ010000434.1:0-5475 GCA_964244155.1 uncultured Spirosoma sp.
AGCGGAATGTTGCGCTTACGCAGTTCTTTTAACACCCGCTGAAAATGGCCCCATTCCTCGGCCACAATGGGTGTCAGCACATCCACAATGCCTGGTTGATCGAAATACTGCACCGTTAGCGAAATACACGACGATGCAGCTTTCTGTTCGCACCAGGCATGATCGATTAAAATCTCACCGATGTTCATTTCGGCGATATTGACCCAACGGGGGTCGGTGGGAAGTTCGAGACCTAAGGTTGTGAGAGACATGGAATACGTCGGCAAATGGTTCGGCAGCGAGAGGACAAAGGTAGAACGTTCGGCTTTACGACGACGCAACCTGTCAGGTCGATTTTGTGTTGTCTACTAACAGTACTTCCCGTATGAAAGCAGCTATTCAGGTGTTTCTTCTGGTCCTTTTTTTAACAAACTGCCAGCAGCGGCCCGCCGAAAAAACATCGACCGTTATAGACGTCAATCCCGCCAAACTCCCAACATTACAATCCGGCGAGGCCGTGGCGACGCTGGCGGGTGGCTGTTTTTGGGCCGTTCAGGAAGAAATGCAGTCGCTCAAGGGCGTTCGTAAAGCGATTTCGGGCTATGCCGGTGGCGATCTGGCGTATCCAACCTACGAGCAGGTCGGCACCGACCAGACAGGACATGCCGAAGCAGTTCAAATCTATTATGATCCAGCTGTTATTTCGTACGATGTTCTCCTGGACGCGTTTTTTGCCGGGCATGACGCGACTCAACTAAACCGGCAAGGGCCTGATATTGGTAAACACTATCGCTCAGCGGTCTTTTACCGGACTCCCGATGAAAAAGCCCGAATCGAAGCAGCCATCCGGCGAGAAATCAGGTCGGGCCATCATCAGGGAAAGGTCGTTACGCAGGTGGTTCCTTACACCGCCTTTTATCCGGCCGAAGTGTATCACCAGGATTACTACCGGAATAACTCCTATAACATGTACATCCAGCTCGTTTCGAAAGCCAAAGTAGAAACGTTCAGGGAGCGGATGGCGAGTTGGGTGAAGGAGTGACGGTTTTCGGTATTTGGTTTTCGGTGGCTGGAGTAGTGGAGCGTTGTCAGTTTCTTGTTGTAGCGTCAGCTTACCAAAATCAGTATACCGGAAACCGAATTCCAAACCCCGGAGACCAAAACCCGTCCTTCCCTGTAGCAATTTGTCAAGTCCCGCAACCGTTCGGCCAAATCTGATATTGTGTGATTGACAGGAACCTCGTAACATTGTCCAGTCCTTTACCGCAGGGCACGCCAACAAACGGTGTTTCCGCAACTGAGTGACCACGAAACGACAAACAAATATGCCAGAACCTGACAAATCAATTGGTCGTAAAATCCTGAGTTTCTTTGTCAAAGAGGAAGAACCAGGAACCGCCACAGGCACGCCCCCGGCAGCAGCATCGGCTCCGGCGGCTCCACGTCCTTCGGTCCCTTTGCCTGGTTCGAGTTCACCTGGCCCGACCGCTGCACCCGTTGCAGCCTCCAACTCAACCGGGACTGTTGACTCGAAGTTTGCCGAGCATTTCGCCAATGTACTGGCGCAGAGCAATCCGCCTGGCCCCGATTATTTCGAGTTTCGCGAAACGCTGCGTAGTCTCGGCAACCTGGGTTTGCCCGAAGACAAACAGTTTCAGGCGGCCTGGGCAAGTTTCAAAGCACTCGGCGGAGCTGCGGATGTAACTATTTTGACAAACACGGCGAATGGGTATATTGCAGCCCTGAACAAAGACCGGGACGGGTTTAGTAAAAGTGTTGATACGGCCCTGACCGAACGGGTGGGTGGTTTGCAGAATGAACAAAAGCGCCTACAGACCGAAAACGATTCCCTGGCTAAACAGTTAATTGAGATTCAGAAACAAATTGACGCCAACTCAACCCGACTAGCCGCCATTACCGGCGAAATCACGGATCAAAGCGCGAAGATTTCGCAGAACCGGCAAAACTATGAAGCCACCTTCGCCCATTTTGCCGACCAAATCAAAAGTGACATCGCCAAAATGGCTCAATACCTTAAATAGAGTTATAAAGTTGTACGGTTGTCTGGTTTTCTTCCAAATCCCTACAGCTTTTCTACTTACTAACTTTATAACGATTTAACTTAAACCGAATGGCAACTCCTGATTTTTCAAAACTTGGCGGCAGTACAGACGTGGAAAAACGTTCGTTCTGGAGCCGCCCCGAAGGTGTTCTGGGCATGATTGTGCTGGCTGGTATGGCAGGACTGGGCCTGGTGTATTTTAACCGCATCATTGAATTTCTGATTCGCGCCACATCGAATATCCTTGAACTGTCGCTCTTGTTAGGTGCCCTGGGTGTGCTGATTTTTCTTTTTACCAGCAAAGACGTTCGCACTGCCGTGTTCTTCCTGTTCAAATCACTCATGCGTAGCCTCACGGGTACTGTGATCCAGCTGAATCCAATCGCGATTATGAAAATCTACATCGACGATTTGAAGCAAAAGCGGGAGAAAATGCAGGGACAGATCAACATTCTGGCGGGGCAGTTGGTGAAGCTGAACAAAAAGATCAACGAAAACAACGAGGCCATAAAGCAGAAATTTGCTGAAGCCAACAAAGCCAACTCCCTGAGCGAGAAGCCTGGTATGCGCGAAACGGCTCAGTTGGCCACTATTGAAGGCGCTGGCTTGCAGGAAATGAATGAAAAACTGCTCCCGCTACAGCGCAACATGAAGAATGTACTGGCCTTTATGGAAAAGGTAAACCAAAGCGCCGACTACATTATCAAGGAAACCGAGATCAAGGTCCGGCTTAAAGAGACCGAATACCAGATTGTTAAAGACAGTTCCAACGCGCTAAAAACGGCGGTCAGTATCTTTAAGGGCGACCCTGACAAGAAGTTCTACTTCGACCAGTCGATGGAATACATTCAGGACGATATGAGTATGAAACTCGGCGAAATGAAACGCGCCATGGACTTATCGATGGACTTCATCAACGGCGTCGATATTCAGAACGGAGTCCTGTCCGATAAAGGGGAAGCGCTGCTCGAAGCCTACAATAAAGGCGAATTTAAGATGGTTCAACTGGATGCTCCAGCCCAAACTATCAACCTTGGCCCCGCTCCTCAAAAGGATGCCGGGTACAAGAATCTGCTTGATTAAAAGTTTACGGTTTTTGGTTTTCAGTATTCTCTGGGTCGATATTCCCGTCACTGGATACTGCTTACCGAAAACCGTCAGTTGAAAACCGTAAACCATATAACTATGCAACGCTTAACTGTGGCCGGTCGGCTACTTATCACGGTCCTTATTCTGGCCGCTGCTTTCTTTGCTTTCCGTTATTTCGGCGGGAATGAAGCCCTGCGCAAACTGGCCCCTAAAGACAAGGAATATACCGAGTCAGAAACGATGCCCCGTGCGGATGACAAAACGGCGGAAGGGGCCGTTGAGGAAACCAGTGCATCGTCGCCTGGCTCATCAGACAGTGAAGCCAGCGACAAACCTCGGCAGGCTTTTAATTATACGGCTCCTGAACCCCAAAATGGTCAGCTTAAAGGCGTTGTTGAATTAGGCGCCAGCGGCTTCAACTCATTCATTGTTCGTATTGATGATCAGAAGCACTGGAAACTTGAAAAAGCTGAGTTCGGCAACAGCCTGGTAATGGAGAACATGGCCACTGACGATGACATTCGGGCAGGCTTAAAAAGCTACATCGGCAAAATGCTTGATTTTGGCGTCGGTGGTCGCAATATTCACTTCGTGGTCAGTTCGGGGGCTATCAAAGCTGAGGGAACACAGAAGATTATAAAAGCCCTGAAGTCGCTTAACTATTTTGTCAATACGGTTACGCCTGAACAGGAAGGAGCACTGGGTCTGCGTTCCGTATTACCAACTGAGTTCTATGACAACTCATTTGTAACAGATATTGGCTCGGGTAATACCAAGATTTCGTGGAAAGAAGGCGGTTCAACAAAGGCACTGGAAACCTATGGAGCCAAATATTTTGAGAACGGCACCAGCGATGCAACCGTTGCCTCCGACGTTCAGGCTAAAGCCAAGCAAGTGCCCTCCGACCATCGCAAAACCTGCTTCATCATTGGTGGCGTTCCGTTTGAACTGGCTAAATCAGTCAGAAAAGACAAAGAACGGTATACTGTCCTCGATGCACCGTCGGCTTACAAACTGGAGAACGCCAAGTCGAAAGCGGGTCTGAACATCTACAAATCCATTGCCGACGCTACGGGTTGTAACCAGTTCGTTTTCGACTGGGACGCCAACTTTACGATTGGTTATTTATTGACGTTGAAATAGTAGTGAATTAGTGAAGTGGTAAGTAGTCAAGTAGTAAGTGGCTGACGCGTTATATGTTCGCGTCAGCCACTTACTACTTGACTACTTACTACTTCACTACTTACCGACTCAATTCCCCACCTCCATGACCCTTCGGGATGTATTTGAGGCCCTCTCAGGCCAGCCTGTATTGCTGTTTTTGCTCCTGTCGGCTATACCGGCAGGCGCTTTTTTAGTCAATCTCTGGTCGGGAGAAACAGCGGAAGACATCTGGAAATGGCGGTATGCGTATGCCGGATTGGTTTATCTGGCCTGTATTCCCGGCATTTTCGCGTTTACGCTGAATATTTACCTGTTCCTGTTTGAGCGGCAAAGCATTTGGGACATGAACCTGGCCCTACAGGTATTTCCCATGCTGACAATGATAGCAACCCTGGTGCTCATTAAGCGCAGGATGCCATTTACCTATATTCCGGGATTCGGCAAACTGTCGAGTTTTCTTACGTTAATAGCGGCTGTCATGGGACTTCTCTGGTTCATTGACCGCACCCGCATTTACGCCATTACCTACGTCCCTTTCACGTATATTGTCATAGGCTTTGTGGCCTTGATCCTGATCATCCGTTTCGCCTGGAATCGTATTTTTTGAGGCTAACGTACTTGCTGAAAACGATTGGCGGGGGTTGTTCTCTATTATAAGCCCTATTTTTACCCGGTTATGTCCGTTCGTTTTTATGCAATTACTTTAGCCTTATGCACAGTTCTCTCAGGATGCCATTCACCAGCTGATTCATCGGTAACACCCGACACGGATTATTTTCCCCTGGAGACCGGTCGGTACTGTATTTATGAGGTGCGGGAAGATCAGTATAAACCCAATACCGAACCCATTCAGCGATTGTATCAACTCAAAGAAATTATTGGTGCCGCCTATACCGACGTAACGGGGCAACCGGCTTATCGGCTGTTGCGCTATCGCCGAGCTACTGCCAGCCAGCCCTGGGTAATAGACTCTGTCTGGTCGACCCGGTTGGTCACAAATGAAGCCATACGTACTGAAAATGGTCAGGATCTTGTTAGCATATTAGTCCCGGTTAGTGATGGGCTTCGCTGGAACGGCAATCGGCATAATACGTCTGGTGCAGATATGTATGAAGCACGCAACGTAGGTCAGCCTTTTCGCGTATTGGCAATGCCGTTCAAGGAAACCGTGACGGTTGTTG
>CAXTJJ010000435.1:0-5475 GCA_964244155.1 uncultured Spirosoma sp.
AACCATTATCTGGCGCACGGTTTTCGCAAGCTCCTCGAAATCGGGGCAGTTGATATCATCATGCCCGATCTACAAAAGGCGGGTGGTCTGGGCGAAGCACAGCGGATTGCCAACCTGGCCAACCTATATTACGTGCCGTTTGCTCCGCACATGGTGGCCTCGTATCTGGGCGCTATGGCGTCGAGTCATGTGTGTGCATCTGTGCCGAACTTCCTGATTCTGGAGTGGCAGATTTATTTTCACGAAGAGCCCATGTTCAAAGAAATCGTCACGTTTGATGGCCCGATGGTCGAAAAAGGATTTATTCCCTTATCCAACAAGCCGGGAATCGGGGTAGAGATCAATGAGGAAGGCATGCGAAAATACGCGCCGAAAGACGTGCCGTTCTTTGTGTAAGCTTTCCACCAGATGTGCCCATAGTTTATGGTTGGATGATAACTGGAAAAACCTGACCAGTAGGCCCATTGTGGATAAATGGGCCTACTGGTCAGGTTGAATTGTGGATAACCTTGTTGGTATGTGGATAACCATGACGTTGTCGTCAGATAGTCTAAATATGACACACGAAATTGACCTCAAAAGTCACTGGTGCGACTACAGGCATGAATTTAAAAATGCCGAGGAGAGGGGTAACTGATGGCTACCCCATTTTTTATCATCGTTCAGTAAGCAGTAAGTAAAGGGCATAGCCGTGTTTTAGTAGGGTCTGGTTAACTGATTTGTTTCCTCATCCTAATCTAACACGTTGCTTTGACGCCTAAATCCACTCCCGTACCAACTGCATTCTTGAGTTCTGATACGAACTCACTGATGAAGCAGACAAATTACCGATGGGTAATCGTTGCGCTGCTCTTTTTCGCGACAACGATCAACTACCTCGACCGGCAGGTAATAAGCCTGCTAAAGCCCATTCTGGAAAAAGAATTTAGCTGGACAGAATCCGACTACGGCAATATCGTTACGGTCTTTACTTTTTTTTATGGAGCCACTACATTGCTGGCGGGCTATATTATCGACCGGGTTGGCACCAAGCTTGGTTATATCGGGGCCATTCTGGTCTGGAGTCTGGCGGCTATGGGACACGCGCTGGCTGGTAGCACATTTGGATTCATGATTGCCCGTGGCCTATTGGGTATCGGCGAGGCTGGTAACTTCCCTGCCTCGATCAAGACCGTCGCCGAGTGGTTTCCAAAGAAAGAGCGGGCGCTGGCCGTTGGTATTTTCAATGCCGGAGCTAATATCGGGGCCGTAGCGGCACCGGCTATTGTGCCCTGGCTGGCCCTCTTGGCTGGTTGGCAAACGGCCTTTATTGTAACAGGAGCCCTGGGCTTCGTCTGGATTGTGGCCTGGTGGTTCATGTATGAAATACCCAGTCGGCATAAAAACGTTAATGAAGCTGAACTGGCCCATATTACCCAGGAGACAGCCGCTGAATTTGCTACCGCTGGCGATGCCGCAACCGTAGTGTCGGCAGACGGTGAAGCCCTGAAGTACCCCATTTTTGCCAACAAAGCCATTTGGGGTTTTATGAGTGGTAAACTCTTAACCGATCCCATCTGGTGGTTTTTCCTGTTCTGGTTGCCATCTTATCTGGCCAATATTTATCACCTCGATCTGAAAAAACTGGGTGCCCCGCTAATCGTCATTTATCTGGCGGCAACGATTGGTAGCGTTGGGGGCGGTTGGCTTTCGTCGATGTTGATTCGCAAAGGCTGGCACCCAACACGGGCGCGTCAATGGTCAATGGCTTTGTTTGCCATCTGCGTTATGCCCGTTATGTTGATTAGCCAGATGAATTCGATGTGGCCGGTTATTGCCATTTTATCGTTAGCGGTAGCCGCCCATCAGGCATGGTCGGCCAACATTTTTACCGTCGCTGCCGATCAGTTTCCGAAGCAGGTAATCAGCCGGGTAGTAGGTTTAGGAACGATGGCCGGAACACTCGGCGGTGCTGTTTTTCCGCTTCTGGTTGGGCGTATTCTGGACCATTACAAAGCACTGGGAAGCCTGTCGGAAGGCTATTACATCATTTTTTACATTGCGGGTCTGGCCTATCTGGCCGCCTGGACGATGCTGTATATTTTCGTCTTCAGCCGGGTGAAAAGTAACAAATAGCCGTTGATGAAGGCCAAACCTATAAGGTTTTTGAAATCTTACAGGTTTGTTATTTCGCTCCCGTTCACGCTTGGCTCTGCCGAGTGTGGACTATCCTACAAGGCCTCTGGCCGTAAACCGTTTGCGGCATTAGGCCAGAGGCCTTCAAATTAATAGTCCACACTCGGCAGAGCCAAGCGTGAACGAGAGCCAAGCGTGAACAAGCAAACAGCTTATGGAAAATCAGACGATTTCAACTCGGTTCCGTCGGTTCCTAGTTTGGGCATGTATTATCGGTGGTTTGACCATGACCAGCGCCACCGCACAAACGCCCAATTTTCAGAAAATGACGCCGGAAGAACGAACGGCATATATGAATAAAATGCGGGCTGCCAGTCAGGAGGATTGGCAGACGATGATGGATAAGCTCAAGCTGAAGTTGCCTACATTGCCCACGCCCGCCGACGATCCTAAACGCCCTCAGCACCTGAAACAAAAAGAAGGGTCCAGCAACTGGTTCGATGAAGCAGGTAATAATTACGTGCGGTCGGGTTGGGGAATCTGGACAAATTACGACGAAGCCAAAGCGAACGACTACAAACTGCCCGATCCACTGGTATTGAAAAACGGCAAGCCCGTAACAACGGCGGCTATGTGGTGGAAGCAACGTCGGCCCGGAATTCTGAACGATTACCTGATCGAAGTTTACGGAAAAACACCCGGCAATACGCCTAAAGTATCGTTTGCGCCTACCGGAACGGACAGTATCGTTTTGTCGGGTAAAGCGGTTCGGAAAATGATTCTGGGCAGCATCGATAACGCCCGGTATTCAGCAGCAACGCCGAGTATTCCGGTTACCTATTACCGCCCGGTCAACGCATCGGGCAAGATTCCGTTGATGGTCATTGTGTGGGGATCGTTTCCCCAGCCTATGGCAAACATCGAGAAGCTGATCGATGCCGGTTGGGCCGTTGCAACGGTAAACACCGGAGCCATTCAGATGGACAGCGGGGCCGGTTTGCACGAAGGTATCATCGGCCTGATGAATGGCGGCAAGGATCGCCAACCCGACGAATGGGGCGTATTAGCGGCCTGGAGCTGGGGCCTGAGCCGGGTACTCGACTATTTCGAAAAAGACAACACCATCAACGCCAGACAGATCGGTATTCAGGGCCATTCACGCTGGGGCAAAACGGCTATGCTGGCGGGTGCTCTGGATCAACGCTGGGCCATTGTTTTTGCCAGTTGCTCAGGTTCGATGGGCGCTTCGCTGGAGAAGCGTAGCTGGGGTGAAACGATTGACAACGTGGCTGGTTCGGGTGAATACCATTGGATGGCAGGCAACTTCCTGAAATATGGCGGTAACTGGGCCGCTATGCCCGTTGATGCCCACGAGTTAATGGCGCTCATTGCACCCCGCCCGCTGTTCATTACGGGGGGCACAAAAGATAGTTGGGCCGACCCTAAAGGGGAGTTTCTTGCCTGTGTTGGGGCGAGTCCGGTTTATATGTTACTGGGCAAAAAAGGCGTCGGAGCAACTGAAATGCCCGCACCCGATGTGTCTTTAATTACCGGTGAGCTGGCGTTTCGAAACCATGAGGGTGGCCATGTCGACTCGCTCGACTGGCCCGTTTTTCTGGAATTTGCGAAGCGGGAGTTGAAGCTAAAGTAGCTGAGTTTCTGTCATGCTGACGAAGGAAGCATCTTAAAACTTGACCTTTAAGATGCTTCCTTCGTCAGCATGACAAAAACAACCCTCTGTGGTGTCGGATTCTCAAACCCGACACCATGACCAATACAACCAAAAAATAAGAAATAGCGTACCAATGGGAATGTTACAAACTATGCGCTGGTTCGGGCCGAACGATCCGGTTTCGTTAATGGATATTCGGCAGGCGGGTTGCGCGGGCGTGGTTACGGCACTGCACCAGATTCCGGTGGGCGACCTGTGGACCGTAGAAGCGATAAACGAACGGAAACAACTGGTTGAAGCCGGTAATCAGACGTATTCGCCCTTGCAGTGGGCTGTTGTGGAGAGCTTGCCGGTACACGAAGACATCAAAAAAGGTCGGTCAACCCGCGACGGATACATCGAAAAGTATAAACAGTCGATCCGAAATCTGGCGGCTTGTGGCATTAAAATAGTCTGCTACAATTTCATGCCCGTACTCGACTGGTCGCGCACGAACCTCAATTACGAAATGCCCGATGGCTCGCGGGCACTCCGGTTTGTGTGGGAGGACTTTGCTCTATTCGACCTGTGCATCCTCAAACGCCCCGGTGCCGAGATCGACTACGAGCCGGAAATTATAGAATCGGCTCATCAGAAGTTCAGCCAGATGGCCCCGGAGAAAATAGCCGAACTAGGCAACATCGTCTTGCTGGGTTTACCCGGTTCCGAGGAAGCCTTTACGCTCGATACGTTTCAGGGCCTGCTAAACGAATACGCCACCATTGGCGATTCTGAACTTCGTCAACATCTCTATTACTTCATTCAGCAGGTAGCTCCCGTCGCGCAGGAAGTGGGTGTCAATCTGTGTATTCACCCCGATGATCCGCCAAGACCCTTGCTGGGCCTGCCACGCGTGGTCAGTACCGAAGCTGATCTGGCGCAATTAATGGCAGCCAGTGATGTAACAGCCAACGGCATCACTTTCTGTACAGGCTCATTAGGCATTCGCCCTGATAACGATTTACCCGGTATGATCGAACGATTCGGCGAACGAATTCATTTTATCCATTTACGCACAACAAAGCGCGAAGCCGACCCACGCAATTTCCACGAAGCCGACCACCTGGCGGGCGATGTCGATATGTATGCTGTGGTGAAAGCCATTGTGCTTGAACAGAAACGGCGGGCAGAGCAGGGCATTGGTGAACCATCCATCCCGATGCGCCCCGACCACGGCCACCAGATGCTCGATGATCTGCATAAAAAGACCTATCCCGGTTATTCCGCTATTGGTCGACTGCGGGGTTTGGCTGAGTTGAGAGGGCTGGAAATGGGTATTGAGCGGAGTTTGTAAGGAATGCGGACTCTGGCGCGGGTTTGAACCCGTGCCTTTGTATGTTGTCAGTATTCACTGACGCAAGCGAATGCTTGCTACATAAAAAGGCACGGATTCAAACCCGCGCCAGCCCTAATAGGCCGGTTCACACCCGCGCCATAAAATCTGGACTAATGAAACGAATACTACTCTGCCTTCTGCTAGTCAGTAATATAGCCTTCGCAGACGATGGCTACCGCTTATGGCTGAAATACGAGCTTATTAAAGACGTAGCCAAACGGGAAGAATATGCCCGATCATGCCAATTTATTGTGGTAAGCAATCAGAGCCCAGTTGTGATGTATCAGGCTCAGGAATTACAACTTGGCTTACA
>CAXTJJ010000436.1:0-5465 GCA_964244155.1 uncultured Spirosoma sp.
CTCTACCCTACCCGAGTCGAATTTGTGTCACCCGTCCAAATGGTATTCGGAGTCTATTCACGAACTGACTTACGATGAGCAGGTGGAGTCAGATATTCTGGTAGAAGTCGTCAAGCGGGGCCATCAGGCTGTAGCCGTGAGAGGAATTATTGTCGAAACGGATATCAAGGAAAGCGCCCTTAACGAAGCGATTTACAAACAATACAACCACCGCTATCTGGCCCGAATTTACTACCCCATTGTCCACCGAAGTAAAAGCCAGGGCAACAGCCGGAAAAAATCACAAAACGACCTGTATGGTAAAACGCAGGATGATGACATTGTTTTGGGCGTCGTTGAGTGCGGGTACTACCTGCCGCGTTTCTCCCGCTTTGTTCTCAAGCCAGCGAATAAGCTCGACCGCCGATGGGCGCCCGATTGGCTCAAGTCGTCGACCGAGTACTGGATGCGTAAAAGTTTTTCAGGCTTTGCCTTCAGCCTGTATATCGTATTTCGATTATACCAGAAAGGACTGTTGACCGTCAAAAGGGTACGGGCGCAAGGGCAGTTATATGCCGATAATCTTGCCCAGGAATACTTCCGGGCTTATTGCCAGGAGCAAAGCAGCGACCTGCACAAACGTTTATCGGAAGCGCAGTTTGAAGAAGATTTCCAGAAATACGCCGATAATACCCTACAAACGATCGCTACCTACATTGGAGGAGATCTGGGAACGATATCGTTTAAATCGCTCAATTTCGATTACATTCATCTGGGCGAAAACACCCATTACTACCCCGCCGGCCACCGACATCTGGTAGACGAACGGCTGTTTAAAAACAGACCGCAATCGCCAAAAAGCGGCCGTGTGGCATACGGCATAGTCGATAAAGTATGCCGCGATTTGGTTCCTTATTATACGCCTAAAGTAGCGGATTTGGGTACTGAAGATCCCTACTACATTCATATCTATAAATCGACCGTTACCATCCGGTCGGAGATAGTCCTGCCCATTTTGCTCGATGACTATCGCGATATGATTGGCATTGCCATCTTTAGCTCGGCCAATCCCAACTTCTTCAATGCAATTCATATTGCCGTTATCGAACCTGTTTTACGTGAATTTGCGACAGTCTATACCCGTAAAAAGCGCTACCATGTATTTTCGGTCTTCACGGTCAAAAAATTCATCAACTTACATAAGTTATTGTACGAAGTAGCGAACACCCTGCATACCTACT
Source organism: uncultured Spirosoma sp. (assembly GCA_964244155.1). Lineage (GTDB taxonomy): Bacteria > Bacteroidota > Bacteroidia > Cytophagales > Spirosomataceae > Spirosoma. The sequence continues at coordinate 1,221 of CAXTJJ010000436.1, forward strand.
TCAACGCGAACCACATCACGATCTGGCAACGGGACATTCATACCTATTGTGAGCCAGACCCCGATACAGGCCAGCGAAGGAGCTTCTTTAAACTCATAAACTTACAATTTCCCAAGCAGCCTGATGCTACCTTCTACACCGACTGGAATAGCCTGTACGACCACTATGCCAGCCTCAACGCGTTGGTGCAGCCTTTTCCAATCAACGATGGCCGGGATGATGAAGAAGCCGTTAGCATTACCCTGGCCGAACACGAACAAATACCCACGCTGATTCAGCTCTATGCGGCACAGAACATCCGGTTCACAATTACGCTGAAGGTCAAGCTGTTGAAAAAGGTGGAAGTACTGGTGCAGGTATTTTCCAAGCAATCGCTAACGCTGATTGATACAGAAGATAAGCAACTCAGTATTGATCATCTAATGAAAAAAGATCAGGATTTCCTGACCGACTTCTCGCAGCGCGTTTCAGATGCAATACAGGACATATACTTCCTGGATGCTCAGAATAACATAGCCGAAGCCCTATTCACAGAGAATCAATCCTCCAATGATATACTCCCTAAAATAGCAGAACAGGCCCTGCTGGCAACCCGTGCCGATAGCATTAGCTTCTTTCCGTATCAGAATCGTACGATCCTGAACAGTGACGCGATTCGACGTGGGGGGCTGGCTCCGGGTTATCTGACGCTTATCAACAACTCGGATGTGGCTGCCAAACCTGCCAAGATAGCAAACGCCATGATCCTGGCCAGAGAGGACTGGAATTGCTGGGACAATCGTGAATTATATAAAGATTACTTCTACAGCCTGCCTGATACCAAGATTAAAATTCAGAATATCGATTCAAATGGTTTTTGGTACTGGAACCACATTCACTCGGCAGCCGCTTTTCGTCTGGTCTATGCGGGTGAACCCATTGGCGTAATGCTCTTTAACTACAAGGAAGAGAACGTTTTTGCCGAGCACCCCGACTTAAAAAGGCTTATCATGGATTTCTGCCGCTTTGCCGGCATTCCGCTTCGAAATTACCAGCTGACGGAAAACCTCAACAAGTCGATCGCTTCATTTATCGAGAACAAGAACGCCTATGAGGAAGCCCAGCAACAGCTTCAGGCCGAAGCCGACAAACAGCAGAAACAGATCGATACGTTATCGGAACTGAAGATTTTTGCCCCCTTTGGCACCGTTGCAAGTGTTGTATTACATCACAGTATCGGGCATATACTCGATAATCTGGTTTCGTCGGTCAAGAACGTTGTCGAGGTGGACTTTACACCCAAACATGGCGAGTCGCAGGAGAACTTTCAGGAGTCAATGGCCGATGCAGAAGATTCAATAGCGCATGCCCGACGATTGATCAAGCTGTTCAACAGAGAAAACTTTGAATGGCAACCGGCCGATCTGGGGACAATTATTACCGACGAGGTGAATTTTCTGAAACCCCAGCTAAAAAACAGACAGATTATTATACAAACAAAGTTTGGGGTGGATATGCCTTGGATACGCATCATTAAAGCAGAGTTTTCAATTGTGGTGTATAACCTGTTGCAGAATGCATTTGAGGCCATCAAACGCAAAGCACTATTTGCCGATGATGGCTATTTCGGCGTTATTGACGTACGGGCTCAACACGATGCTAAAACGAAGACCGTTATCGTGACGGTGCGTGATAACGGTACTGGTATTAAGGATAATACGCGGGAACGGATGTATGAACTGGGCTTTACCACCAAGATGACAGGAACAGGAATTGGCCTGTATTTTGTTCATGAAGTTATCGTAAACAAATACCGGGGCAAATTAAATTTGGATACAAAACTCAATGTCGGTACCACCTTCGAATTACGTATCCCTGAAAGAATAAAAGATACTACTGAAGTTTTAAACTACACACCGTACTTACCATGATTGCTTATCCCCAAATCCACACCTATAACGACATTGCGATTTTAATAGCCGAAGATGAAAACCGCTGGCTTACTAAAATAACAGACCTATATAACACCTGCCCTACGGCTCGGGTAGTTAACAATAGCAGTAGATCGTGGGTTAAGGATGTTGTAAGTCGGGATGGACAGCTATCTCTGGACCCCAATACGTACTATGTATTTCATTTGGACGTTCAGGGAAACGAGCACGTGCTAGAAGCACTGCTGGAACCTTTGAGAAGTTCTTCGCTGACGAACTTCCTGTGCGTCATCTTCACAGGTAATAAGATTCCAGATCAGATTAGTCTTGAGGATTATGACGAGGCCGATGAGTTTATGCTCTGCGAATTTGCAAAAGGTGCTCATTTTCAACGTATGATGGATGAAATTTTAGGTCATATAGCCCAAGTACCAGTAGCTGCCGGGGTGCCGGTACATCCGCCCATAATCGCTATTGATTCCTTCACTGTGGCAACGCGCACTGCGTTATATACTTATATTGTTGATAGTTTCTATAGTCAGTACTCGGGTCGGTCCTTTACCATAGATACGTCCGGCCAAAGTTTCAATTGTGAGCTGACACCCGGCCCACAGCGAAGCCTGCGTCTTGCAGCGTATGATCTGGTTGTGGCTATGAACAACAATGGAACAGACCGCCGTGTTGACATCTCCGCTCAGGGTCAAACACACTCCTATGAGCTTAGTCTGCAAGTTCTTCAGGCGGATAATTACGTTTATCCATCTGCGTTCATACGGGAGTTGGTAACGGCCTTCATCTTAACCGAACTGGCCAATAAGCCTTTGGATAATGTGCTTTCTCAGCTTGACCTGTTTAAATCAGTAAGTTGGCTTGACTTGTTTAAAGAGTATTTTCTTGGTATCCTGTTTGAAGTGCAGGCGACCCAATCGGGCGATGTTACCAAAACCAGGGAACTGATCGATGAGGTCGCTGCAACGCTACAGTGTCAGACTCAGGTTGATAATATCCTGTACGGCCTGGTTAGCCTTGATGACGAGCAGACCGAACTGGTTCAACGCAACACGACCGCGCAGGTATCGGTGCAATTGAGGGGAGTCAATCAACTGTCGAAATCATTCCAGAATACCATCCAGTATACTTTCTTACGAAATTTCCTGCCTGATATTGAGGGAGATACCTGCTTCAAATTAGTTGGTCTCTGGCAGCAAACACATGGTTTTACAAGTTTTACCCACCATATCCTCCCCGTTCCTGATGCAGCTTACCAAGCCCGAAAAAACAGATCATGAGCCAACACTCACCGTTTGGGTATTCAATGTAGGAAAAGGCGATAATATTCTCATCCGCTTGCCGAATGGGTTGTATGTGGTCATTGATTTCTACTTCAAGAAGGGTAAAACCGACGAAGCTCCTGCGCTCACGTTTCTCAAACACGCCGTTTCAGAATCAGTAGCGCTGACCCTGATTAATATCACCCACTTTGACAAAGACCATTACTGGGGGGCCAGTGATTTTCTGGACTGGGGACAACGTCAGTCTTGTCTGGAGCACTGTGCTGTCATTTATTCTAGTGCCTATAGCCTGGAACCCGTAGTTAGTTATATAAAGACCTACCATAAAAGGCCAACCAAAAGACAGGCCTTAATGGTGGCTATTGATGACTTTGGCAATAGTCGACGTGTAACAGGAATTGAGGGGATTCCGGAATTGACAGATAAGCCAACACTGGAAGGCTATGTACTCAGTCCGCTACCGGAAGAAGTATCGCGCTTCAATGCCAAAGGCAGCGAGGGGGAAAAGCCTGACCCGAATGCAATTTCGACAGCCCTGAAAATCAAATTCCTGAATTATACATTGATCTTCGGTGCCGATCTGCCTGATAAGCAATGGAATGATGTCTTTAGCTTTCGCGAAAAATACGCCCTGGATCATATACAATTCGACGCAGATTTTATTAAGGCCAGTCATCATGGTGCTACGAATGCTTCCTCCGTTAATTTATGGCGTACGTTGTGCAAACCGGAAGAGCCTACCCGTATCGTGTTTACAGTAGATGAACACTATCCTACTCTGGAAACGATGGGGCATTTGAACGCGTTAGATTACGCGCAATTGTTAAAATACGTTACAAACCTGGCCGATACCTTCGATCGAGGCAATCCAAAGCATATTAACTGGAAAGCTAATCCTGCAACAGATAATCATATCCAACAGAATCAGGGATCATATACCTTACAAAGCCTTTTGCTTCAGAACGGTCTACTCGGTCCGGGAAATCAACCCATACAAAATACCATCGATGAGTTCATTGGCTTTGAATTCAACTTTGCCAGTA
>CAXTJJ010000437.1:0-5457 GCA_964244155.1 uncultured Spirosoma sp.
TATGTGAAGTAGATGTTGCTGAATTGATGAATTAATGGTGCGAGGCTCTCGCCTCGCACCATTAATTCATCAATTCAGCAACATCTACTTCACATTCACCGCCGAACCGTCACGAATTTCTTCATTAGCCGATGCGATCAGTTGATCACCTTCGGTGAGGGCTCCAAATATCTCTACTTTTTCGTCGGCTTCAAGACCGCGTTTTACGGGAACCCATTCGGCTTTGCGATTGACAACCTTAATTACAAAAACGCCCGTCGTTGCACTAACAATAGCCGATTTGGGGACGATGAGCGTGTTGTTTTTCGTTGGCAGGGGCACGGTTACTTCGGCGATCATGCCCGGCAACAGCTTTTTATCGTTGTTGATCACATCGACTTCGACCCGCTCCGACCGCAGACGTTTATCCAAAGCCCCCGCCTGGCGTTTCACCTGCCCGGTAAATTTTGTGTCGGGAAACGCTTTGACGTTGAAACTTACCTGATCATTCAGGTCGACATAGCCCGTATAGGCTTCAGGGATCGAAATCACCAGACGTAATCTTTTCTGTTCGGTCAGCACAAACAAAGGAAACTCTGATCCTTTGCCCGCCGGTCCTATATACGCACCGGTGCTGGCATTCCGCGCGCTGATGATTCCGTTGAACGGAGCACGAATTTCCAGATACTTTTTCAGATCGGATACTTCCCGATAGGCTGATTTAGCCGCTTCCAGTTGAGCCAGATCGGCGTTGCGTTTAGCCAGCGCCTGGTCAACGTCGTTTTTCGAGACGGCACCGGAGAATTTACTGGCTTCCAGAATCCGCTCGTAATTGGCTTTGGAGGCAATCGAAAGTGCTTCCTGCGCTTTCAGCTTCGAGTCGGCAGAAGACAGTTGTGCGCTTAGTTCGGGGGCTTCGGCAAGCGCCAGGAGTTGCCCTTGTTTCACTTCAGATCCCACGTCGACATTCAGGGATTTAATAAACCCGCTCACTTTCGCATAAATATCGACATCCCGAAACGCAACCAGTTCGCCCGGCACTTTTAACGAAGAAGCCAATTTGCCGCGTTGCAATGAAAACACCTCAACATTGGCCGGAGCCTCAACGGTCTTTGTTTCTTCTTTTTTTTCCTCTTTGCCTTCGGACGAATGACAACCGCTCAACGAGCTGAGCAGCAGCAAGCTCCCAATTACAGATACTACAACAGGGAATGACTTATTAATTAACCGTCTCATACGGGGTTGGAATATAAAATTTACTGTCTTTATCTTCTGGATCTAGCGATACCGATTGAGTCGATGTTTTACCTTGTACCCAGGCAAACACCAGGGGCAAAATAAACAGAGCGGCAAATGTTGAGGCAATCAGGCCGCCAATAACGGCACGTCCTAACGGAGCCGCCTGCGAGCCGCCTTCACCTAAACCCGACGCCATTGGAATCATTCCCACAACCATAGCTACACTGGTCATCAGGATTGGGCGCATCCGCACCGATGCAGCTTCCCGTGCCGCCAGCAGCGCATTACCGCCGTTTCGCATACGCAGTTCTTCGGCATTCGTTACCATCAGTACCGCGTTGGAAATGGATACACCCACCGACATAATCATGCCCATGTACGATTGCAGGTTAAGCGTAGAGCCAGTCAGCATGAGCAACACCAGCGACCCAACCAGCACGGCCGGTACGGTACACAGCACCACCAGCGACACTTTAAACGACTGGAAGTTGGCAGCCAGCATCAGGAAAATAACCACAATGGCAACCAACAAACCCGTTTGCAAACTATCAAGCGTGTCGATCAACACCTCGGTCAGACCCTGCATCTTTATCGTTAATCCGCGGGGTAATTCACCCAGTGAGTTAATAGCTTTCTGAACGTCGGTGGCGGCTGTACCCAAGTCCATGTCGTTCAGGTTAGCCGTTACCGACAGCACCGGAATCGCCCCGACGTTGTCATTTTCGCCATAGGTTGTTCCCTTTTGCAGCGTGGCCACATCACCCAAAACCGGGCGGTTCGAGTTTGGCGAGATCGGTATTTCACCCAAATCATTCACACTACTCATGTTATTTTCAGGAATTTGCACCTGCACACTGTAACTCTGACTCGACTTGGGATCAATCCAAACGCTTTTCTCGGTATAGCGCGAGGACGACGTAGCCGCAACCAGCGAGCGCGAAATGGCTGATATATCCGTCCCCAACTGAGCCGCCCGCGCCCGGTCAATCGTTACGTTGATGGACGGGTACTTCGTGGCCTGTCCAATCTGTACATCGCGCAGATAGGCAATGTGATTCAGTTTTTCGATGACCTTATTGGCGTACTCTTCATTTTGCTTCTTGTTCTTGCCAATCAGCTTCACCTCAATCGGCGTCGGTGAGCCCTGGCTCAGGATTTTGTCGGTTAGCTCGATAGGTTCAAAAGAAAGCTTTACACCGGGCAACGCCTTGCTCATACTAGCTCTGAAATCGTCTTTCAACTTATCCAGATCAACATCGTAATCTTCTTTTAGGCTCACCTGCAAAACGCCCTCCTGTGGCCCAGCCATAAAGAGATAGATAGGACTGGTTGAGAACTGTGCGCCGTGCATCCCCACCATCGCCGACGTGATCTCGACGTTTTCTTTACCAACCAATCCGTTTAGCACATCGATGGTTTTCAGCATGGTGGCTTCAGTCTTCTCAAGTCGTGTGCCATCGGGATTCCGCAGCCGAACCTGAAACTGACCGGCGTTACCGCGCGGCAGAACATCTCGGCCAATTACCGTAATCAGTATGGCAGCAAGCCCTAGCGACCCGATCACATAGACCAATACAATCGGCTGACGGAACGGCAGCATTCGCCCGATAAAGCGCACAAAACGCGCTCGTACCCGCTCGAAAAAGCTAATCTTTCCATCACCATCAATGTCTATCCGATGCGCTAACTGTTGCTTTTCCTGTAATATATCTTCATGACCACCCTTGCCATTCCCATTTAATCTCCCGTTCGGCTTAACCGGATGACCGTTTACAACTTCATGGGTCGTCGCTTTACCGTTGCTTACATGGGTATGTTCTTTCATCATCCAGTTAGCCAGCACCGGAACCAGTGTCTGGGCCATCAGGTAAGATGTGATCATCGAAAAACCAATGGCCAGGGCAAGCGGCAAAAACAAGGCCCCCGGTATACCCGTCATGGTAAAGGCGGGGGCAAATACAGCCAGAATACAGAACAGAATCAGGAGCTTGGAGAAAGCAATTTCCTTACAGGCATCCCAGATAGCCAGGGCTTTGGGCTTACCCATGTCCATATGCTGGTGAATATTCTCAATCGTTACGGTACTCTCATCGACCAGAATCCCGATAGCCAGCGACAGCCCGCTCAGGGTCATGATGTTGATGGTCTGCCCGAATAACGACAGGAACAAAACCCCCGAAATGATACAGGTCGGAATGGTAATGATCACAATCAACGCGCCCCGCGCATCGCCCAGAAACAGCAGCACCATAAGGCCCGTCAGAATGGCCCCAATGCCGCCTTCTGTCATCAGGCTTTCCACAGCATTGATCACATAAACCGATTGGTCGAAGGTGTAAGTCAACTTTACATCTTCCGGCAACAGAGCCTGAAAACGTGGTAAAGCCGCTTTCAGGTTTTGTACCACCTCCCAGGTCGAGGCATCCGATGATTTGGTAATGGGTAGATAGACTGAGCGTTTCCCGTTTACCAACACGTACCCTTGTGTAATGTCAGCACCGTCTTCAATGGTCGCGACATCTTTCAACGTCAGGTTTTGAACGGTTCCGGTAAAGAGCGGAATGTTACCAAAATCACTGATATTCAGAATAGTTGTATTAGCTGGGGTAAAATAATTCAGGTCGCCAATGCGCACGTTTCCGGCGGGTGTTGCCTGGTTATTGATCCGCAAAGCCGCCACTAGCTGGTCGGGCGTGAGGTTATGCGAGCGCATCAGATCAGGATCTGCCCGAATAACGATGGAACGAGAGTTGCCTCCAAACGGGGCTGGGGAAACCAGTCCCGGAATGGACGTAAAACCCGAACGGATGTAGACGTTGGCCAAATCCTGCAATTCATTATTGCTGCGTATCGGGCTACTCAGTACTAATTGTCCAACCGGCAAGGTCGACGCGTCAAAACGCAGAATGAACGGCGGCTGCGTACCGGGCGGAAAGTTAGCCTGTGCCCGGTTTGAATAAGCCGACACCTCGGCAGCTGCCTGCGCCATGTTCGTACCTTCATAGAAGGACAACTTTAGCAGCGTTATTCCTTGAATATTTTTGGTTTCGATGCTCTTTACCCCTGACACATAGAGCAATAGGTTCACGTACTGTTTACCAAAAAATGCCTCCATCTGATTAGGCGTATACCCACCAAATGGCTGAGAAATATAAATAACCGGCAGATTCAGGTTGGGAAATATGTCAATCTTGATCGTTCGAACGGCGTTAATACCGAAGAAGAATAAGCTGGCTACGACAACTAAGATCGTAATGGGCTTACGTAACGCGGATCGGATTAAATTCATGTTGAATTAAAGTACTGTTAAATTTTCCACTCGACGCTGTCATGCAATGGGCTAACAAGAAACTTATTTCTTCAGACAAAAGAAGAGACAAGCAAAACCCAATTTTTTCCACAATACATCATATCATCTGATATATCTTCTTGAAAGTTAGCGAATTTGTATGTCAATCATACGGTTTAAAGAACACGACCCCTCAAGCTTTTGTGCCCTATATTTAATTATAAACCATCGTCTTGACAGGCATAAAAATTTGCGTTTGAGTATAAACACTTATTCTCAACTTCGCAGTGCCAGACTTAGTAAAGAGCTAGTAATCAGAGAAATTTCTCTCCTTTCAAACTCGCCTGCTCTTGCCTGATTTTTATTCAGTTACCGACCGATAATTACCCAGATCAGCCAAGCCAGGAATTTTCAGATGGGCAGTACAAAAAAATTGGGGCAACCGACTAGCCTGTAAAGCCAATCAATTACCCCAATTACTTGAGTCGTTATGGTAAAAATTACGCTAACCGATTGATACAGTTCAAATCTTCGAAAGCGATTTTTAAGCGTTGTACCATGCTTTCTTCACCTTTACGCAGCCACACGCGTGGGTCATAATATTTTTTATTTGGTGAATCGGCACCTTCAGGGTTACCCAACTGTGATTGCAGATACCCTTCTTTTGATTTGTAGTATTTCAGAATACCTTCCCACATTGCCCACTGCATGTCGGTGTCGAGGTTCATTTTTACGGCACCGTAACGGATAGCTTCGCGGATTTCCTCGCGGCTTGAGCCCGATCCACCGTGGAATACGAAGTTCACGGGTAGTGGCCCTGTGGCATATTTCTCTTGGATGTACTTCTGAGAATTGTCCAGAATGATTGGCGACAGTTTAACGTTACCAGGCTTGTATACACCGTGTACGTTGCCAAAAGCAGCGGCAATCGTAAAGTTCGGCGAAATCTT
>CAXTJJ010000438.1:0-5423 GCA_964244155.1 uncultured Spirosoma sp.
GCTCCGCGTGGTGTATGGACAGTAGGCGGGCGGTTGATGGTGTCCGATACGGGACAAAACCGTGTTTTCATCTGGAACCAGCTACCCACAACGGAGTACGCTGAACCTGATGTTATTCTTGGCCAATTAGATACTGAGGAAACAGGCCGAAACTCGGGTGGACAGGTTAGTGCCGATACTCTGCAATATCCATCGGGACTTTGGTCAGATGGGGAGCGGCTCATCGTGGCCGATGCCTGGAATCATCGCGTTTTGATCTGGAACCACTTTCCAACCCGGCACGGTCAACCCGCCGATGTTGTGCTGGGTCAGACCGATTTTACCAGCAACCAGCCTAACGGGAAAGGTATAGGCGCTGCCCCCACCGAACGAACGTTGAACTGGCCATATGGCGTCACCTCCGACGGTGACCGGCTCTGGATTGCCGATACGGGCAACCGGCGGGTGTTGTATCACGACCATATCCCAACCGAGTCATTTGCTCCGGCCACGGCGGTGATTGGCCAACCCGATTTTACGGAGCGGGATTATGAATCGGCCAACCCTGTTTGGCCATACTCTGTCAAAGTCGGGCCGAACGGACAGATGGCCGTCGCCGATACGCAATACTACCGAACGCTGATCTGGCACAACTGGCGAACAGCGTCCCACCAACCCGCCGATGTGCTGATCGGGCAGGCTGATTTTGTCAGTAACGGCCAGAATCAGTACGGCCTGTTCCCGGCAAAACAAACGTTGAGCTGGACGTACGATGCCCATTTCTACGGAGATGGCCTACTCGTAGCTGACACGGGTAACAGCCGGGTCCTATGGTTCGACACCGTGCCGACGCAACACAACCAACCCGCCGACAACCTGATTGGTCACGCCAGTTTCGCGATGGGGAGCGAAAATGCCAACACCCGTTTTGGTACAGATAAGCAATTGTATTGGCCGTTTTCAATCAGCACCGATGGCGATCAACTCGTTATTGCCGATACGGGTAACCATCGGATCATTATCGGCAGCTTGCTAAATGAATAATTAACTAACCCACATGGAAACCCTCTTTCCCTTTTTATTGGCTTTAAGTGTCGGTTTTGCCCATGCATTTGAAGCAGATCACTTAGTAGCAGTGAGTAACATTGTGACCCGTCGAAATGACATCCGGCTGGCCTTGAAAGACGGCGTATTATGGGGACTTGGACATACATCCACAATCCTGATCGTGGGGAGCATTTTTATGCTGGGGAAATTTGCTCTGCACGAATCCGACTTTCGTTTTCTCGAAGCGGGGGTTGGGGTCATGCTCATGACGCTTGGAGGCATTCGACTGTACAAGTTGGCGGTTCCGCCAGGTTTAGTGTTAGCGCATTCGCAGCCGCATGGCGTACTTCACTCACACGAAGGACACGCGCACGGGTTAGCCTATGGCGTGGGACTCATCCACGGTCTGGCGGGTAGTGGCACTTTGATTCTCTCAGTGCTGACGCAGATCAAAGGGACAGGGGCCGGTATGCTGTATCTAGTCCTATTTGGTGTAGGTTCTATTGTGGGTATGATGGTGGCGGCCGGGGTATTCAGTGTGCCATTCTCCGTCCGGCTATTAACGAATCCAATGGTTCGGACAACCCTGGTCGTGTTGTCATCGATGGTTTGTATTGGCCTTGGCGCAACGGTTGTTTATGAAAATGCATTGACCTAATGGAGACGTACGATTTTTGCGCTATTTACCCCACCCCAACCCCTCCCCTTGAAATAAGGGGAGGGGTTGGGGTGGGGTAAATACTAATAACAGTTGCACAAGCACCTAATGGAGACGTACAACGAAACGGATTTTGTCTTATACGCGCTGGCCGAAATGAAGATTCCGGTGAAGAGTAATATTGGTAAGCATATTACACTGGCCAATGGCTATCAAATAGAAGTCGAAAAACGGGATTTGTATCGACTCAGCGTCGATGATTTTGTGATTTCTCCCTTTGATGATATGGGAGCGTTGTGCCAGTTTATTCAACGAAACGACATCCATGCCGATGATTGATCTGTCGATTATTGCCCTTTCGGAAAGCCTGTCGAAACCCGGAAACTATGCCCTTATTCTGGAAGACACCGTTGGTAAACGACGCATACCGCTTATTATTGGTGCCAGCGAAGCGCAGGCCATTGCCGTTGCGATGGAGAAGATGCAACCCCTTCGGCCCTTCACGCATGACCTGTTTTATCAGACAGTAAAGCAGGCAGGTATTCTCCTGAAAGAGTCCATTATTACACATGTGCAGGACGAGATTTTCTATGCCACGATTGTTCTCCTGACACCCGCCGGCGAAACCCTCCGGCTGGACGCCCGCCCGTCTGACGCCATTGCCCTGGCTGTTCGCTTCGATTGCCCGCTTCGTGCCAGCGCCGAGGTTGTGGATACATCCGGCTATTTCGTTGACGATAAAACCCGCGACAAAAAAGGCTCCTATGCCGAGTACACCATGGCCGAACTGGAAGAGCTACTGGCCAAAATCATTAAGAAAGAAGATTACGAAAGTGCCGCCCGCGTTCGGGACGCCATTGACCGGAGAAAGCGGTTAGGTTAGACGAAGCTATCGTAATTGGTAACTCATGGCTATATTGCCCCCATAAATCATGACCATTAGCGTTACCCTATGTTGTTCTTCTATAGTAAAGCCCTGCACATCATTTTTGTGGTAACCTGGTTTGCCGGGCTGTTTTATTTCCCCCGTCTATTGATCTACGTTACCGAAGCTGAAACGCAACCTGAACCAGGGCGTAGTGTGCTGCAAAATCAATTACTGCTCATGCAGCGTCGGCTGTGGTATGGCATCACCTGGCCATCGGCCGTGATTACGTTACTGTTGGGTCTGAATACTTGGTATAACTACGGATCAACTCCCAACTGGCTGATTTATAAGCTCATACTAGTAGCCGGCTTATATGTTTATCACATCTTGTGTCACCTCATTTTCCGACAGCAACAGCGCGGAGAGTTACGCTACACATCTACTCAATTACGTGTCTGGAATGAAGTAGCCACACTGTTTTTATTCGGTATAGTGTTTCTGGTCGTTCTAAAAGATGCCCTGAGTATGGTTTGGGGTATGTTAGGGCTTTTAGCTCTGCTTATTTTGCTAATGATTGGTATCCGGGTGTACCGCCGTATTCGAGAACGTTAAGTTTGCTTTTCCTGTACATAGTATAAATTTTTATAGTTATTAATTTATTTTAATTGATTATCAATGTATTGTAGTGTTCTATGTTTATTTTAGCAGACCAAAGAGTAAATAAAATTGGCTTTTGGAAAACAATAGCTAATTATTGTGCTATATCCGTAATACCTGTTAGATGCAGCTCATTTTCACTTCGATAGACACTAATTATCAACTTAGGGAGTATTGCTGGTGGTTTACTAACCTGGAAACTATCTGTGACGTGTTAAACTCTGTTGTTGCTAAAGGAAGTCAGCTTATCAAGGCCGAACTTATCGACCAGGGGCACCGCACTTATTTACCTGTAGACGCTTTCGACGGAAATCTCTGGTCAGGCCAGATTAAGGAGTTAGAGCAAGAATGGCAGCAAATCCTGAGTACTCCGGCACACTGTCGGTATACGTGTAACCAGCATCTTATTGGTTATGCCCAGCAACAGATCAAAACGCATGAGGATCGCATCGTACAGCTTGAACAGGCTATCAAAGCCCTGGAGCAGCAGCGTCAGCGAGTTCAGGAAGGTATTTTTTCTGAGCCGGGTCGGTCCATTCTGATAAATAGAAATGAGCTGGCCATTCAACAGTATCAACAGCATCTGGCAATCGCACAGGCCAATCAGCAAACGATCGTAAACCAACTGCGGTACCTGAATAACAACCACAAGGAATGATAAACCATAGTACGCGTTGTCTCTTCAGGCGGTAGTCAGGCTACTTTCTCAGTCGTGCGTTTTTGGGCAATACGATAAAAGCCTAACTTGCCAAAAAACGCGTTTATGACTCTCCAAACCCTTGATACCGGCCTTTTTAAACTTGATGGCGGGGCTATGTTCGGCGTAGTGCCGAAGTCAATTTGGCAAAAACAAAATCCTGCCGACGAACGAAACCTTTGTAACTGGGCATTACGCTGTTTGCTTATTGAAGATGGAAAACGGCTGATGTTGGTTGATACAGGTACCGGCGACAAACAGGACGCTAAATTTTTTAGCTATTATGATCTGCCTAATGGTAAAACCTTAACCGGAGCCGTCGAACAGGCAGGCTATTCCATCAACGATGTGACGGATGTGCTACTGACTCACCTTCACTTCGACCATGCCGGTGGTGCTGTGCGTTATACCGATGCCAGTCATACAAAACTTGAAGCAACCTTTCCACAAGCAACTTACTGGAGTCATAGCGGCCAGTGGGACTGGGCTACCAGCCCGAATCCTCGTGAGCGGGCAACCTACCTGCGCGAAAATTTTATGCCCTTACAGGAGAATGGTCAGTTAGCATTTACTGACCGCCAGAATCTGGACTTAGCTGGCATTGAGCTGATTTACGTAGATGGGCATACCGAGAAAATGACCTTGCCTGTCTTTCAACTGGGCGAGCGCCATGGAAAACCGCAGACAGTGGCTTTCTGCGCCGATTTGATTCCATCCGTAGCTCATGTACCGCTCCCTTATGTAATGGGCTACGACGTTCGGCCACTCACGACGATGGATGAGAAAGCGATTTTTCTCAATCGAGCTGTCGATGAAGGCTGGCTGCTGGTGTTCGATCACGATCCATCTTTTGAAGCAGCCACAGTAGAGCGAACCGAAAAAGGAATTCGAGTAAAGGACAAAGGAACACTGGCGGACTTGCTGTAAGGTAGCGCGGCCGGTCGGCCGTTGCTGCTTCATCCTACAAACCAAACCGTTTCACCTGCTGTTAATGAGTTATGAAAACAGGACTTGTTTTATCGGGGGGCGGAGCGCGCGGAATTGCGCATTTGGGCATTATAAAAGCCTTGCAGGAGATGGGCATAACCTTCGGTCAGATTGCAGGTGCCAGTGCCGGGGCTATTGCTGGCGCACTTGTGGCTCAGGGATATACACCTGACGAGAGTTTGAAAATCATAGAGTCATCCTCGTTTGTACGCCATTTGCGGCCCGCCTGGAACCGCATGGGGCTCCTTCGAATAGACACCGCCATTGATTTATATAAAAAGTACATTCCACACGATTCGTTTGAGGGGCTGAAAATACCCCTGCATGTTGTGGCAGTTGATTTGAATGGCGGAGAGCAGGTTGTATTCGACAAAGGAGAGCTGATTCGTCCAGTGTTGGCCTCCTGTTGTTTGCCAGGAATTTTTGAGCCCATGCTTATTCATAAACGGCAGTTCGTCGATGGGGGAGTACTCAATAATCTGCCTGTAGATGTGATTGAGAACAAAGTTGATTTCATCATTGGCTCACAT
>CAXTJJ010000439.1:0-5388 GCA_964244155.1 uncultured Spirosoma sp.
GTTCAGGACAGTTGTGAAGTAGTCGATTAAGTGAAGTAAGTGGAGTAGTCTAGTAGAAAGACCGTCTGGACTCACTACACTTAATCCACTACTCCCCTTACTAACCCCTCTCCACCACTACCCCTCGGCAAACGTTATGGGCAGATTTAGACAGTCTTCGAGGGAGATAAAGGTCTCGGTACGCTGGATACCGCTCACTTTCTGGATTTTATCGTGGAGTACTTCGCGCAAGTGCTGGGTATCGCGGCAAACGATTTTGGCAAAGATGCTGTAAATGCCGGTTGTGTAGTGGACATTCACAACCTCCGGTATTTTCTCCAACTGCCTGGAGACTTCCTCATATAAAGAACTTTTATCTAAATAGATGCCCAGAAAGGCACTGATGTCCCAACCGAGTTTGGCATGGTCGATTACCAACTGCGACCCGCGTACAATGCCCATCTGTTTTAATTTGTTCATCCGAACGTGAACGGTACCGCCTGATACAAATATTCGTTTACCTATTTCGGTATAAGCCATATTTGCATCCTGCATCAATAAACTCAGTATTTTAAGGTCAGTATTATCAATTTCTAAATTTTTCTCGGTCATTTTAACGCTATTTTTGATGAGTGCTAACAAAAATAGCTCATTTTTGAACAGTTTGTAAATTTTAGGAAATTTTTATACAAAATTTGCAATGAATAGCCCCTATCTGCTATCTTTGTATTGTCAAGTTGATCGAGCGGGGTCACACGCCGGTCTTCTTGATTTTTTCCTCACACTGTAGGATGTCGAAATTGGCAGACGTGCCCTCCTGTCTCGGGGGTGGTGATAAAGGACAAACGCAGCATAATGCCGCCTGCAAGGGCGACTGGGGTTGACCACCAGAGTTGTACTGTAGCTAACTGCACCGTGGGCGGTTCGAGTCCCCCTCCTACAGCATGTTGACCACTAATCTGGTCACCGGTTCGCCGGAAACGATTTTAGTTTGTTGATGAAGTGTAATTGAACACGCCGGCTCCACGATGAGTCCGGCGTTTGTTTTTTTTACACAACTTGAGTGTACAACACAGCTATCATTTCTTGACAGGATTACAGGATTGACAGGATTTTCGCTGTTATATAATCCTGTCAATCCCGTAATCCTGGCTAAAATAAATCGTGTCAGCCATTGCGCCCCATTCCTATCTAGCTCAAACGCGGACTTTTTTGCGTATTTTTGCGGTTTAGTTTAAATGACTCCTCCGTCGTAACGACGACCTTATATTCCAACGTGAAACATATCCGTAATTTTTGCATTATCGCCCACATTGACCACGGCAAGAGTACGCTGGCGGACCGATTACTTGAATTCACCAAAACCGTTGGCTCCCGCGACATGCAGGCCCAGCTGCTCGATGATATGGACCTGGAGCGCGAACGTGGCATCACCATCAAGAGCCACGCGATCCAGATGGATTATGTGTACAAGGGCGAGACATACACCCTAAACCTGATCGATACGCCAGGCCACGTAGATTTCAGTTACGAAGTGTCTCGCTCTATTGCAGCATGCGAAGGGGCATTGCTACTGGTCGATGCGTCGCAGGGAACGGAAGCACAAACAATTTCAAACCTGTATCTGGCTCTGAACAATGACCTGGTTATTATCCCCGTTTTGAACAAGATCGACCTGCCAGGTGCCAGACCCGAGGAAATCAAGGACGAGATGGTGGACCTGCTGGGCTGCGAGCGCGACGATATTATTCCGGCATCGGGTAAAGAAGGCATCGGCGTTCCTGAAATTCTGGCTGCTATTGTAGAGCGTATCCCAGCCCCAAAAGGTGAACCCGCCGGTCCGTTACAGGCCCTGATCTTCGATTCGCATTTCAACTCCTACCGGGGTATAGAAGTTATTTTCCGGGTGAAGAACGGCCGCATCCGCAAGGGCGACAAGGTAAAGTTCATGAACACCGGGAAAGAATACACCGCTGATGAGATTGGTACACTTCGGCTCACCCAGGAGCCCAAAGATGTGATCGAATGTGGCGATGTAGGGTATCTGATTTCGGGCATTAAAGTAGCCAAAGAAGTAAAGGTTGGCGATACCGTTACAACCATCGACAACCCGGCCAGTGTTGCCATTCAGGGTTTCTCGGAAGTAAAACCGATGGTCTTTGCGGGTATTTATCCGGTCGAAACCAGCGAATTCGAAGACCTCCGCGACGCGATGGAAAAGCTGCAACTCAATGATGCAGCCCTTGTTTGGGAACCCGAAACATCGGCTGCCTTGGGTTTTGGTTTCCGTTGCGGCTTCCTCGGCATGCTCCATATGGAAATTGTGCAGGAACGTTTGGAACGCGAATTTGACATGACCGTAATCACAACGGTGCCTTCGGTGCGTTTTGAAGTAATGACCACCAAAGGGGCCGAACTTCAGGTATCAGCCCCGGCCGATATGCCCGACCCCAACCTGATCGACTACATTGAGGAGCCCTTCATCCGGGCGCAGATCATCACCAAGGCTGAATACGTCGGTGGTATTATGGGCCTTTGCATGGACAAGCGGAGTTTACTTAAAAACCAGGTATACCTGACCGCCGACCGTGTTGAACTTCAGTTCGAGATGCCACTGGCCGAAGTGGTGTTCGACTTTTTCGATAAACTCAAGACGATCTCACGCGGTTATGCTTCCCTCGATTACGAGTTTATGGACAACCGCGAATCGGACATGGTGAAGCTCGATGTGATGCTCAACGGCGATAAGGTCGATGCGCTCTCCGCCATTGTTCACCGCTCGAAGTCGTACGAATGGGGCAAGAAATTGTGCGAAAAGCTCCGTGAGTTAATTCCCCGGCAGCAGTTCGAGATTGCGATTCAGGCGGCCATTGGCCAGAAAATCATTGCCCGCGAAACCCTGAGTGCCCTTCGTAAAGACGTATTGGCCAAGTGTTACGGCGGTGACATTTCCCGGAAACGCAAACTTCTCGATAAGCAAAAGAAAGGAAAGAAACGAATGCGCCAGGTTGGCAACGTCGAAATACCACAGGAAGCCTTTATGGCCGTTCTGAAGTTGAATTAAGAAAAAAGGCCAGCCCGGAAACGAGCTGGCCTTTTTTCTTATTATGAAGTAATAATTTCAACTACGCCAAAGTAGCGTCAACTTTGATCGTCGTGTTGAATAATTTTGAAATAGGGCAGTTGTGCTCGGCGTGGTCAACAAGTTCGTCAAACTTAGCCTTGTCGAGGCCCGGCACGCTGGCTTTTAGCGTCAAAATAGAACTTGAAATCGCGCCATCTTCGAGCGAAACAGCGCAGCTTACATCGAGGGAGTCAGCGGCAAACCCGGCCTGTTGAATGTTAAACGCTAACTGCATAGCAAAACAACCAGCATGAGCGGCTGCAACCAGTTCTTCAGGATTCGTTCCCACACCGTTTTCGAAACGCGTTTTATACGAATACTGAGCCTGATTTAAAACGGTGCTGGCTGTTGTTACTGTTCCCTGGCCATCTTTGCCGGTTCCTGCCCAATGGGCCGATGCATTGCGGGTAATTTTCATAAAAGTAAGAGTTGACTGTGTTTGTGTTTGATTTGATAAACCAAATGTAGCGTGTCTGGTTTTGCCGATTTTTCACCTATGTTAAAAAGCGGTAGTAAGATCAAAATCCTGTTTAATTGCTTACAAATTAAAATTCTGGCGACTTAACTCACTTTTACCTCAGTTTAAAAGGGTTAACCACATCGGACCGCCGAAGCGGAGGCACAAAGATCACAGAGGCTTAACGGGGAAGAAATTACCCCATTAGACCTCTGTGATCTTTGTGCCTCCGCTTCGGCGGTCCGATGTGGTTAACCCTCTCTTGAATTGAATAGCATAGCGCAAACAAGAGTTGTATACAAGCTAAAACCCAGTCAATTCGATCTATTATTTACTTTATCCAGTAATTTTGAGACATGACATCTCCGCAGCACCTTATCCTGCATCATCAGTTACAGCAGTTTGCTCAGTTACAGGAAGCCGATATGAAAGTAGCCGATGCGTTTTGGCAGGCTCGCACAATTAGCCGATATGACTTTTTCAATGTTCCCAATTCACTCTGCCGACATATAGGCTTTATCGTGAAAGGCATATTCCGGGTTTACTATGTCGACCCAAAAACGGAGCTGGAGCATAACTTGTATTTTGCGGCCGAGAATATGTTCATTACATCGCTAAAGAGTTTGCTAACCCGAACGACCTGCCCCTACATTATCGAAGCACTGGAGGACGCCGAACTGTTGGTGATGAACTATGACCACCTGCAACAACTGTATGAACGTTCGCACGGGTGGGAACGCTTTGGTCGGCTGCTGGCCGAGCAATTTTTTCTGATGAACCAGTTACGTGCGGAGAGTTTACTGTCGCAGACGGCAGAAGAACGTTACATCGACTTATTATCCAATTACCCGGATTTGCTGAACCGGGTTTCTTTAGGCCATATTTCGTCGTATCTGGGTATCAAAGGTCCTTCGCTCAGTCGGATTCGGGCTCAGGTAGCACATAAAATATAGAACGGCAAGGGCTATTCTAACCCGCTCAAAGGCAAAAACTTACACCCCAAATCACTTACGGTTTGCCATACAATATATAGGTAACAGGAAGCAATGCACAGAACCAATAACCGCATATCCCGATAGACTATTAGGTAATTAGCTGATAATCATTTTTTTACATTTTTTTTGGAAAAATGAAATGCACTATTCACCTTTGTCTAGTAGTTAAGAGCACTACCAGCAGTAATTCCTTTGATTAGCATGAGCACGTTACATCAACCAGTATATTTATCGGCAACCTGTACCCCCACTCTTTCCGTAGAGTTCGGTATGTGTCGAATGGCCAAGTGCCATTGTTGCCGTTAATTTTCTCTTCGCCCGGCATCCTGAACTATGCCTGCCCATTAACCTTAGCGATTTCATTTCCTACTAATTACTGACTGGTACGGATAAATAGACAAGCCAAAAGCGAGTACATATTATCCTATTAATTCTATAGAATAAATAAACCAACTAAATGTTCTCTTTTTCTTCATCCGATATTCATCCATGCGCCAATCCCTCACCTCCCCGCTGCCCGACATACCGGGATTTGTTTCGAACGTAACGTATCAGATTGCAGGGTTCGACCGACTGAATTTTGTCAGTGACATTGCGAACACCGTGCCACAGGATGGTACTTACATCATACGTGCCTTATGTTTCGAGGGTGATGGCGTACAGGCGAGTGGTCTTTTAACCGTTCAGGTTCGGGATACACAGCGAACAGAAGGCTTTCTCGCTCAGCGATTGCGTTCCGTTCGGGGTATGGTGAGTGTGCGGGAAATACAGTAAGAATCTTTTTCGATTACCAGCCTGTGAACCAGCGGCAACTGATTCTACAGGCTCATAAA
>CAXTJJ010000440.1:0-5378 GCA_964244155.1 uncultured Spirosoma sp.
GATGGTCAAACCGGAAACAGTGTGATGGCCATGCTAAACCCCAACGATATTGAGTCGATTGACGTCCTGAAAGATGCGTCGGCGCAGACTATCTACGGGTCGCAGGCGGCCAACGGGGTCATCATGGTGACCACCAAAAAAGGCAAACAGGGCGAAGGCAAGATCAATTACGAAATGTACACGGGTGTTTCGGAAGTGGCTCGTCGGCTCAATCTGATGAAACTGCCTGATTTCGCCCGCTACCAGAATGAAGTGTTACCCATTATTGGTAACCCCGTTGCCGATGAGTTCAAAAATCCTGACCTGCTCGGGCCCGGTACCGATTGGCAGGAAGCCATGTTCCAGCGCGGTGCGATCAACAACCACCAGTTAAGCTTTTCGGGTGGCCGTGATAAAACGACTTACTACCTGTCGCTGAATTACTTCGACAACAAAGGGATCTTGTTAGGGTCTGATTTCAAGCGGTATTCGTCGCGCTTCAGCCTCGATACACAACTGAAAAGCTGGGCTAAAGTGGGTATCAGTGCCAACGTATCGCGCAGTATCCAGAACGTGTCGCTGGCCGATGCTGCCGAAGGAACGATCTGGAATGGTGCGTCGACCAGTCCGTTAGTTCCGGTAAAAAACATTGATGGTTCGTGGGGCGGTGGCCAAACGGTAGGTGGCGTAATGTATAACAACGCAAACCTTGTAGGGAACAGCCAGTACCGGGGCAATACTAAAACGTCGAATAACATCTTTGGTAGCCTGTACGCTGAGTTTCAGTTGTTGAAAGGCCTCTCACTGCGCAATGAATTGTCGTATTCGTTAGGTCAGGACAACAACATAGCGTTCCAGAAAGCCGGTAACGTGGGTGGTACATCGTTCCGTAGCAAGCTGATCGACTCCCGATCTGATAGCTACTACTACTCGATTACGAACTACCTGAATTATAATCTCTATTTCAAGAAACACGGTATTCAGGCCACGTTGGGCCATCAGGCGCAGAACTCTTACTACCAGTCAATTTCGGGTACGAAAGTTGATTTGCAAGCCAATATCTTTGACCTCAACACCGGCAGCGCCGACCAGACAACCTGGGGCTTGAGCGGTGGCAAAGGCCAGTGGGCTATGGAGTCGTACTTCGCCCGCGCGAACTATACCTACGATGATCGCTTCTCGCTGTCGGCAAGTTTCCGCGCCGATGGTTCCTCCAACTTCGGGCCTAACAACCGTTGGGGTTACTTCCCCGGTGTATCGGCTGGCTGGACATTATCGAACGAGAAGTTCATGAAAGGAGATATCTCGAAGGTACTGAGTTATGCAAAGCTTCGTCTGGGATACGGTATTGTGGGTAATCAGAACTTCCCGAGTGGCGCACCAAACCCGGCCTATGTGGGTGCGGTCCAGTTCTTCTCAGGTCCGGTGGGTTTTGGTTCGTCCAACATGATCAACGGGATTCCGAACCCGAATCTGAAATGGGAATCGGTGAAAACGGCCAACGCGGGTATTGACCTTGGCTTTTTCAATGGCCGCATCGACGCTACGATCGATGTCTACAAGAAAGTGACCTCCGATATGATCATCTTCCTGACGGGCCCGAACCTGATTGGGGTAGGCGACCAGTGGGACGACCTGAAAGCACCGTTGGGTAACGCCGGTCAAATGACGAATACCGGTATTGACATTGGCCTGACATCGACCAACATTAAGAAAGGTAATTTCAGCTGGAAGACGAATGTTGTCTTTACGCAGTTCACCAACAGCTACGACCGGGCCGCCAGTGCAGCCTCGGCGCTGGATGGTAAGGTGTATTACAACAACTACCTCATTACGCACACCACACCCGGACGCCCCGTTGGTTCGTTCTGGGGACTGGTAACGGATGGATTGTTCCGCACGCAGGCCGATCTGGATGCCAGCCTTCCACAGTTTGGCTATAAAGTGAATCAAGCCGAAACCTGGCTGGGCGACATTCGCTACAAAGACATCAACGGCGATGGTAAAATTGACGCACAGGACTTAACGTTCATTGGCAGCCCGCTGCCGAAGTTCACCTGGGGCTTCACGAATACGCTCAACTACGGCGACTTCGATTTCTCGCTGTTCCTGCAAGGTAGCCAGGGTGCCAAGGCGTATAACTTCCTGCGCTGGCAGTTGGAAGGGCTGAACAACGCCTATACGAACCAGTTGAATACGGTAACGGATCGCTACACCGAATCGAATCCAAACGGTGCTTTGCCTCGGTTCACGAACACAAACAAGAACAACACGGCCATGTCGGATCGGTATATTGAAGATGCATCATACATGCGTATTCAGAATATCACGCTGGGCTACCGGCTTCCAAAAACGCTGCTGAATCGGGTTAAAATAAGCAACCTGCGGGTGTACGGGTCGATTCAAAACCTGAAGACCTTCACCAACTACTCGGGCTACGATCCTGAAATCGGCGCATTCAACAACAGCATCAAGCTCATGAACGTCGATACCGGTCACTATCCAAACCCACGCACGTTCACCGTAGGTGCTAATCTGCAATTCTAAATGTAAAAGGTTGTTACACAGAGCAAAAGGAGTTGCACTAAGATCTCTGTGAATCTCTTTTAAACTCCGTGAGTCTCTGTGGCAGAAACCCTTTTTTATCAATAAGAAAAATGAAACTCAAGCCATTATATGCCCTGGTTCTGTCGGCGATGCTGCTTTCGTGTTCGAAAGACTTCATCGACCGGCCATCCCTATCGGGCACCACAACCGGTAACTATTACAACAATGCGGACGAAGTACGGGCCGCTACCAGTACGCTCTACAGCGGTTTGCCCTGGCGCAATTACGAGAGCCGGGCGCAGGATGCTATCGGCGATGTGATGTCGGGAAACATGTTTACCTATACCGATGTCGAGTACCTGAACTTCACGGTGTCATCGGCCTCTGAGCGGATTGGTGCGTCCTGGGGTGCCTTTTACAAGATCATCGGCTATGCCAACGTGATGATCAAAACCTTCGAAGAGAAGAAAGCTGCCGGTGGTGGTGCCGCTTACCTGGACCCCGCCATTGCCGAATGCCATTTCATTCGGGGTATGCTGTATTTCTACATTGGTCGTACCTGGGGAGCGGCTCCGATCATTACCGATCCGGGTGCAACAGCCCTGTCGGGTGATTTCAACATTCCCCGCTACATCCAGAAAGATGTGTTGCGCTTCGCCCTCGAAGAGTTGCAGATGGCCGAAGCCGGTTTGCCTGAATCGGATGTAGCCGGACGTGTTACGAAATACTCGGCTAAAGGGCTGATGGCGAAATTGTACCTGTACAATAAAGATTACGCAAACGCTAAAACGAAAGCGGAGGAAGTGATTAATTCAGGTAAGTACAGTCTGGTTGCTGACTACAGTGGCATGTTCACCAAAATGAGTCTGAACAACAACGCTGAAAGCTTATTCTCTATCCAACACCAGCTGGCGCAGGACCCCTGGGGAACCGGGAATATCAAAAACCCTGACCGGGGAGCCGGTGCGTTGCGCACTGCCGAAGCTGATGCCTGGGAAATGTACGTGCCTTCGCTGGACTTGCTGAAAGAATATGAGTTTGGCGATCTGCGCCGGAAATGGTCGGTGATGGAACACGGCTGGACGAATCCGAACTGGAAACCCCAGCGTGCCAATGCCCCCAAATACAATGCGTTTATGGCCAACGGGTTCAAATATGACACACTCCAACCAGCCGAGGATGGTGGAAGTCAGGGCCCGACCCGCTCGAATATCGTCAAGTATTTTGCCGGACCGGGCAAGAGCTTCGGGGGCGATGCCGTACTGGGTCAGAACTCGGGTAACAATGTGGTCCTGTTGCGTTATGCCGATATCCTGCTGATCTATGCCGAGGCAACATTGGCCGGAGCTGCTTCGACCAGCGATGCCAAAGCACTCGACGCCCTGAATAAAGTACGGAGCCGGGCAGGTCTGTCGCCGAAGACGGCATTTACGCAGGATGATATTCTGCATGAGCGCCGGGTTGAGTTTGCGTTTGAGGGCGATTACTGGTACGACATTCAGCGCCAAGGTTATGCCAAGGCGAAAGCGATGATCGAGAAGCAGAACCGGGGTACGATAACGGGGGCAACCTACATCACCAACTTCTCGGAAGATAAAATGTATCTGCCAATTCCATCCGGCGAAATCGTGCAGGACCCTGAATTAGGCAAAGACCCTGTTCCTTACTACAAATGATAAATAGGTTTATGGTATTCGGTTTTCGGTGTACGGTAGCTGACGCGTCGATAGTTTCAATTGCCAGCTACTGTATACTGTAAACCAAATACCTCGAACTTCAAACTAAAGATCAAATGAACCTCAATAGATTTAATCGAATAGCGGGCTTTGTATTGCTGACTGGCTTAACCAGCCTTGCTTTAACCTCCTGCGAAAAAGATACGGACGGTAGTCCACAGATTGCACCCGGCAACCCAGTTGCAACGGCTATGGCACCAGACTCGGCTTCTGGTGGCTCCATTGTTACGCTGACCGGGAGCGGTTTAGGTGATATCCGTACTATTGTTTTCGAAAAACAAAATGTGCCCGCAGGCTTTCAGCCTACCTTAAATACCGACAATGCGTTGATTTTCCGGGTACCCACCGAAGCGCTGGGCGGTAATCAGAAAGTTACGTTCACCAATAGCGCTGGTCGGTCAGTTTCGGTAGACTTCAAAGTGCTTGCCTTTGCAACGGTATCTGATGTGTCAAATTATGATTTCTCCAAAGGGGGTGAAATTACGCTTACGGGCAATAACCTGGATGATGTATCAGCCGTTGCATTCGCCGATTCGGTGAAGGGTATTTCGGATGCAGCCACTATCGTATCGAAATCACAGAAACAACTGGTGGTTAAAATGCCAGCCTCTACGCTCAGCCGGGGTACGTTGAGCATCACAAATGGAACGGGTCGTATTCGCACCAAACAGGAGTTCGTGAACCTCGATATGGCCTATAAGGTCTTTTCTGATGCGTACGGCACTGGTTTTCAGGATGCTTCCTGGGGCGATGCTGCCGCTGTTTCGGCTAAAGAGTTCAAAACAGGAACGGCTTCCATTGGGAAGAACTTCCAGAAAGGAAACTGGCATTTGATTGGTTTCGCCAACTGGTCCGGGTCGGCTATTCCTTACTCAGCCGATTATACTTACGTAACGGGCTGGATCAAAGGGGCCTCGGCCGACTATTCACTCTACCTGACCACCGATGCCAGTAAAGCCGGATTTGGTGGCTTCGACGACAAGAGCAAGATCGATGTGAAAGCCGGTGTCTGGAATTATTTTAAGCTCAAACTGTCGGACATTGACTTCTGGGCACCCGGTAAAACCCTGACACAAGTAGGCTTCCGAATCCAGGGCCCCGACAAACAGGACGAGA
>CAXTJJ010000441.1:0-5371 GCA_964244155.1 uncultured Spirosoma sp.
GAGGCAGTGTCAGGCCAGCTAGCTTATACAAGCGCCTGATACGCTTATGATTAGCTGTTTCCCCTTGCTTACGCAGTTTATGATAAATTTTCAAAAGACCCCAATGTTTGTAGCGTTTAGCTACCTGCCTGATGCGATCCTGAAGGTCTTGATCTTTTTCTTTAACGGCTACTGGCTCCGTCATGGCATTACGGCTAAGACCTGTCCAACGGCAGGCTTTGCGCTGACTCAGTTTCTTTTCTGAAATCATCCACTTAGTCAACGCTCTGCGCTCGACAGGCCCTACCACTTTTTTGTGAGAGCCTCTTTGAAAATGTCGTTTTGTAAACTGAGTTCAGCATACATTTTTTTCAACCGCCGATTTTCTTCTTCCAACTCTTTTAACCGTTTTACCTCGGCCAGTTGCATGCCACCATATTTAGCCTTCCAATTGTAAAACGTGGCTTCACTAATGCCGTGTTCACGAGTAATTTGAGCGACCGTTTGGCCGCTATCCTGTTGTTTGAGAATCGCTACGATCTGCGATTCAGTGAATCGTGTTGCTTTCATTTCCCTTTCCAATTACCAATGAAATTTAAGTTTTTTACTCTACTTTTCACTGGCTCACTTTTAAGGGTTCAGGACAAGCCGAACTCTGGATGCGCAAAATCATCTGAATCTCACTTTGGAGCGTTTTTACGAGATACTGACTTCTAATACCTGTCAAACTCAATTATTCGCATACATTACCTTTAGTTACCACTCCGGCGGTATGGCTTATTAACTTTTTTTATATTTACCCAAAAGTGTCCAGGACTAACTCAGAGCCCACTAAAAACCCGACTCGCCTTGCTTTAAATGCATAAGGAGCCGGGTTAAATGAAAGACGAGAGCGGCCGTAATTTGACCCACGTCACGTATTGCTTACGAAGCCAACTATAGGCCGCCTACTATACAGCTTATCTTATAAAGCCAGAAAGGGCATACTTAGTAGCTTACTTTCCTATTACTCTTTCTGAGTGAAGCCTGAATTATGGCCCACGCTTTAATCTTTAGCTGTTGGTGTAGCTCTTTGTCTCGGGGTACAAACGTGGTGCTGCGCACATTGCCAGGCTCAGACTTTGTTGTCCAGTAGTGGTTATCCGAGGTATCGGGAATAGAGGTATATGCAGGTTGACTCATAGTCAAAGGTAGCCTATAATCGATGGCTAACCTACTGGGGTACTGGTTGAGATCAATCGAGCAAGCCGTGGCAACGGATAAACGATGGCTTTACCTCTGCATTTCCTGCACTGGCAACACCAATCCACAAGATAGGGTAAGTTAGTCGTTTCGTACACAATCCGTCACTTGCCATTGACTAGTCCGCGTGGCAAGAGTAGAGCTTTTGACGAGATAAGTAGTCATTGGCTACAAACCCGTTTTTGAACGTAATGAGGTGGCTGATGATTTTACCCGACGGGCAGCTACCTATATCCTGTACACTCCAGTCGTGTTTAGCCCATTTTTAGGTGTCCACTTATGGATATAAACTGTCCATAAGTGGACATGATGACCTCTAAAATAGAGGCAGATCGTAGCTATAAAGCCTAGGTTGACCCGTACACTAACTTGGCAAATGATTTGTAGAGGATGAACTTGACTACCCTAAACGACTTTCTAAGAAAGAGTAGTCAGCCGGAATACCCATAACATGGCTCCTAGCAATTCGTAAACACGTGAGACTCGATTTTTTTCATACAAGCTTTTACGATCTGGTCTCCCTGGGAAGCTTATTCTCTGGGCTCACACTCGCCCTACTGGTCGGCTTCGCTAAAAGGTCTAACCAATCGGCGAACCTGTTTTTAAGTTTGGCCCTTGGCGTGATGGTCGTAAAAACCGGGGGGGGGTCCTCGGCTTTTTTACCGGCGCTGGGGCCGCTATTGTTTTTTTATACCAAGCACCTGACTCGCCCCCAGTGGCGGTTTCAACCCAAAGATTGGCTGCATTTTTGTCCGCTGCTTGCGGGATGGTGGATGCCGGTCTGGCTCGTTTTCATTTCGGTCATACTGTATCTGTACTTGTCGCATCGACTGATTCAAGATTTCTATCGCCATCTGCGCCCGGTGCTCATGGACAGGCCGCGCTTTGCTTTCCGCGGGCTGGAAAAAGCCCTGGTCTTGCTCGGTTGGTCCTGCTTGTTAACCCTAGGGAGTGATTCGTTCTTTTTGGCAATGGCTGTTGTGCTGATGGGAATGGCCGTCGAGGTGATCCTCCAATCGGATGGCCCGGTCAAGCTAGTCATGCCAAGCGCTGATCGATCGGATGCCAGGCACAAAGGCCGAAAGCTAAAGGAAGTGGTGGCGGCAAACCATCTCTACGAAGATGCCGAACTGACATTGACTACGCTGGCTTTGAAACTAGCGATTCATCCCCATGAGTTGTCGCGGATCATCAACGTGGGGCTGGACAAGAACTTCAGCGATTTTATTAATGAATGTCGGGTTCGTGAAATTGCCCGGAAAATGCGTGATCCAGCCTACGATCGGCTCACGCTGTTGGGCATTGCCTATGAGTCGGGGTTTAATTCCAAAACGACATTCAACCGGGTTTTCAAACAGATGATGGGCAAAACCCCCGTCGAATATAAGAACAGCCTGAAAAAAGAGGTACCAATTGATGAGTTGGCACCTCAGTGGTCAATACGGTCGGTACTATTGCATTCGGAAAGCTCGCCAACCCGGGCTACTGGACCGTTAAAACGCACGATCATGATCCGCAACTATCTCAAAATCGCCTGGCGAAATCTGAAGCGCCAAAAAGTATCCACCAGCATTAATCTCATTGGTTTAGCCATCGGATTGGCGACCAGCATCCTGATCATGCTCTATGTGCAGAATGAAGTAGCCTACGACCGCTACAATGAGAAAGCGGATCAAATCGTCCGGGTCGGACTTAACCTCCAGTTAAACGGCAAGGACATTGGCGGACCCAATTTAGGTCAGAATGCCGCCCGGGATCTGAAACAGGAATTTCCGGAAGTGCTCAACGCAACACGCATCCGGGGTCAGGATGGTGAGTTTGTCAGCTACGGAACCACCTCATTCCGGCAGGATAATCTGCTGCTGGCCGACTCCTCTTTCTTCGACCTATTCACCATTCCGTTTCTAAAGGGAAACCCCAAGCAGGCATTAACCGAGCCCAACACCGTGGTACTGACCCAGGAAACTGCCCACAAATACTTCGGTAATCAGGACCCGATGGGAAAAGTTTTGTCGTTTGGTCGTGACAAGAGCCCCTACCGAATTACGGGCGTAGTCCAAAATGTGCCGTCGAACTCCCATTTTCACTTCGATATGCTGGCTACCTTAGTCGGCCGGGATGAAAAAATAGATGGGTCGGGATGGCTTTATAGTATAAATTATCAAACCTATCTGCTACTGCCTGAGCACTACAATTACAACCAGTTGGCGGCCAAACTGTCCAGACTCGCGGAAAAACAGATGGGGAGTGATATCCAGAAATTTCTGAAACTGACGCCGAAACAGTTTCGCGAGCGGGGGGATAATTTCGGGGCGTTTCTGCAACCGCTCACCGACATTCATTTGTATTCAAGGGACGCCTCAAGCGCTGGAGGGGCTATTCTGTACGTCTACGTACTGACGGCTATTGCGGCCTTTATGTTGCTGATCGCCTGTGTGAACTTCATGAACTTGTCGACGGCCACAGCGGTTCGTCGTTCGCGGGAGGTTGGCGTACGGAAAGTGCTGGGTTCGGTGACAGGCCAATTGCAGCAACAGTTCTTACTTGAATCGGTCCTGCTAGCCATGATAGCACTGCTGGTTGGGTTACTGTTGGTCGGTCTAGCCTTGCCCTTCTTTAATCAACTGACGGGCAAATCGCTTTCATTTCAGGTATTGACCCAACCCCTCATGGTCGCTGGTTTAGTAGCGAGTACAGTGCTGGTAGGACTGGTAGCCGGTAGTTACCCGGCTTTTTACCTGGCTTCCTTTACCCCGGTTTTGGTCTTGAAAGGCACGAGTTTAACCAGACGTGGAAGCTTTACCCTGCGAAGCGGTTTGGTGGTCTTTCAATTTTTCATTACCATTTCGATGATCATTGCCACCCTAACGGCCGATCGGCAACTGCGGTACATGCAGGCCCAGAAACTGGGTTATACCCGCGAACACGTGCTGGTGATTCACGATACGAATATGCTGGGCACTAACGAAGGCGTGTTTCGTGACCAGCTCGTTCAATCCCCTCAGGTTGTTATGGGCAGCATCTCTGGGCAGGTCCCCGTTGGCCGGACAAACCTGGATAACACCCCCGTCCGGGCCAAGGAAAATCCGGACCAAGGTGTTATGAGCCGATTCTATTACATTGATCCCGATTACATTCCTACGTTGGGTATGCGTATCGTAGAGGGCCGTAATTTTTCAAAAAATATCCCGAGCGATGCTTCCGGTGTTATTCTGAATGAAACGGCGGTCAAGGCCTTAGGCTGGCAGAAGCATCCTGTTGGCCAAGAACTGATTGGCCACACGGATGATAATGGGGTGCATACCATTTACCAGGTAGTTGGGGTTGTCAGCGACTTTCATTTCGAATCTCTGCGGCAGAAGATTGGGCCTGTGGTCATGTTTTTGGGGCGGAATTCAGGGAATATTCTCCTCAAGACCCGTGCGACTAATCTGCCGCAGTTTCTGGCCTCCCTCAAGCAGCAATGGACGTCTTTTTCACCTGTTGCTCCGTTTAGTTATTCGTTTTTAGATGATCGGTTTGCGCAGGTGTATGTAGACGAGCAAAAAATAGAACAGGTGTTAACGCTGTTCTCCAGTCTGACCATCTTCATCGCCTGTTTAGGCTTATTCGGCTTAGCCACTTATACCGCAGAACAGCGTACCAAAGAGATTGGTGTACGGAAAGTATTGGGCGCATCGGTGGGCAGTGTAGTGGCCTTACTTTCCAAAGATTTCCTTAAACTCATTCTGATCGCTTTGGTATTAGCTTCTCCCATTGCCTGGTGGGGGATGACTCATTGGCTGAACGGATTTGCCTATAAGGTTACGCTGGACTGGTGGATTTTCGCGCTGGCGGGCTTGCTTTCGGTTGGGATTGCCTTACTGACGGTAAGTTTCCAAAGTATAAAAGCCGCGTTAATAAATCCAGTGAAAAGCTTACGGAGTGACTAGAGGAGAAATTGGAGTCGTTTAAGCCCTTTAGGCATTCACGCAGAGTTAGTGCCTAAAGGGGTTTACGAGTTTATGTCTATTCCAAAAAATGCCCATTTTTAGCAACGAGAGCTAATACAACGTCATAACTATTAACTTGAAGAAGTTAGTGTCGCAAATTGTCATCTCACATATCTTTGACAATCAAGTAGATTTTAGGAAAAAGTACAATTTTGTTA
>CAXTJJ010000442.1:0-5348 GCA_964244155.1 uncultured Spirosoma sp.
TTTACCAGACCAATCCCGCCCGACCTTTTGGCAGTTGGCTGTTGCGGCTGCTGGGGGAGGCTGTTTTGAACCGTGAAATAAAATGTACCGTTCTGTAATTGAGTGTCAACCAGAACATAGGCCGAATTTGGTCCAGCGCCCAGGCTGTGTTTAAAGGCGTTTTCGACGAATGCAATCAGAAGTAATGGAGCAATAGGGTGGCCAGTAAAGTCGCCATCGGCCGAAAAAATTACGTCGACCAAGGAAGCATGACGTATTTTCTCCAGGCTGATATAATTTTCAATATAGGCAATCTCGTCGGCCAGATCAATCTGCGGTACGTTAGCTTCATAAAGATTATAGCGCATAAGTTCGGCCAGGCGCAGCACCAGTTCGGCAGCCGGTTCATTCACATCGACCACCCGGGCATAAATACTGTTGAGCGCGTTGAACAGAAAATGCGGATTTACCTGCGATTTGAGCAGATTCAGTTCCAACATTAGGTTGTCGCGTTCCAGGGCCAGGTTCGTTCGCTCAAGATCTACGGCATCGCGCTCAATAAGCAATGTTCGGGTACGGCTCATAAACAGGTCTTTAACGAGCTTTCCTCCCAACAGTAGGGTTACATAAGAAAAGTTATTCAGGTTCCAGAAGGCAACGCTGATGCTGGTAAAGCAGCCAACTATCCCCACAGGTTGAATGAGCGCCCAGCTTTGCTCAACCTGGCTAAGCGAAGCTGGATCCTTATCGGGACTGGTCTGTTGTAAAAAATACGTTGTCAGGTACGAACTCAGGTAGATGAAATAATAGGTCAGCAGAAGGAATAGGCTGAACCAAAGAAATCGAAACCGGTACAGGTAACGGGGGTACACCCAGTAGCCAAATAAATAAAACAAGCCAAAGGTCTGCCCGAACGTTACCGCCGTTAACGTGTTAATAACCAGCTCACTATCGCTTACATAAAGGCCGAAGTTGACATAGCGAAAAAACAGCCAGACAACTATCCAAAGCAGAATGTGGCGAACTAGGCGAGCAGGGGTCACAAACTGAAAAGATGTCATCGGGTAGGGACAGCAAGTGGTTCCAACTGCAAACTAAGCGCAACAACGTACTGATCCTCAACGGGGCCAGCTGTCAGCACATACCGATTTGGGTAGAGTAAGTTGAGCCGTTTGCGAACGTTGACAAGCCCTACCCCGCCCGACTTCCGGCCCGACGCCCGTGGCTCAGGCTGCAACGTGTTCTGAACCGTAAACTCCAGTGTGTTGCTATCCATCCGGGCCGTAATAAGCACGTACGAAAAGTTGCCCGCTCTAACCCCGTGTTTAAACGCATTCTCGACAAACGTATTGAGCAGCAGCGGAGCAATCTGATACTGGCTTACCCTATCGTCGGCCTCCAGTGTTACAGATATCCACTGTGCGTGCCGTGCCTGTTCTAATTGCAGGTAATCGTTAATGTAATTTAATTCAAGTTCTAAACCGATTCGATCCGCGTTGGCATCGTAGAGGTTATAGCGCATGAGTTCGGCCAATCGAAGCACCTGATTGGCTGCCTGCTCGTCGGCATCGACGACCCGCGCGTAAATTGTATTCAGCGTATTGAATAGAAAATGAGGACTGATCTGCATCTTCAGAAAATCCAGTTCCAGGGTCAGATGACTACCCTCAAGGGCTAATTTGTCCCGTTCCAGCCGTAGCCGATCGCCCTCCAGCTGGATGGAGCGATTACGGTAGGAAATCATATCCCTCGCACTCTTCAGTACGAGCAGTAGCGTAACCATATATAAGCCCAGCACGTAATTCCAAAGGGCTACCTTAATAGTCGTAAAGCAACCAAGTGGCCCCGCGGCCTGTACCATATGCGAAATTTTGGAGAGATATGACGTGGCGGAGAGGCTGTACGGCTGTAATTCGATAAAAACCAATCGGTTCAGCAAATAGCTAAACCAGTACGTTAGTATTAGCCAGCTAACCAGCCAGAACGGCCGGAAACGGTACAGGAAAGCAGGGAAAACAAAGTAGCCCAGCAAGTAAAAATACAGGAGCGTGGACAAGGTGATCAAAACGGTGACGGCGAGGTTAATGGATGGTTTATCCTGAACGCCATAATTCGCCGTTTCGGCTGACAAAATCCAGATGATCAGCCAAAGGAGCGCGTGACGTACATAACGGACTGGCCGACCATAGGCAGTGGTCCACTGCTGCCAGCGTTGGAAGAACTTATTCACATAATGTTCTTTTTCATGGCTTCCCAAACCGAATCCCGATAAGTAACCCCAATAGGCACCCGCTTGTCGTCGATGGTGGTGATCAGGTTGCCATCTATTTCTTTGATAGCCGCTTTCCGAACGATGTAAGATCGATTTACGCGCAGGAAATGAGCAGTTGGCAGTAGGTCTTCCATCTTGGCAAGTGTCATATGGACGACGATGGTACGGCCTTTCAGATGGATCGTCAGATAGTCTTTCATGGCTTCGATGAGTACAATTTCGTTCGGGACTACCCTGATCAGCTTTTTATCTTCCCGAACCAAAAAAAATTCAGCTTCGCCTTCGGCAGTTAGTTGTATATCGGCTTCAGCTCTAAGTGATGTGTGGGCAACGGGAGCAGGTAGTATGGGGGTCGCCGGGTTAATTCGCTCCGCACCTTCTCGTTTAACTTTATTGATTGCTCGAAGAAACCGGTCGAATGCTACAGGTTTGAGTAAGTAATCAACCACATTAAGTTCAAAACCTTCTACAGCGTATTGGGGAGAAGCCGTGATCATAATCACCTGAGGCCGTGGCATTTCCAGCGCTTTTAAAAACTCAATTCCCGTCATTTCCGGCATTTCAATGTCCAGAAAAATAAGATCGGGTCGGGCCTGTTGAATTGCGAAAAGCGCGTCGACGGCGTTATCACTCTGACCAACGAGTTCTAGAAAAGGCACACGTTGAATAAACTTCTCTAAAACGGTGCGTGCTGGAAGCTCGTCATCTATAAGATAGCAGTGTAAAGAGGGAGTCATTATAGGAAAAACGATAGTTGCTACAAGCTACAAGTATAAGCAATACGATCGTAGGACAGTATGGCTTAAAGTCTATTGAACATTGACTAGCAGGGTATGTTTATCTCCCTATAGCCCAAATTACATGCATGGCTGACCAAATCGTTGCAATCTATTATTTCTTAGAGTATTTATTGCAGATTCAGGTTTGAAATGCAGCAAATTGGATTGAGAGGATTGTAGAATTGCCGTATGCTACTGATTAGATTGGACAGATAGTAAAATCACCGCTCTGGCGGCCCGGCGTAACAGGCCCTCATATTGCACATTTCCGTACCTCACTTTCTTATTTGTTGTATAGACAGCTGTCATGTTAAGTGGCTACTCTCTGTTTTTTGCCTCCAAGTTGATAGGCTAAGCCGACCTGAGATTGATAATAACCAGATGTATAGTATAGATTCAGATTTGAGGTATCAACCATATCTTGCCAACCCAGGACTATTTCCATCCGCAGCGAGGAGAGCATACCAATACTTAAACCTGCGCCTATCGAACGGCCGTGCATATTAACGGGGCTGCTAGAAGTCCGCAGTAAGTAAACTCCGTTCGGTCCCATACTTTCACCTGGACCGGTGGGCCTGCCTTGACCAATTTGATAGGTTGCCATTAAGAAAGGTGAAAACCGAGTGCGCGTAAGTTGATACCGTACATAGACCCTACTGCGTAAGTGGTCCTGCCAACCTGAAATGAAGGAGTTTTGTCTTGAAAATAAGTGCCGATTAGTCCTGGAGACAGTTTAGTAGCGATATAATAACTTACATGGGCCTGTGGAATTAGAAGGTGTGACGAATTATAGCCACCAAATAAATAGCTTCTTCCATAATTAGCTTGTAGACCTGCTGCCCAAATTCCTTGCTATAATTACTCAAAGAGATTAACGAATGCTTCAGTTTATACTTTTAATAGATGGTATGGTGAAGCTCTTGTAAATAAATGATATGTGGGAGGGGAGCTGGCATTTTCATTTCAGTAGAATACAAGACGGAAAACCACTAAACGTACCGTTTTTCCGTCGATTTGTACCGATAAGAATAAGCTACTATTGTCCACCTTTGTCCTGCCGAACTCTATGCCTTCCTGGCAAGCTGCCTAACGAGAAGAAATCTCCATTCTTGGCAATCCACTTTTTATCAGGTTAGAAAACCATGCAAACACTTACTCAGTTTCAATCCGAGTCCTTTCTTTCAGAAGAAGGTTTGAAGGTGGCCTACAAGCATTGGAAGGCTGTCAATCCGCCCAAGGCGATCTTGGTTTTTGCGCACGGGTTCAATTCGCATAGTGGGTATTTTCAATGGCCTGCCCAGCAGTTGACAGCACAGAGCTTTGAGGTATATGCCATTGATTTTCCGGGCCGGGGACTCTCAGACGGAGAACGCTACTACATTGCCGACTATCAACAGTTTGTCAAAGAACTTGATAAGCTGGTTGATATTGCCCAATCCGCCCATCCTGGCCTACTGACTTTTCTACTGGGTCATAGCGCAGGGGGTGTTTTAGCCTCTATCTATGTCCTGGAGCACCAGGATAAACTCAGAGGTTTCATCTGTGAAAGCTTCGCCTTCCAGGTACCGGCTCCTGATTTTGCCGTTGCTGTCCTGAAAGGACTAAGCCACCTGTTTCCTCACGCCCACGTGTTGCGGTTGAACAATGACGATTTTTCCCGTGATCCGGCCGTCGTTGCGTTCATGAACGGTGACCCCCTGATTGCTAACGAAGTGCAACCGACTAAAACCGTGCAGCAGTTATCGCTCGCTGACGAGAGGCTTAAGACCGAGATGGCTGCTATCCAACTCCCCTTGCTGATTCTTCATGGTACGGCGGACAAAGCCACCAAACCTAGCGGGAGCCAGTATTTCTATGACCATGCCTCATCGGCTGACAAAACACTCAAGTTTTATGAAGGCCATTACCACGACTTGCTCAATGACCTCGACAAAGAACTGATTATGACCGATATCCTGGCTTGGTTAACTGAAAAGATAGGTTGATAAAACAGACCACAACTGGATACAACCAATTTTACTGACTAGACCGCCGGGTTAGTTGCCAATGGCTGATGGATGCTCTATTCGGCTTTACAAACTGTTCTTCCTAATCCATGGTCTGCCCCAAGCACAAATAAGACTGCTCAACTGGATAAGCGTCTGCGACAGTTAGCCACTTTTGGTATATAATGTTCAAAATAGGCTGGTCGTTAGTCAGTTCTGTATAGTCTGGAGCCTAGTGAAACCAGCATCTTATGAGACGCTGGGTTTTAACATCTGTCCAACTCTATCAGTAGCATACGTCAGACGTAACCACGCTTTTTTAATTCAAATTCA
>CAXTJJ010000443.1:0-5328 GCA_964244155.1 uncultured Spirosoma sp.
CGAAGAAGCCACAGCTTCCCAGCACAGAGCTAAGTGCCATAGCACCAAGGCCCGTTGAGCAGGTATGCAGAAAATGCCGCCGGGTTTCGCGCTCGGCAGCCGCCTGCTGGAGTTCTTTCAGGAGTTTGTTCATTGTGTTGCTGATATTACCCCTCCCCTTGAAAAAAGGGGAGGGGGGAATGCGCGGACTTTAGTTTTTTATAGTGGGCTACTCTATTTAGTAGCCTAGATTTTGTCTTTTACTCTCACTTGCGATTGTCCACTTAGCCTATCAATGCTGATTTAGCGTTTAAACCAGTCACTTATTTTAAGCAGTACCGCGTCTAAGTCTCTTTCAATTTCCTCATTACTAATTCGTAACGTTTTTATATTTAACTGGGCAAGTGCTGCATCACGCACTTCATCGTGAACAATAGCTTCTCTAGTTAGGTGGACCATTCCATCCAGTTCAATACAGAGTCGTTCAGACGGGCAATAGAAATCAAGAATATACACGCCAATACTATGTTGTCTCCGAAATTTCCGACCCTCCAACTGGCTATTCCGTAACCGCTCCCAAAGTAAGGATTCAAAAGACGTGGGAGTCTTTCTAAGCTCCCGCCGAAAACCTTCCATCGCCTTTCGATTATGTATCACTTGGCTCATAGCTATTTTTTTAGCCCCTCCCCTTTTTTCAAGGGGTGGGGTTGGGGTGGGGTAAACAACATTATTCCTTCGTAATTACCTCATCCAGATTCAGCATCGTATTCGCCGTCACCGTCAGGGCAGCCAGTTGGGGTGAAATGGTGGAGCAATCTACGCCGGGGCGATCCAGCAAATTCTCTGCTTCGCCCGGTTTCTGCTGATAGTACTGCACCGTATTTTGATAAAGCCGCAGCAGCACCGCCAGTTTTTTTTGTGGTAAGTCACGTAACATAACCCGCCGGAAACCAGCCTGTATCTGCCCTTCCGGCGATTTTCCATGTCCGCGCATGTACTCAGCCAGCTTTCGGGCGGCCTCTACATAAACCGGGTCATTCAGCGTTACCAAAGCCTGCAAGGGCGTGTTGGTTCGGAGTCGGCGTAATTGGCAAAACTCCCGGCTTGGGCTATCGAAGGTAACCATCGACGGGTAGGGAGCGGTGCGTTTCCAATAGGTATATAATGCCCGCCGGTTCAAGTCTTCGCCCGTACTTTGCTTCCATAATTCACCATCATAAGGCGATTGCCAGATACCTTCAGGTTGAACAGGCATCACACTAGGCCCATACATTTTGTGGCTCAATAAACCACTTACAGCCAACGCCTGATCGTGAACCGCTTCGGCTGATAATCGGACGCGTGGCCCCCGAGCCAGCAATCTATTGAAAGGGTCCTGAGCCAGCATTTGGGGCGTGGCATTCGACTGTTGCCGATAGGTCGCCGACATGACCAGTTGTTTCAGGAGCTTTTTAACGCTCCAATGGTCGGTTTCCATGAACTCAACCGCCAGATAATCCAGCAGTTCGCGGTGGGTGGGCTGAATACCCTGCGTACCCATATCCTCTACCGTTTCGACAATACCAGTTCCGAACAACTGCTCCCAAAAACGATTCACCGCTACACGAGCCGTTAACGGATGTTCCCGGCTAACCATCCAGCGAGCCAGACCAAGCCGATTTTTGGGTAGCTTAGGGTCCATTGCCGGAAACGATTTAGGCACATCAGGCGTCACGCGTTTACCCTTCACCATCCAGTTTCCCCGTTCAAAAACATGTGTTTCCCGCGCCAGATCGCCCGAGCCGTCGAGCATGATGGGCGTTTGATCAACATCGGCATTCAAAAGGTCGAGCAGCACCTTATCTTTTTCGCCAACGGCATTCTGTGGCTGTCCCGGCAGCACAGGCGTAAAAGCAACCCACTTTATCTGCACCCATTCTTTCGGCTTTTCCGGACTGCTCAGCGATAGGTACAAATTATGTCTCCCCTGAATTGGCGGCAGCAAGATCATCTGAACCGTGTCTTTTCCGGGCTTAGGCGTTGGAATTTGAGCCAGAACAGGACCGTCAGCCTTGTCCTGACGAAGCGTAACTGTGGCGTTGGTTGCCTTGGTACCCCATTTAATTAACAAGCGCGGACGTCCGGTCAGGGTTACATTCTTAATCCGGCAGGCACCTTTGTCCTGAAATCCAAAGTATTTGGCGTCCAGAAGCGACGCATTGACGTACTGGTCGAAATCGTGCGAGTTGATTTTGGGCTCAATTGTACGAAGCAAATGTGTGAACTGATTGGTATAGGTCTGTGCCTGCTTTTGGTTTTTTACAGCACCAGCAATATAGTACTGAAGGTCAATAAGTTTGAGCGAATCGGCAGCTTTATAGAAACGAAGCGTTGGCGTATCGCTCGTTACATCTTCGTCGCGTGAGTTGTTGAAAAAGGCCAGGTACTTATAATACTCATCGTGTACAAACGGGTCGTAGGGGTGGCTATGACACTGGATACAAGCAAAGGTTGTTCCCTGAAATACATCCCATGTCGTGTTGACCCGGTCAATCACGGCCGCCGTTCTGAACTCTTCGTCCTGTGTACCGCCTTCGTCGTTCGTCATGGTATTGCGATGAAAGCCCGTTGCAATGAGCTGGTCATCGGTAGGCGGCCCGCCGTTGGGGTTTGTTAGTAAATCGCCCGCTAGCTGCTCGACGGTGAACTGATCGAATGGCTTATCGTCATTAAATGCTTTGATCAACCAGTCGCGGTAACGCCAGATTTTTCGGCCAGGGTCACGTTCATACCCTTTGGTATCGGCGTAACGAGCCAGATCGAGCCACATACCGGTCCATCTTTCGCCATAAGCCGGTGATTTCAGCAACCGATCAACAACTTTCTCGTAGGCATTGGACAATTTATCGCCTATAAAAGCGGCCACTTCCTTCTCTGTTGGCGGCAGACCCGTCAAATCCAGCGATACGCGACGAATCAGGGTAGCGCGGTCTGCTTCGGAAGAAGGTTTTAACCGGGAAGACGCCGGGCTTTCCTGCTTAAGTTTGTCGAGGATAAAATGGTCGATTTCATTTTTTGCCCAGTTGGTTTCATCATCTTCGGCCACACCCAACCGGCTCCAAACTGTGCCTATTTTAGGAACATCGGGTTTCTGAACAGTCTGGTACGCCCAATGGTCGCCCCATTCGGCTCCCTGATCAATCCAGGTACGCAGCAGGTCAACTTCCTCAGGTTTTAACGCAGGGTGGTTCAGTGGCATTCGTTCGTCAGGATCGGTAAGCGTGAGCCGCCGAATCATCTCACTGCCATCGGCATCGCCGGGAATGATTGCGGGTTTTCCTGATTTAGCGGGTGCCAAAGCTTCTTGTTTGAAGAGAAGCGAAAAGTTGGAGGCCTTCTTAACGCCACCGTGGCAAACGATGCAATTCTTGTTCAGCAACGGTTTGATTTGGGTATTATAATCCACCCGTTTCTCGAAGAAACCGAGAAACGACGAAAGCATCAAGGCCACCCCAATGCTCACGGCTCCCAAAAGAATCCACCTGATTTTCATAAAGCGTAGACACAAAGATGTTGCCTGCCCTTAAAAGCAGTAACGTTAACTTTTGTAACTATTAAATTTTCAGGTTGCTGTTATTTTAACGAAGATCCGTCATAATCTGTTCATTATGACCACGTAGGCAATCATCAATTTATCGCACCCGTATATCTACCTGAGCGGTGTCGTCCTCGCCGTTGGTCGTACCATTGCCGGGAACCGAATCGGGATCGGGAACGGTCGCGGCCTGTACCTGAGCAGCACAAACACCTCGTCCGGAAGTCGATGCTCTCGCCCGGAAATGCAACGAAACGCGACTACCAGCGGCCAAACTGCTTACATTGCCCACCAATACTCCACCCGATAAGCCGAAATCGTCTCCCG
This sequence comes from uncultured Spirosoma sp., assembly GCA_964244155.1. Taxonomy (GTDB): domain Bacteria; phylum Bacteroidota; class Bacteroidia; order Cytophagales; family Spirosomataceae; genus Spirosoma. The sequence goes on from CAXTJJ010000443.1 coordinate 3,881, forward strand.
GAACAAACGTATGTCCAGCAGGTAAGTAAGCTGCCATACTCAAACCCGTCGCGGCCAAACCACCCTGATTGCTGATCGTTAGGGTATAGAAAAGTGTATCGCCAACGTTAGGGATACGTGTATTCACCGACAGGCTGAGGCTAACATCGGCCTTTGCTGGATTAGGAGTTGGCTGATTACTACCAACGTTTGGTAACGGGACCTGATTGGGGTTGGGAGATGTAAATATAGCCGCACTGCTCTGACTCGTCCGAAAATCCAGTTGGGCCGCATCATCCTGCCCATCGCCCGTACCGGAATTTGGCTGGCTATCGAGATCAAGAGTTGCCGCCTGAGAAATCTCGGCTGCGTTCTGATACGTGCCAGGAGCCGTTGGTTGAGCTATGAAGCGCAGTAACCGGGTAGCACCTGGATTAACGTCAAAGGACGAGCTGGTTAACACCCCTTCATTTACGGCGAGATCTGTTGATGAAACAAAGGCCAGATTATTGGGTAGACGATTTCTGACAACCACGCCTTTGGCGCTCCCCGGCCCGGCATTATGAACATACAGGCTAATGGTTACGGGGGCGCTCAGCGCAGGTGTTCGCTGATTGATACCCATTGCCAGACTCAGGTCGCCCTGTTGAGTGATCTGGAATAGATTGGAGGGTACGGCAGGCATAGCTGGCGACGAGGCAACCACCCGAACCTGATAGCGACCACTTTGCAGGGCTGCCGGAAGCGTTACCGAAATGGGGCTGGTGGTGCCACTTCCCAAAACGCTTTTATATTGCCCCAATGAATCGAGCAATTGCACCTGCCACAGGTTGCCGCTGTTAAATGTACCAAGTGTGCTGAACGAGACAGATAGTGCAGCATTTGGCAATACGTAATTGGCCAGATTGCCTGTTACGGCAAACTGCGTTGGTGTGATGGGTTGTGCATTCTGAAAAAAAGCGTTCGTCATGCTATTGTTCCAGTTTCGGGCAAAACGCGACAGTCCCATATTGATCGGCACAGAGGTCGTGTTAAGGTAGTACTGCGGATCGGTAGTCGGGCGTTCTATGTTGCGAAAGTGTACATCGATACTGCCTGCGTTCCGGTTTTGTATCGTATCGTTAAGTGGTCCCTGAAACACATTCAGACCCGATGTGGCAATTACATTCTCCTGTTGAGCAACAACTTCAGGTGTTGTTTTCTGCCCGTTAAATGACGCACGAGCTAGCATCCAGGGTACATTGCGGCCCCCAAAATCCTGACGGGTCTTTTGAATAACGTCTCGCAGACGGTCGGCATAGGTTGAAATGGCCTCACGAGCTACATCGCCCTCAGCTTCGCCCTGATGCCAAAGAATAGCCCGGACACCCGATACTGACCCATAATAGCGCAGGACGTTTTTCAGGTTAGTGTAAGGCTGAAGATTATCCCAGTTGGCTACACAATAATAAGCATTGCAGGTTGGAATT
>CAXTJJ010000444.1:0-5321 GCA_964244155.1 uncultured Spirosoma sp.
GGCTGGTCATGATGGGATTGCCTTATCATTCTGTGATTCCGAAGAAACAGAATATCTGCGGGATATTCACAAGCTGATTGGCAAACACGTTCCGGTCATTGTGGATCATCCGTATGTGCTTAACATTTCCGCAGCTGCCGTATCAGCAACGCCTTCCCGTCAGGGTCAAGGCCGCAACGATAACCGTCGTGGTAGTGGCCGCTCGAATAACAATGGTCGTTCGGCCGGATCGTCACACAACGGTGGGCAGTCACGTAGCCAAAGCCCACGACCTGAACGTCAGGAAAACAGCGCATCGGCACCAAGACGCGAAGAAAGCAGTAGCCGCCCGAGCCGAACCCCCAGCCGCCCGCAGACGCAAAGCCGGGGTACTGGAAACAGCCGGTTCAGCAATACAAGCTCTGATAAAAATTATTAGAAAATAGCCTAGTAACCAATGCTCAAATGCTCAGCCCCGGACAATGTCCGGGGCTTTTTTGTGTGCCGTTTTTTGAACAAACCTCATATGATTAATAAACGGGGATAGGGAGTAATGCCAACGCATTGGCTTTTAGTGTAGATTTGTCAGACTACTCCTTTAGCTTCATGAAACGATTGCTTTTTGTACTCAGCGCCCTGGCCGTACTGGCCGTTGGCTGGTCTCAATTCCGACAGAATACCACCGATACCAAACCCAACGACTATACCAACTGGGGCGAATACCTCGGCGGGCCGGATCGGAGCCACTATTCGGCCCTGACGCAAATCACCCCAGACAACGTAAAAAACCTGCAAGTTGCCTGGACGTATGCCACTCCCGACAGTGGTCAGATTCAGGCGAACCCAATCATTGTCGACGGTGTTCTGTACAGTGTAACCCCTACTGTTCAGGCCATTGCGCTAGATGCCGCTACGGGGAAAGAAATCTGGAAGTTCGGTAGTCCAACCAAGCAATCGCTCAGTACGAGTCGGGGCGTTACATACTGGCAGGCCAGTAATGGTAATCCGGAAGCCCGCATTTTATATACAGTCGGGTCGTTGCTTTACGCGCTTGACGCTAAAACGGGAAAACCCATTTCAAGTTTTGGTGAAGAGGGCCATATTGATCTGCACGAAGGTCTGGGTGCTCAGGCCAAAGACAAGTTCGTAATTTCCAATACGCCCGGAACAATCTTCGAAGACCTTATTATCATGCCCGTCCGGCTATCGGAAGGGGCCGACGCAGCACCGGGACACATACGCGCGTTCAACGTCCGCACGGGTAAACTAGTCTGGACATTCCACACCATTCCGCAACCCGGCGAATACGGGTACGATACCTGGCCCAAAGACACCTACAAAAACACCGACGTTGGTGGCGCTAACAACTGGTCAGGCATAGCCGTTGACCGGCCTCGGGGTATCCTCTACGTACCAACCGGCTCGGCGGCTTTTGACTTTTATGGCGGCAACCGAAAAGGGCAAAACCTGTTTGCCAACTGTTTGCTGGCCCTTGATGCCCGCACCGGCAAACGACTCTGGCACTTTCAGGCCGTTCACCACGACATCTGGGATCGCGACTTTCCGGCACCGCCCAACCTATTAACCGTAACCAGCAAAGGCCCCGACGGTCGGCCCCGGCGTATTGACGCGGTGGCGCAGGTGACTAAATCGGGTTTTGTACTGGTGTTTGACCGAGTTACGGGCAAGCCCCTTTTCCCGATCAAGGAGACGCCAATGCCAAAATCCGATGTTTCCGGAGAGGAAGCCTGGCCTACGCAACCGATACCCAGCCGCCCGGCTCCCTTTGCCCGGCAAAACTTCAGCGAAGCCGATTTAAACCCCTATTCAACCGAACGTGACACATTACTGGCTCAGTTTCGGCGGAGTCGCAAGGGTACCTTTCAACCCCTAAGTCGCCAGGGTACGTTTATTTATCCCGGTCTGGACGGGGGTGCTGAATGGGGTGGTGCTGCCACCGATCCCAATGGTATCATGTATGTAAATGCAAACGAAGCTGCCTGGCTCATTGCGCTCAACCTCGCCCCGAAACAGGATGAACTAGCCCATCTTACGCTTGGCAATCGACTCTATACGACTACCTGTTCTAACTGTCATGGTGCCCAACGAAAGGGTAATGCGACCAGCGGCTATCCATCGTTAGTAAACATCGGGCAACGCAAAAACCGGGCCTACGTGTCGGATATTATCAGTCACGGAAAAGGCATGATGCCGGGTTTCACCCAATTGTCGGCAGCTGAGAAACAAGCCCTTGTTGGGTTCCTGTTTGATGATGAAAAAATTGAAGCTGGCGGACAGGTAGCCAAAGGCAGCAAGGCCCCCGCTGTGCCCTATAAGATTTCCGGCTATACCAAGTTTCTAGATAGCAAAGGGCTATCGGGAATTTCGCCACCCTGGGGCACCCTCAACGCCATTGATCTGAACACCGGCGAATATCTATGGAAGATTCCCCTCGGCGAAGAACCCGAACTAGCCGCCAAAGGCATCCGAAACACGGGGTCCGAAAACTACGGCGGGCCGGTTGTCACGGCGGGTGGGGTCTTATTCATTGCTGCCACCAAAGACGAAAAATTCAGAGCGTTTGACCAAAAAACGGGCAAACTTCTCTGGGAAACGACCTTACCTGCCGCTGGCTTTGCCACCCCGGCCACTTATCAGGTAGGCACGAAACAGTACGTCGTGATTGCCTGTGGTGGTGGAAAATTAGGGGCAAAGAAAGGAAACCAGTATGTAGCATTCGCATTGCCTTAAGAAACTGTCTGAAACCCCCTAAATTCCCTAAAGGAGACTTTTCTCACTCTCGAACAAAGTCCCCTTTAGGGGATTTCAGACAGTTTCTTAAGGCAATGCTACTGGCTGACTGGATTTATTTATTGTGGAATTCTACCTGAATTGGCTACTCGATCATCCATGCCCGACATTCTCGCCACCGCCCTCATCGAGAGCCCTTTCTTATATGCTTGAAAATGGATACAAACCTGAACGATTACCACCAGAAGCAGAGCGCGCGATTAGCCAAAAAAGTCTCTGATCAGCTCTTGCTGTCGCCCGAAGAATCCATGAAACAAATCCAGCGGCTCAGCAACGACTCAGGACGAACGCTGGGAGTTAAACGCTCAAATCCGGATAGCTGATACCGAGGCTTTGCGCACATGGGCGTTAACGAATAGACTGCTGCTGGATGCCACCGAATTTACACGAAAGTGGATGGCCTTTGGCGAAATAGAAGGGGGTGAACATCAGGTTTTTCAGGCACGGGGCTGGTTCTATAAACGGAACAATATGGCCTACCACAGTAGCTACCTTGAGTATTTTCACCGGGTTGTGCTCCACAATTATCTATTCTCGGAAACGGCCGTACGGTTCGAGGGATTCATGGACTATGATAACCTGCTACAACCTCTTATCCGTCAGAAAGCACTTTCTGGTGTTCGCGGAGCAACGCGTAACGAAGTAGAAGCCGAAATGGCATTGTGCGGCTTTACCCGACGTTTTGCAGATAATTACTATAGCACCACGTTAGGAATCCTGGTCGAAGATCTTCACGACGAAAAGGTATTGGTTGATGCAGATGGTGACCTACTTGTTTTCGATCCGGTTCTGTATATTGCCAAACCGGAAATGAAGTTACCAGTGTGAACACCTATCGCACCATCCATGCCCGACAAGCCCACCACCGCCCTCGTTAAAACCAATCAATCCCCTGCCCTGGCCCGCGTTTCCAGTCAACTGGTGTTGACGGATAAACTGTTAGCTGAACCTGAAGAGCCGTTTTTGATTCCGTATTGAAAGGGGAAGAAGTGGGGGTTTGTGACCGGAATAAGAATGTTGTTATTGATTGTGTTTATGACCGTACTTACGCATTTAGTGAGGGGCTAGCCTGTGTTGTATTAGGAGAGAAAATGGGGTTTATTAATTTAAAATGAAAAGCAGTCACAGACATTTACTACGACAAACCCTGTTTCGATAGACTTAATACATTAGATGAAGGAATGCTATTTACTCGTTTCAACCGTAATGGTTATTTTTTCCCAGCGGGATTAGCTCGTGTAAGCAAGAACAATAAATTTGGTTTCGTTAACTCAGAAGGTAGTTCAATTATTGCTCTTAAATATGATAATGCTCATCATTTTTCTGATGGTTTAGCGAGTGTTGAATTAAATCAAAGGTGGGGATTAGTTTCTAAAGCGGCACTAGAAGAAGTTGCCTTAAAGTACTCAAATGTTAGGCCATTTTCATGCTCCTCTACGTAATCCACAAATAAATAGGCCGACGGAACAAACCTAATCTCGTACCTAACCTTGTCGTCTGTTACAAAAGAGTAAGAGTTTTGTTGACCACCAACAAATTCGAGTTCATACCTATTTATTTTTGCGTCTTTCGGAATTTTTTTTCTCCAAGCGTTCAAATACGACCCGATACTCAGGATCACTCTGGTATCGTTCCCGCGCTTCTCGCTGAACTTGCTCTTTCACTTCTACAAGTTTGCGGATTTTTTCGCGAGCGGTCATCGGCTTGATTGGTGCTTCCATTGTCGTATTGATTATAAGACGAGTATAAACGATAAAAGTATTACTCAAGAAACATTCAGGTGAAATAGTTTAACATGAATAATGGCTATGTATAGGCTAAGATCTGATGAACTCAAGAAAAAGGATTAACCACAGAGACACAAAGCACACAGAGGCTTATTAGAATACCAAATACCCCAATAAGCCTCTGTGTGCTTTGTGTCTCTGTGGTTAAATTGTTTTTTTAACTAATTGTCTAGAAACTACACAGGCTAAATTTCAATCAACTCAGACAATAACTCACGTTAGTTTATCGGCCCTTTCTTAAAGCCATTACGCCGTACTACAGTTTCACACTATAGCACGACGTAACTAATTCAGCCTGAAGTTTTTCTTACAGGAAAGCTAATCAATACCCGCCATAGAACTTACGCAACCCCCACTCTACCGCGACCATGGTGAGCACCATAAAGAATAACCACCGCCAGTTAATGAGCTCGTTCATTTCTTCGGTACTTGTCAGGCGGGCGGGGTGCGGGCGGTTGGTCAGTGTGCGAACAAGTTCGTCGGTTTGGCTGGCTTTGTAGAACTGTCCACCCGTTTGTTGCGAAAGCTGGCGGAGCAAGCCATGATCGGCTGTGGTGTTAAGGGCTTCGAGTTGCAGATCGCGTACCACAAATTGACCAGACGCCTGTTCAGCCTTGTTATTAACCGTAACGCTCGCCCGGAAACGGTAAGCGCCTTCGGGTAGGCGGCTAATTTCAAAACGGCTGTTAACGTCTGTTGGGGTATAATTATAACTACGTGTCAAGCCTTTCTCATCGCTGATTT
>CAXTJJ010000445.1:0-5320 GCA_964244155.1 uncultured Spirosoma sp.
AGGACGGGGCACGTTGCCCGTTCCATGCCCACATTCGTAAGTCGAACCCACGGGGCGAAACAACGCGATTTGAGGGTGAAACCCTCGAGAACGAACAGCGCCATACCATGGCTCGCCGGGGCATCATTTATGGCCATCGCGATGTTCATCCCAATGAGCAGGAAGACCTCACCCAACTGCCCAATGGGGGTGTCGGTCTGTTATTTATGAGTTTTCAGCGCGATTTGGCCAATCAGTTCGAGTTCATTCAGCAGTCGTGGGTCAATGAAAATAAATTCATCCGGGGGTTCCTGCCTGGGGATCAACCAACTGGTAAAGACCCAGTCATTGGTCAGGGGGCATTCGATCCGTTGATGCATCAATACGCCCGTACGTACAATGACAAAGATACGGTCGCTCTGCTGGATGACAACCTCCATCGCTTACCCGATGCCGATCCGGCCAATACACTCCCGGCGATTGCCGATTTTGGCAATTTCGTAACGACGCGGGGAGGGGAGTATTTCTTTGCGCCCAGCAAAACGTTTCTTAACTCATTGTAAAAATAGTACGCCAGCAGAAACAGCCGCCCGTTTGGGCGGCTGTTTCTGTTTATAAGGAAGGGAGTTACTCCGCCGGTCGGCGGTGACCCTACCACCGTTTATCCGTAAATAATTCCGCAAGAACCATGTGCCTTCTGGATTTTTACTGATTCAACTAACTTGCTTCTCTCTTTTTATAGACATTTATATGAAGTTCATACGCTTTTTATGCCTGGGTACTGCTCTGTTAGTTACCCAGCTTACGGTTGCTAAACCAACTACTCCGCTGGTATATGAAGTAAACCTGAACGACCGCGCCGACGATCAGTTCAAAGTTACCTTGCACGTTAACGGGTTAACGGCCGAAAATGCCCTTTACCAGTTCGCGTCAACCGCTCCCGGTACGTATCAGGTCATGGACATTGGCCGGTATGTACGGTCGTTCAGGGCGTTTGATGCCAAAGGCCGCGAACTGAAAACGACGCAGGTATCCACCAACCAGTGGAAGTTCGATCAACCACAAAAAGTTAGCACGGTTCAGTACAGTATGGTCGAAACCTGGGATACGCCGGTCAACGAACATAAGCCTTATAATATGTGTGGTACATCCATTGAGAAAGACCATGTGCTGATCAACGGCCAGGGTGTATTTGGCTACCCCAGTGGTATGCAGGCGGCACCCATCGACCTGAAGCTTGACTATCCGGCAGACTGGTCGGTTGGAACGGCTCTGGAGAAAAACGATAAAGGCTATTACACCGCTGCCAACTACGACCGCATTGTCGATTCACCCATTTTGCTGGGCCGTCTGACAAAAGCCACCACAACGGTTGCCGGTGCGCAGATCGACGTATACACCTACTCGAAAAGCGACAAGATCAAGTCCGACCAGCTATTGACCAATATGCAGTCGATGCTCACGGCGGCAGGGCAGTTCCTGAAGCAATTGCCCGTAAAACGCTATACCTTTCTGTATCACTTTGAAGATCAGGACTGGGGCGCCTGGGAGCACTCCTACAGTTCGGAGTATGTCATTAAAGAAGAAGATTTCTCGAAAAAACTGGCCGACAACATGACGTCGATTGCTGCGCATGAGTTCTTTCACGTTGTTACCCCGTTGAACATTCACAGCGAGATAATTCAGCAGTTCAATTTTGTGACACCGACGCCATCCGAACACCTCTGGCTCTATGAAGGGGTGACCGAATGGGCTAGCGACGCCATGCAATTGCGCGGCCAGATTATGGATTTGCCTACTTATCTGGACGAACTGAGCCAGAAGATAGCCTACGATAAAAGCCTCGATACGACCTATAGTTTAAGTAAGCTGGGCCTGACCTGCTACACCGACGAAGGGCAGCGGCAGTATGGCAACATCTACGCTCGCGGGGCACTGGTGGCCGGGTTACTCGACATACGCCTGCTGGAATTGTCGAACGGTAAGCGCGGATTACGGGAAGTGATCAACGAACTGGCAACGACTTACGGGCCTAATCAAGCCTTTCCGGAAAAAGATTTCTTTGCCATTTTTACCCAAAAGACCTATCCTGAAATTGCTGACTTTTTCAATCGGTACATAAAAGCCGCCGAGCCGTTACCTTTTAGCGAGTATTATGGCAAATTGGGTATTACCTACGCGGTAGCTGTACCGACGGGACAAAAAGTCCCTTCCATGGGCATGGGAGCCAGCCTGGTCGATAATAAGTTCTTGCTGCGAACAGTGGGCGACTCGCTTCGTAAAGCTGGTTTGCAGGAAAAAGACGAATGGATTGCATATAATGGACAGCCCGTAACGATGGAAACGATTGGGGCTATTCAAAACGAGATGAAGCAACAGAAAGTTGGGGATATCTACGAGTTGACGGTTAAACGCAATGGCCAGGAACTTCGCGTGAAAAGTACTGTCTTTGAAAAAGAACTTGTGCGCAACTATCAGTTTCAACTTGATCCCCAGGCAACACCCCAGCAAATACAACTGCGCGAGGTCTGGCAACGAAATTTGTAAAAATACCAATCACCGAAAAGTTTATTTCCTGAAGTGGCAGGCTTCACTAAAAGCGCATAGGGCTGTTTTTGACAGCCCTATGCGCTTTTAGTGAGACGTTGAATCAGCTACCTCTGGTTGATTCAGCGAAGATGATCCTACTATCGTGCTTAAACGACTCGCTTAATTCATGCACAAAGGAATCAAGTGAATAACACGTTGATTGGTTGATTTTGCCAGAAACTTTTCAGCGGTACGCAGCGTATCGGCCAGGAAAACGACGACTTCCTGTTCATAGGCTTCCAATACGGCAGCTACAGTGAAATTAGGGATCTGAAAAGTCAATATTGATCGATCGGGAGGAAGGTTTTTTCGCAACGGCGATTTAAGAACAACGATGATGGTCTGGGTGTCCTTGTAGGGATAGGCATCCGCTACAAAAGAAAGCTGATTGACAGCATTGATTTCATGGTCTAAAGTTGACATAAGTATGGCGTATAATGAGTTGGTGGGGTGAATATATCAGGCGTATAGTTAATAAATAGTTATCAAAAATTTTGTTGTGTTTAAATAATAAATTTTATAAATCATATTCTCAATTATTTATTTATTTATATAATGTACTGATTATCAAAGGTATTTTTCTTTTCAACTATTAACCGAAGCGATATTGCGGAAATTTTATGATACGAAGTTACTAGTCTGTTAAGCCTGGATTTATGACTTTCATCAGCCTAACAACTGTAGTAAGTCATTTTTTGATAATGATTTTAGTATAGACGTATCCGTTTTAATCAAGTTATCGGCCAGTGTCTGCTTCGTTAACTGAAGGGTCAATATCTTTTCCTCAATAGTATCCGGGCACAGTAATCGAATTGCTACTACGTTTTTCTTTTGGCCAATGCGGTAACTTCTGTCAATAGCCTGATTTTCGACCGCCGGATTCCACCACGGATCAACCAGATATACGTAGTCGGCCTGGGTTAGGTTAAGGCCCGTGCCCCCGGCTTTGAGGCTGATTAAAAATACGCGAACCGTATCGTCGGACTGAAACCGGTTGACGCGGGCGGCCCGGTCGGTGGTCTGGCCAGTGAGGTATTCGAAGCTAATCTTTCGGGTTTCCAACTGCGTCCTGATCAGGTCGAGCATGGTTACAAACTGTGAAAAAACCAGGATTTTATGATTCGGTGATTTGTTCTCAATCTGCTCCATCAGTACGTTGATTTTGGCCGAGGAATCTCCATAAAACTCCTCATCGTTAAGAAGTACCGGCGAGTTGCAGATCTGACGCAGCTTGGTAAGTCCCTGCAACACATGCAGTCGTTCCCGTGGAATATCGCCTTCTTTAGTTGTCAGGAGGTAATTGCGAAATTCCTGTTCATAGGCGTCGTAGACACTTCGTTGGTCTACTCCCATTTCGCAGTGGAGAATCATTTCCGTTTTGTCGGGCAGCTCGGTAGCAACCTGCGCTTTTGTTCGACGGAGAATGAACGGGCTGATTTTGGTCTGAAGCTCGCGGGCACGTTGTCGGTCATCAAACTTATCGATGGGTGTAGAATAGTGCGCTTTGAAATAGTTATAACTGCCCAACAGGCCCGGACAGGCAAACGAAAGCTGGCCATACAAGTCGAAGGTATGGTTTTCAATAGGCGTGCCTGTCAGCACAATTTTATTCCGCGAATGCAGCAATCGGGCTGCCTGATAGCGTTGTGATTCCGGGTTTTTTATCGCCTGCGACTCATCCAGAAAGACGTAGTTGAAGGAGTACTCCTTTAAAAAACGAATCTCGGACAGCAGCGTACCGTAGGAGGTAAGTATAATGTCATATCGATCGAAGTCCTTTTTTGTCGAGCCTCGGTTGGCTCCGTAAAAGGTGTGAATCGTAAGGCTGGGTGCAAACCGGGCCACCTCGGCCTGCCAGTTGAACAGGAGGGAAGTTGGCACCACGATCAGGTTCGTGTTGGCTCGGTTTTTAGTGCGTTGTAATAAGATGAAGGCTATAATCTGGAGTGTTTTCCCCAGGCCCATATCATCGGCCAGACATCCGCCAAAACCCAGCTCGTCCAGAAAATTTAACCAGTTTAGCCCTTCTTTCTGGTAATCGCGAAGGGTAGCCTGCAACTCCGTTGGCACCGCAACGGGCCGGATGGACTGGAAATCGCGAAACCCTTTGGCGAACAGGGCCAGTTGATCTTTGACATCGTTCATCAATTCGTCGTCGGCATACAGTTCGCGAATACTCGAAAAGTTGACTCGTGGGGTGCGTATATGCTCATCGACCACATCGCCCGCCTGGAAATAAGCGGCAAAGCGTTCGAGCCATTCAACGGGTAGTAGGCCCTGCGTGCCATCGTCGAGGGTAACAAAGCGACTCTTGTTTTTTATCGCTTTGTGCAGGTGTTTCAACGACACTTTTTGCTTGCCGTAGGTGAGTCCCAGTGAGGTTTCAAACCAGTTCAACCCACTGCTTACACGAACCGACACCTTCGCTTTGTTGGGGTTAAGCTTGTTGTTTTTGAGTGTATTGAAGCCCAGAATGCGAATATCCTGGCTGGTCCAGTTCTCAAAAGCGGTCAGAAACCAGTCCTCATCCAGCACATATTTTTTGTGGAGGTAGAAACACGACTGGTTCAGTTGATCGTAGAAATCGGGATGTGCCTGAACCACGGCCATTATAAACTGGATTTCGGCGTCGTCATCCCGCGCTACTGTAAACGGTTTTCCTTTGCTGTCGACAGACTGTATCTGGCGTTTGGACAAGACCGGAACTTCGACATTTCCGTATTTGATGACGGGCGTAATCAGAACATAGTTC
>CAXTJJ010000446.1:0-5304 GCA_964244155.1 uncultured Spirosoma sp.
GTATTTATCTGTTTCGTAACCCTTTGGCCGAAGACTCGCCCTGGGTTATGGCCGATTACCAGTAGTTTACCGCTATGCGATGATTTACTGCTTATTGTAGATGAATTCTCAGGAAGACAACACCGCTTACTCCATGAAATCTAGTCAGGTCAACATGCCAATTCTGCTTCTTAGCGCTTTATTTTCTGTGCTGTTGTGTCACAACTCGTTGTCAGCTACAACTGATTTAAAGCCCGTTAATCTACGCGTTGAATACAAAATAAATCCGGTGACTGATGCCGAAAAGCCTCGCTTAAGCTGGGAGTTAACGTCTACCATACGTGAGCAAATCCAAACGGCCTATCAAATTATGGTCGCGTCATCGCCGGGTTTACTAGCTTCAGACAAAGCTGATCTTTGGCAGTCACCCAAGGTAAACGGAAATGCCACCAATCAGGTAGCCTATGCCGGGAAGTCCCTGGCCTCGCGAACGGTTTGTTTCTGGAAAGTTCGTAGCTGGGACAAAAATGGCCAGCCCGGACCGTGGAGTGCCACCGCCACCTGGGAAATGGGCCTTCTGACAAAAGCCGACTGGAAGGCAGACTGGATCGGGAACGACCTGACAGCACTCGGAAAAGGTAAAACGTATCATTTGCCACCAGCCCCTTTTTTTAGAAAAGAAACGCAGTTGAAAACGGCCATCAAGCGAGCCAGACTCTATGTTACCTCCCTCGGTTTGTATGAGTTTCATATTAATGGCAAACGCATTGGGAAAGACTATTTTACGCCCGGCTGGACCGATTATAACAAGCGGGTCTATTATCAAACCTATGATGTTACAGCGGATGTAAAGGCGGGTACGAATGCGTTGGGCGCTATTGTTTCAGAGGGTTGGTATGCCGGTTATCTTGGGTACGCCTTACTGGTAGGTAACCCCGTTGTAAAAAATTTCTACGGCGATGTTCCCTTGTTGAAAGCTCAACTGGAAGTAGAGTATGTAAACGGCGATATAGAAACGATTGCCACTGACCAAAGCTGGAAAACAAACTGTGGTCCCATCCTTGAAGCCGATATCCTGAACGGGGCGACCTACGACGCTAATCTGGCGTTTGATAACTGGCATAAGGCCGGTTATGATGACTCAAAATGGAAGAGTAGTAGTGTTTTTCCCGATAAATCGGAACGGCAACTGGAGGCTTATCCCGGAAACCCGGTTCAGGTATTTCAGGAACTAACCCCCAAAACCGTCACACCAAAATCAGGCGGAAGATACCTGTTTGATCTGGGGCAAAATTTTGCCGGCATCGTCCGGCTGAAGGTAACCGGAAACAAGGGTGATACGATCAGATTGCGATTTGGGGAAGTCCTGTTCCCCAATGGGGAAATCATGACGGAGAACCTGCGAAAAGCCCGCGCCACCGATACGTATATCTTAAAAGGGGATAAACAGGGTGAAACCTGGACGCCAACATTCACCTATCATGGGTTTCAATATGTAGAGGTATCCGGTTTTAGAACCGCCCCTGGGGTAGATGCTGTAACGGGCATTGTGCTGACATCGGCAACGCCCGAAGCAGGTTCTTTTAAGACGGATAACCCATTGATTAATAAACTCTACCAGAATATTGTCTGGACACAGCGATCCAATTATTTTGATGTTCCCACCGATTGCCCCCAGCGGGATGAACGCCTGGGCTGGACCGGCGACGCGCAGGCGTATATTCAGTCGGCCACGTTCAATACAGACATATCGGCCTTTTTTACGAAATGGCTGGTCGATCTCAACGATGCGCAGCGAGCCGATCATTCGTATCCAATTTACGCCCCCGCGCCAAACGTTCGCAAAACCGATACGTATTCGCCCGGCTGGTCGGAGGCTGGCATCATTTGTCCCTATACGATTTACAAAACGTATGGGGATACCCGCGTGATCCAGAAATTCTGGCCGAATATGGTCGCTTATCTCAACTTTCTGGAAGCGAAGAGTAAGAGAGAGTACGTGTATAAAGAGGCTAGTTTCGAGGATATTTCACCGAAAGGCGGGTTTGGCGATTGGCTGTCTGTTGGCAAAAAAACACCCCCGGATATGCTGGCAACGATGTATTATGCCTACACGGCGTCTATGATGGCTGAAATGGCAAAGGCAATTGGTAAGCCTGAGGAGTCGGCACATTATGCAGGTATTTGCAATAAAATCAAACAGGCTTTTTTGGCGCATTACACCAACGAAATTGGAAAGTTCAAAACAAATAGTGCGGCTTATGGGGATGGTAACGGCTATGTTGACGGCGAAATGGGCTTTGAGGGGCACACCCAAACGGCATACGCGAATGCTATCTATATGCATATGCTCAACCCTGAACAAAATCAAAAAGCGGGGAACTGGCTGGTTGATCTTATTCACGCCAACAACAACAAACTCTCGACTGGTTTTCTGGGTGTAAAGCCCTTATTGCCTTCGCTGTCTGCCACCGGCCATAGTGACGAAGCCTACAAATTATTGCTCAGTACCGATTATCCTTCCTGGGGTTTTGAAGTCGTTAATGGGGCCAATACAATTTGGGAGCGCTGGAACAGCTATGTCAAAGGAAAAGGATTTGAAAACAATGCGGGCATGAACTCCTTCAATCACTACGCATTTGGTGCCGTAAACGAATGGTTATTTGGTCATGCGGCCGGAATCAAGGTTGGTGAAGCGGGGTATAGGACGTTTGCGATCAAGCCGGAAATTGCCAATGAGGGTCTCAATTATGTGAAAGCTACGTATCACTCAATCAATGGAGCGATTGAAACCGCCTGGAAAAAAACCGGGAAAACGGTTTCATTGGTTATCACTGTTCCCGCCAATACCGTTGCCACTGTGTTTATCCCGACAACAAATCCGGCTTCTGTTCTGGAAAGCAATAAAGCGTTAAAAATGAACTCAGCCATTCGCGTAAAGGAATTTAAAGAGGGGTATTTACAAACCGAAATCGGCTCGGGGGTATATCGATTTACATCACAGAAGTAAAAAGGCAAGTCCTTCGTGAACGGAATCACGGAAGCTATCCCATCCTTTTCTGATGCATTTTATTGCTGCATCATCGATTACTTTACCCAAAAACCAGTTAGGTACTATTGACCGACGACTGAAAGGTGGTATCTTGCTTAAAGAAACTTTAATTCAGTCGATGAAGTACGTTATACACGCTTATGACCCTACCGATGCTGACGCCCTTTCCCGGCGCATGACAGTTCGACCCAACCACCTCACCTACATGCGGCAGCTAAAAGAAAACGGCCAGTTTATTCTGGGTGGTGCCCTGCTTAGCCCCGAGGGAACGATGATCGGGTCGATGATTCTGCTTGAGTTTGACACCGAAAGCCAGCTCCAGGAATACCTGAAAACAGACCCTTATATTATTGAGGGTGTGTGGGACAAAGTCGATGTGAAGCCGTTTCGTCAGGCCGATGTATGACAAACTACCAGGCCATTCGCTCAAAAAAATGAGTGCTCCCCCAATCCGTTTTATTCACCTCGTCGGTGTCTGCCTGCTGCTGTTTGTAGGGTCGCTGTCGGCCTGTGGGCAAAAGTCAGAAACAAAAACAGCTACCGTTCCGGTTGATACCACCATTGTCGATGATGATACGCTTGAAGTCGACGACGCGCCCAAATCCAAACAAACGGAGCATGCCCGTTGATTTACTACGTATAAAACCTATATAGTACAATTTTGATAAACGCAGCAATATTTGATATGGATGGGCTGCTGGTGGACTCTGAACCCCACTGGCGAGCTATGGAACGGGTTGTATTTGCCACCGTTGGCCTGCACCTCACCGACGATGAATGTAAGCTAACGACCGGTTTGCCTATACCAGATGTAATTCGTTATTGGTTTGCACGCGCGCCCTGGACGGACGAAGCCGCTGGAGGACGAAGCCACCAGGACCTTGCCGACGCCATTACAGAGGGCGTTCATGAACGTATTGCCAATTTAGCCGAACCCATGCCAGGTGCGCTTGACACCCTACAGTTTTTTGCCAGCCGGGGCATTCCAACGGCTATTGCCTCGGCCTCGCCCATGAGCCTGATTGAAGTAGTGGTTGACCGGCTTGGTATCCGGAATCGGCTGACTCTCTGGCACTCGGCTACACTCGAAAAAAACAATAAACCCGCGCCTGATGTGTATCTGGGCACGGCTCGTAAACTAGGCGTTCTGCCCGCCAATTGCATAACCTTTGAAGATTCAGGGAATGGCCTGAAATCGGCTCATGCTGCCGGTATGCTCACCGTGGCTGTGCCGGCTGAATTTGAATATGGCGACGCCAAATTTGATATTGCTGATCATGTCATCCCTTCACTGACGGCCTTCTCGGTGGAAACCTTTGACGCATTGCAGGCCAAAGAAGAACAGTTATAATATCCTAAACCGTGCCTTGTGCACTCTGAAAAAACCTATGAAAATTTATCAACTCGATGCCTTTACCGACAAGCTGTTTGCTGGTAATCCGGCGGCTGTGGTACCACTGACCGAGTGGCTACCTGATGAACAGATGCAACGGATAGCCGCCGAAAACAACCTTGCCGAAACCGCTTTTTACATCCAGACAGACGAAGACGCCACCTACCACATTCGCTGGTTTACGCCCACTGTTGAAGTTGATCTATGCGGCCATGCTACCCTGGCGTCAGGCTTTGTGGTGTTTTTTCTGGAGAATACCTCGCCCGATAGTGACCAGATTTATTTCAACTCCCGAAGTGGTTTATTAAAGGTGTGCCGGGGCGAAAACGGCTGGCTAACGCTCGACTTTCCGGCCGATGTTGTCAACAAAGCCAACGTACAGCCGCCAGCCCTGATAACCAGCATGGGCGAGAAACCCGTTGCTATTTTTAAAGGAAAAACCGATTACATGCTGGTCTACGAAACACAGGCCCAAATCGAAGCCCTGAACCCTGACTTCCGGGAGATGAGCAGTGTGCCGGCGCGCGGGGTCATTGTTACGGCTCCGGGTCGTATCAGTGACGCCGACGATGAAACGGTTGATTTTGTGTCGCGGTTTTTCGGGCCGCAGTCCGGCATCGACGAAGATCCCGTTACGGGGTCTGCCCACACGACTCTGGTGCCGTATTGGGCTGAAAAACTTGGCAAAACTGAACTAACGGCCCGCCAGTTGTCAAAGAGGGGAGGCTACCTGCGCTGTAAACTTAATGACAACGGCGAAAGTCCCGCCCGTGTCGATATTTCCGGCCAGGTGCAGTTGTATTTGACCGGCGAAATTCATCAATAACTGTTTGTTATAACCACAGAGGCCCCGCAACGGCGGACCGCAAAGCGCACAGAG
>CAXTJJ010000447.1:0-5297 GCA_964244155.1 uncultured Spirosoma sp.
AGACAATGGGTGGCCCCAAAAAGTTTACATCCCGGCTCGATTCACTGTTTTCGATGCATTTGCCCGATGAGTTCTTTGCCGAAACGGAAGATATTACCCGTGAGGGAATCATTGGTGGATACATTCACGGCAACGAACCGGCTCACCACATTGCCTATCTGTACAACTGGACAGGTCAATCCTGGAAAACGCAGGAACGCATTCGCATGATTCTTAACATGCAGTACAAGTCGACACCCGATGGGCTGGGCGGCAATGACGACTGCGGCCAGATGAGTGCCTGGTATATGTTTTCGTCCATGGGTTTTTATCCGGTCGCGCCTGGCTCCGAAACCTATTCACTGGGGAGTCCGTCCGTTAAAAGTGCCCGCCTGAATCTGGAAAATGGGCAGACGTTTACAATCGAGGCCATCAATCAGAGCGATAAGAATGTGTACGTGCAAAAGGTATTGCTAAACGGAAAGCTGCTGACGGAACCCGTCATCATGCATTCTGACATTTTAAAAGGCGGCAAGTTGACGTTTTACATGGGTGCGAAGCCAGTGAAGAAATAGAATTGGTGGTCCTGGTGCGAAATTTAGGGGTAAAAAAATCGTAACTCATTTAATACACCAAAATCACTTCAAGCCAGGAACCTGCTTAATTATGCCTTTGGGCTGATAACGCAGCCGTTTCCCAAAAACGATGCGGGCATAATTGGCAGTAGTATTAATCAAGCCCTGGGAAAAAGTGCGGTTCATCATGGTCGTTGATCCATAGATGCCCCCGTAGTACACGGCCGAGCTGTAGCCAATCGTGCCGGATGCAACCCCTTCCCATCCGGCACGAATATGTGACTCCGGCTCATCCAATACGGTTTTGCTATTTTGTAGCATAACCGTCACACCCGGACGTACCGTAAAACTCACGAAGTAATGCTTTTTGAAAACGATCGTTTGTGTGTAGCCCACATCAATTCCGAGGGCTACCGATTGCAGATTTAGCAAACGGGATTCAGGTCGAAAGTCTGCTGTCAGTATCGAAGGTACCAGCGATGAGTCGGCCCGGATATACTGGTACGTCAGCGAGCCGCCAATATTCCAGGAACGGGCGTTCCTGCGTTGTTCCTCACGCTGGAGGAGGGTAGCCGGAACCGAAAGCTGTTTCGGATTAAACTGATACAAGGCATGCGTGGCTATGGTCTGGCTACGCAAATCGTTTCGGTAGGGATAAGCAGACGAATAATCAAACCAGTTTGCCCGTAGAACATCGGGGTTACTCAAATAAAAACCCCGGTAAAATTGATACTGGGCCGAAAACCAGAATCGGCGGTTATTCAGGTTGATGGTTACACCAAACGGTTTCGTTTTCCCGCGCAGAGCATTATTATAGCCAAAAAATGGAAGCTTGACCGTTATTTCTGTACCGATCCATTTGTAGTCGATGCCAAGTCCAAGCGTGTATGCCAGATTTGGCTTGTATCGTAGCGAATATGGCGCATCAACCACACGCAGGGTATAATCCTGTCGGTCGCTGACGGCAAACAGATGTAAATGCCGATAGTAGGTTGTTATATAAGCCCGATCAACGCGCGGTGTCGTGGTTTTCAGGAGCGTATCGACCGGTATACCCAGCAACCTGAGCCCCTGTCCGAGACCGACAACAGGGCACCCAGCCAGCAGAAGAAATAACAACAATCTGCCCGCGTAGGCAGTACCCGTTCGTACCTCAGGAAGCCGTCTCGTCATGGTTAAGCGGGCAACAGGTTCTATAAACTTACTACGGCTTTCCCAATCACCCGACGTTCCATCATATCGGTGAGTGCCTGCGGGGCTTCGGCTAGAGTATACTGTCTGGATATATGCGGTGCGATTTTACCCTGTATGGCCCAGGTGGCTATTTCCTGCATATTTTTTATACTCAGACCCGCTTCATTTTGAGTGAACGCTCCCCAGAATACGCCCACGAGCGAACTGCCTTTCAGCAAGGCCAGATTCAGCGGAATCTTCGGAATTTCACCTCCGGCAAAACCCACGATCAAGTACCGCCCTTTCCAGGCCATCGACCGGATGGCAGGTTCAGCCCACTTGTCGCCAACGGGGTCATAAACTACATCTACGCCTTTACCTTGTGTAAATTCCTTAAGGCGTTCCCGTAACTCCTCAGTGGTGTAATTAATCAGATGCGTAGCTCCTTTTTGCTGGCATACGGCCAGTTTTTCATCCGTGGATGCCGCTGCAATGACAGTAGCTCCCAGGAGTCGCCCCAACTCAACAGCGGCCAGCCCTACGCCACCAGCCGCCCCCAACACCAGGAGCGTTTCGCCGGGTTTGAGTTGACCGCGATCTTTTAAGGCGTGGTAAGCTGTGCCATAGGCGTAGAGGGTAGAAGCTCCCGTCAGGAAATCCATTCCATCGGGAATTGGGATAGTGGCCCTGGCATCCGAAATCCGTTCCTCGGCCAGCCCGCCGTGCGAACCATAGGTAAATACACGGTCGCCGGGTTTAACATGGGTTACGCCCACTCCTACCGCCTTTACCACCCCCGATGATTCGCTTCCCGGCGAAAACGGAAGCGTGGGCTTGAACTGGTACATATTTCGGATGGTAAGCGTATCCGGGTAGTTTAAGCTACAGGCATTCACCTGCGTCAACACCTCACCCGGACCCGGCACAAGGGAGGGGACTTCTTCGAGGGTAAGGGTATCGGGCAAACCATATGCTTTGCAAAGAATGGCTTTCATAAAGGGTATATATACGGTGATACGCTCATTATTAGACTAATGTAGCCTACCGATCGTACAAAAGCACACCACTCTTGCTTAAGTTTACCAGATGGATTCAACAATCGACCTTACCAACGATCTGACGCGGCTGGCGCTTCAGGAAAAACAGCTTCAATTCGACGCTTTTACACCCGAAACAGCCTGGCAGCTTGGCTCACGACTGAAAGAAGCCGTCGAAGCCCGTGGCAAAGCTGTGGCTATCGACATTCAGGTGGCTGGTCATCTGCTTTTTTTCTTCGCCATGCCCGGTGCTACTCCCGACAATGTCGACTGGATTCGACGGAAGCGAAATGTCGTCCTGCACTATCACCGCAGTTCGTATGCCGTGGGCCTTGACCTCAGGCTGAACAAGACCACGTTGCTGGACCGGGCGGGCCTTACGGTTCGGGACTATGCCGCCCATGGCGGCTGTTTTCCCATCCTGCTGCGAGGCACGGGTTGTGTAGGGACCATCACTATTTCCGGATTGCCCCAACGCGAAGACCATAACGTGATCATTGAAGTGCTGGCCAGTTGGCTTAACCATCCAGTCAGTGAACTGGCGTTAGCAGATACGAACTGACAGTTGCTGGCCTCCTGGCTGAATATATTCACCGCCTTCTAACTATAGTAGTTATAAGTCGGGTTATCACATTGACGGTATTCGCCCCCTGTTATTCATAGTGTGTGAATACTGTCAATGTGATAACTCGTACTTAATGCCGCACTTTATCGCCACTCTGGCCATTGGTGGGAGCGGGTTTTGGAGCAGGTTGTGGTTGCACCTGTGCTTCTTCCATAGGCTCCTCAGGCTTCTCGTCTTTTTTAGCCTTCTCGGCGTTTTCTTTCAATGCTGCCAGCCCCTTCTTACCATAGGCCAGTCTGGTAATACCTACATACAGAACGGGTACCACGAAAATAGCTATTGATGTAGCCGCCAGCATACCACCCAATACCGTCCGCCCGATGGTAGACCGGGCAACGCCCCCTGCCCCACTGGCCAGTGCCAGCGGAAACACACCCAGAATGAACGCCAGTGAAGTCATCAGAATAGGCCGCAATCGCAACCGTACCGCTTCGATAGTCGATTCCAGCAAATCTTCTCCCTTGTCAACACGCTCTTTGGCAAATTCCACGATCAGGATGGCGTTTTTGGCTGCCAGCCCAATCAGTGTAATCAAACCGATCTGTGCATAAACGTTGTTGGTCAGGTACGGGAAAATGATCAGGGCAGTAATGGCTCCCAAAGCACCAATCGGAACAGAGAGCAATACCGAGAACGGCACTGACCAGCTTTCATACAAAGCCGCCAGGAACAGAAAGACAAAGCCGATGGACAGCATGAAGATATAGATCGAACTGCTGCCCGCGTTGATCTCTTCACGGCTCAGCCCACCAAAATCATAGGCATAACCGGCAGGTAGTACCTTAGCCGCTACGTCGCGCAAAGCCTCGTTGGCCTGACTGGTACTGTAGCCCGGTTTTGCCCCCCCGTTCAACTCCACCGAACGGAACAGGTTAAAGTGCGAAATCAGCGGAGCGTTTTCAATAACGCTGGTTTTAATAACCGTACTGATAGGTACTAATTGCCCCGCCCCATTCCGGACGTAGTAATTGTTGAGTGCTTTAATATCAGCCCGGTACATGGTATCGGCCTGTGCCACCACCCGGAACTTACGTCCATAAATAATAAAGTCGTTAACGTACTGGCTACCCAGCAACGTCTGCATTGTGGTGTAGACCGAACTGACCGATATACCTAGTTTCTTACACTTGTCGCGGTCTACATCCACCCGATAGGCGGGCGATTTCGCCGTGAAATACGTAAAGGCGCGCGAAATTTCGGGTCGCTTATTGGCTTCTGCCAGGAATGTCTGCACCACGTTGTCAAACGCTTTTACATCGTCGTTTGACTCACGTTGCTGGATCTCGAAGGTGAAACCCGATGATTGGCCCAACCCCGGAATAGCGGGTGGCTGCAACACCTGTGGCCGGGCATCATTGAGCACCGACAATTCCTTTTGCAGTTTAATTACCAGCGAATCGGCCTGCATGTTCCGTTCTTTACGTTCATCCCAGGGTTTCAACTGCATAAACACCGTACCACTGTTCGACTTGGAGGCAAATGTAATGGCGTTCAAACCGCCCAATGCCGCAAAGTGATCGACGAAGGGCTGTTTTTTAAGAATACCCATGATTTTCTGGAGCACCTCAAGGCTACGGGTAGTCGAAGCGGCTTCAGGAATTTCGTAGGTAACGATCAAACGACCTTCATCTTCCGTCGGGATGAAGCCAGTTGGTTTAGCACGGAACAACAGCCCTGTTCCAATGTATAAAACGACCAGTCCGACAATAACTAACGGGGTTGCTTTAATAAGTCGCTGTACCCCGTTTGAATAGGCGTTGGTTACCCGCTCGAACCAATTATTGAACTTAAAGAAGAATTTGTTCAACCCCTTCGCATTTTCGTCGATGTGCATTGGGCGTAACAGCAACGTACACAAAGCAGGCGTCAACGATAAAGCGACAACAGCCGAAATCAATACCGAAACAG
>CAXTJJ010000448.1:0-5296 GCA_964244155.1 uncultured Spirosoma sp.
TGTTTGCCCGGTTCAGATTACTACCCTGATTGCCAGCCATCACTTTACCCCAGTGCATCGGTAAAAAGCATAGACCCGGACGTACATCGTCGGTCAGTTGCGCTTTCACCCGAACTTCACCCCGACGCCCTTTCACTTCCACCAGTTGCCCCTCCTCAATACCGCGCGCTTTGGCATCGTCGGGGTGAATTTGCAGGAAGGGCTGGGGGCTATGTTGTTTCAGCTTGGCTACCCGCCCGGTCTTGGTCATGGTGTGCCACTGGTCGCGGATACGACCAGTGGTTAATATAAGCGGAAAGTCAGCATCAGTAGGCTCAGAGGTATTTTCATCGGGTACCGCGTGAATCTGCGCGCGGCCATTGGGTGTGTAAAATTTGTTGTCGGTAAATAGGCGTTTCGTTCCTTCTTCCCTTTCCTCCTTCCTCCCTTCTCCCCTTCTAAAAGGCCATTGTATGGTGCGTTTTTCCCTAAGCAAGGCATAATTTACACCAGTTATATCGACGTTTGTTCCGGCGGTGAGCTGGACGTATTCATCATAAACGTCCGATGTGTTTGCGTAGCTAAACGAATCACCAAAGCCCATTTTCCGGGCAAATCGCCAGATGATTTCTGAATCGGGCAGGGCTTCACCGGGGGCATTGAGAACTTTAGGAAGGTGTGCAATCCGACGTTCGGCGTTGGTCATGGTGCCTTCTTTTTCAAGCCAGGCCGCAGCGGGCAACACGACATCGGCAAACTGCACCGTGTCTGCCCGGTTCGATATGTCCTGAACGACCACGAAACGGGCGTGTTGAAGGGCTTTTTCGGCGGCATTCACATCCGGCATACTCACCAGCGGATTGGTGTTGATAATCCAGATAGCTTTTAATTTATCATCCGCCAGGGCTTCGAACATCTCTGTAGCAGTCAGGCCGGGTTTCGATGCAATCTTAACCGGGCTGTTCCAGAAGGCTTCGACTTCGGCGCGGTGCATCGCATTCGTTACGTCGCGGTGAGCGGGCAGCACGTTGGCAAGTCCACCCGTTTCTCGACCACCCATGGCATTGGGCTGCCCCGTCAGCGAGAATGGACCGTTGCCGGGTTTGCCAATACGACCCGTAATCAAGTGCAGATTAATAAGCGCCAGGTTCTTGTTTACCCCGATAACCGACTGATTCAGACCCATTGTCCAAAGGGAAAGAAACCCTTTCGAGCGGCCAATCCAGCCGGCTGCCTGCCGAATGCCGTCGGGAGAAACACCACAAATATCGGCGGCTTCGTCGAGGGTGCTCTGCATTACCTGCTCACTATAGGCCGTAAAGCCATCAGCGTGATTAGCAATGAACTCGGCATCAATGTCGCCGTTCTCGATCAGCAACCGGCCAATGGCGTTATTCAGCACAATGTCG
This sequence comes from uncultured Spirosoma sp., assembly GCA_964244155.1. Lineage (GTDB taxonomy): Bacteria > Bacteroidota > Bacteroidia > Cytophagales > Spirosomataceae > Spirosoma. Next base: position 1,389 of record CAXTJJ010000448.1, read on the forward strand.
GTGCCGGGCCGGATGGGCAAATGGAGATCGGAAGACCGGGCGGTATCGGTTTTGCGCGGGTCAACACAAATGATTTTGACGTTTGGATTCGCGGCTTTGTGCGCTTCAACCCGACGCCAGATAATGGGGTGGCACCAGGCCGGATTAGCACCCTGTACCAGGAAAACATCGGCCTCTTCGATGTCATCGTAGCAAACCGGCACCGAATCTTCGCCTAGTGACAGTTTGTAGCCAACCACCGCCGAACTCATGCATAAGCGGGAGTTGGTATCGATGTTATTTGAGCCAATAAACCCTTTGATGAGCTTGTTGACCAGATAATATTCCTCCGTCAGGCACTGCCCCGACACGTAAAACGCGACGGAATCGGGGCCGTATTTCTGGATAAATGTTTTGAAAACAGCGGCAGTCCGCTCCAGGGCGGCATCCCAACTCACCCGTTGCATGGGCATGTTGCGGTTAAGGCGCATCTGCGGGTACAGCAGCCGGTCCGACTGATCCATGACGGTATAATGCAGATTCATGCCCTTCGAGCACAGCATACCCTTATTGGACGGATGCTGCTTATCGCCCTCGACGGTCAGTTGTCCGTTCGGTTCCTGTTTGACTACAATTCCACAGCCAACACCACAATAGCAACAGGTCGTTTGATGAGTCATGATTTATCTTCGATAAATGATTGGAACACGGATCTGGCGGATTGAACGGATCAGTACGGATAAAAAACACCTATTAATCCGCCATAATCCGTTCAATCCGCCAGATCCGTGTTCCAATCAAGCTGTCTGTAATTTCGGTTCGACGGGTTCGACAACAACCGCTTTACTAAAATTTACTAAGAACAAGAGTGCGCCAACGGCAATCACGATACCACCGATGTACATAAAGGCCTGTCCGTAGCTGATGGACTGAGATTTGAATAGGAAAGCCATCAGCATACCGCCGAGGTTTCCACCCGCGCCAACTACACCGGAAATAACACCGACGGCTTTGGGATTCACGAAAGGCACAATGGCGTAGGTACTGCCGTTCGACATTTTGAGGAACAACGCGAACGTAATCATGGAAATGATTGCCATTGGCAAACTACCGGCCTGGGCAAACAACAGAATACCAACCCCCTCCAGCACCAGCATACCGGCCAGCAAAACACCTTTGCCGCGCATACCGTATTTGTTTCCTACTTTATCGGCAACGATACCGCCGAGGGCGCGGGCAAAAATATTCATGCCACCAAAAAGCATGGCCCAGAAACCAGCCTCGGTTTCGGCCAGTTTAAAATTATCGAAGAAGTAAAGCGCGGCCACGCCATCGAACGTAATTTCCATGCCGAAGCAGCAGGCATAAGCCAACGCCAGCGCCCACACCCGAATATCGGAACAGGCTTTCCAGAAACTCACTTTTTCCCCTGTGGCTATTGAACGCTCGATTTCATTCGGTCCGGCGTTCCGGTAATTGCCGGCAGGGGTATCCTGGGTAAAGCGGTAATAAATGAAGGCCATGATGAGCATCAGAACGCCCGGAAAAATCATCGCCAACCGCCAGGCTTCGGGCTTTGTGTAGCCGAAGCCAACAATAGCCGCCATAATGAGTGGCATCGCCAGCTGCGTAATGCCCCCGCCGAGATTACCCCAGCCGCCTGCTACGGCATTGGCCGTACCCTTGATCTTCGGCGCAAACATCATGGACGTATGAAACTGCGTAATCACGAACGACGCACCAATGACGCCAATCGCCAGTCGAAAAAGTAAGAATGTGGTGTAATCATGCGCCAGCCCAACGAACATAACCGGCAGCGAACCCAGTACCAGCAAAGCCGTATAGGTTTTACGCGGTCCCCAGGTATCGCACAAGCGGCCAATCACCAGACGAGCCAGAATCGTGGCCGATACAGCCGCAATAATGGTATTGCCAACCTGCGGTTTGGTCAGGCCCAGATCAGCCCGAATGGCGGGCATGAGCGGAGCCAGCCCGAACCAGCCGAAGAAACAGATAAAAAAGGTGAGCCACGTTATGTGGAAAGTCCGCATCTGCACACCGTTGAAACTGAATATATTTAATGATTCGAGGGGTTTGTTCGATGTAAGATTCATGTTGTATGTGTTTAAAAAACAAGAAAATAGGCGCTCGATGAGTCTAGTTGGTGGCTGCTTTTGCGGCAAAGAAATCCGGGCGGATGTTGATCATCAGGTACGACCAGGTGCCGATCTTGTTCTTATCGTCCATTGTGCCCTGTTTGGCGTATTCAAGACTGTTTGTGCCCTTCATGATCGAGTAGCCAAATTCTACACTCGTGAACTTGTTGAGTGCATAGGTGGCAATGAAGTCATACTCCATGCCGAGTTTCGAAGGCAGCAACGCACCAGCAGGAGCATCAGCCATTTTGTTATAGGTTGGAGCGGCCAGCGAGAAGTAGTGTGCATCAAGGCCCGTCGTCAGGCGATTACCGGTATATCTGAATTTCAGAAACGCATCCTGCAAACCACCCGCTGGCGATCCTGTTCCCGCATAGAAGTAATCCATCGAACCCCGGAATTTGTGCGGTGTGCCGTACAGCGGATCGAAACGGCTGGTTTCACCGGCCTGAATCGTTGTAGCATTGTTGCCCGAAAGCACTTCATAACCAGGCCCAAAGCTTAGGAGGCCTTTCTGAATCATGAAGTTAGCGCCGTAGTGATAGGCATTTTTAATAGTCAGGCCATCCCGGTCTTTTCCGCTCTGGCCGTAGGCAAACGCCTGCCACTGAACTTTACCCACGCGAGACGATGCATTACCAATGATACCTGTCAGCATAGCCCCGTAGGTTTTCCGGGAATTAGTACCCGCTACGTCATAACGTCTCCCATATACGTAACCAGCCGTAGCGCTGCCGAGTGAATCAACGCGATACTTTTGAAAGTCATCTTTAAAGAACAACGCCGAGAATTTTGTCTGGCCGGACGCCGGACCGCCAAATTTATGGGTCAGATACGCCATTTGAAACGACTTGAACTGCTGATTCTGTCCATTGGTGCTTAGGGGCGTTAGCAGAACCGGAGCACCACCCTTGCCAGCGGTTGGCAGAAAACCGGCTGGTATCGCCAGGGTTACGTTTTTATTGGACAAGGCCGAAAGCGGTGCATTACCGGCGGTGTAGTAATCGCCTACAACACCGAAGGCGTCCGTATTTTGGTTGAATCCAGCGCCGAGGTCAAGTGCCCAGCCCATGTGCTGGCCTTTCAGAATGGCCGCGTCGAACCGGCGTCCCTGCTGAAGCCAGTCCAGGTTACCAATCAGGCGAGAATCGTCGTAAATCATCTCCTGACGGCCTATTTTCAATGATAAATTTTGAATGGGTCTGAATTTAATGGTCGTATCGGCACTGTTGGCGAGCGTAATATCGGCCCAGGCTTCGTGTACCATTAGTCGGTTTCCGTCGGCGTTGTTGATCGTAGCGGCATCCTGCCCCCAAACGCGAATATCCTGAATAACCGTCTGGAACTGCACGCGATCCCATTTATAACCGAAGTTAAGCCGGGTGCGTTGCGAGGTAAAAAACGCGGCCGACGCATCTTTCGGGGCCAGATTGCCAACTCCATTACGCAGTTCGGTACGTGTACGCAACTGCCCGGTGAGCGAGATCTGTGCGAATGTTGTTGGATTGAAAATTAGCAGAAAGATTCCGGCCAATAATACCCGTTTGATTGTATAGTTCATAAGAATAGGCAACCCGATTAAGAAGAAAATGAATGGTAAAGGCAACAGCGAGTGGACTTACCCGGATTCGGGTATGGACGTGTAGCGCAGAAAGTAAGGTGGCTCTGAAGACGGAGCAGGAAGGCTGATGATCAATGAGTGACCTACAGCAGAAAGGACTTGATTTGCTTTACCTGTTTTTTTTCATTTTCTTTGAAGCGTTTGTGTTTTTC
>CAXTJJ010000449.1:0-5290 GCA_964244155.1 uncultured Spirosoma sp.
GGCTTTTTCTTCAAACTTCCGTTGCAACTGCATGGATTCATACCAATACATATACCGCTCTTTGGGATGCTGTACTTTCGTGGCAACGGCCGACTGGGCTTCCGTAGCCTTACCATTTTGTTTGGGTTTCTCTTTGACGCTTGCCATGAGGAATGTGTTCGATAAAATGAGCTATCGCTGGCGCTCTGCCGTTACAGGAGGTGTCTGTTTACCTAACAAACGGACCGTATCTTTGTTGCCAATGTTGACTGCTCGTGAAGTCATAGTGACCTGCTGAGCAATTAATTCCTGCGAAATTACGCATTATCGCGTTATACGCTATACCTATGCACCTCGAAAAGCTGAGCCTGACCAATTTTAAGAATTATGAAGATGCCCGCTATGTATTTGGGAAACAGGTAAATGTAATCGTGGGACCTAATGGAAGCGGTAAAACCAACCTCCTGGACGCAGTTTATTTTTTATCGCTAAGCAAAAGCGCTTTTCAGACACAGGATGCCCTGAGCATTCTGCACGATGCAGACTATTTTATCATTGACGGTATTTTTGAGGAACATGACGACCGAAATGCCCATCCAGGCCGGGTACAAATTACTATTAGCCTGCAACGGGGTCAACGGAAAGTGCTGATGGCCGACAAAAAGCCGTATGAGCGCATTAGTGAGCACATTGGTCGGTTTCCGGTCGTGCTGGTAGCTCCAAATGATACCGACCTCGTTCGGGAGCACAGCGAAGACAGACGTCACTTTTTCGATGGTGTTCTCTCTCAACTCGATCCGAATTACCTCCGCGATTACCTGATGTATCAGCAGGTGCTTAAACAGCGAAATAGCCTACTCAAACTTTTTGCCGAACGTAGCCAGGTCGACAATGACTTACTAGACACCTACGATGAGCCCTTGCTTGACTTGGGTCAAAAAATTCACAATCGCCGACAACAATTCATCGAAGAGTTTCTACCCAGCTTTCGACTACATTATGCTTATCTCAGTGAAGAGCGGGAAGAAGTCAGCATTGTTTATGAATCGGAAGTAAGTAATCCGGGCTTCGCTGATGAGTTCCGGCACTTTCGTCGGCGGGATACTGTGTTGCAGCGCACCACCATGGGCGTTCATAAAGATGACTATTCATTCTTGATTGGCGGGCGAAATGACCAACCGGCCGTACCCTTAAAAAAGTTTGGTTCGCAGGGCCAGCAAAAAACATTTGTAATTGCTCTGAAGCTAGCCCAGTTCGACCAGTTGCAGACAGAGAAGGGTATTAAACCCATTTTGCTATTAGACGATATTTTCGACAAGTTGGATGACCGACGCATCGGCAAGCTCATTCAGCAAATGGACGAAGGGGCTTTTGGGCAGCTTTTCATTACGGACGCCCGCCCTGAGCGCACCCGCGAGTTACTCAGTAAAGTAAAGGCGGATGTCCGCTTCTTTGAGATTAATAATTGAACTTGTCTCGAATAGCATCTTGCTGTTTGAATTGTAAAGAGACTGAGTATTAGACTAGGTCTCAAACAGCTGGTAGCTGTTTGAGACAAGTAAGCCCGACGCTTCACAGGTTCGTCGGGCTTTTCAGTTGGTTCACTCCGCGTTTCAGACCGTTCATCACTTTATAAAAAATACTTAGGAAACCGAGAACTATATTTGAGTTTCCGAAGTTCATCCTGTAAAAGTTCTATTACTTGATGAAAGAAAGGATTCTGGAAGAGGCTGAACGATTGTTCTGGAAATACGGCGTTCGCTCGGTCACAATGGAAGATATCGCCCGGAAACTGGGCATTTCGAAAAAGACTATTTATCAGCATTTTTCTGATAAAGAACAGATTTTATATCAGGTTATTCAGGATAAAACCGGTAAAGATCAGTCTGCTATGGAGTGTATGGTCATTGAGACCGATAATCCAGTCGAAGAGTTGTTGAGCGTTCTTACCTTAATGCAGAAAAACGCGGATCAGGTAAGTCCTAATTTGCTAATTGATATAAAACGGTATTACCCACAGGCATTTGCCATATTCAGGCAGTATAAAGAAGGTCAAATAATGCGATCTATTCTTGAAAATATCCAAAAAGGCATATTTCAGGGAGTATACAGGTCTGATCTAAAACCAACAATTTTAGCTCGCCTTCGGGTTGAACAAATCGAGTTAGCTTTCGATACGGACATCTTTCCCACAGATCAATATTCAATGCACGATATTCAGTCCGAACTGATCCATCATTTCGTGCGCGGTATGCTTACCGAGAAAGGCTTTACCATTTACAACCAGTTTTTGAATAAAGGAGTACAACCGATTATCTATGAAGACAAATAATATACTTTTTGTGGCTGCACTTTGGTTGCCTGGCGTCTGGCTTGGAACCGGAGCCAGGGCACAAGTGGCTACACAACCTTCTGTTGGCCAGCAACCAACCGGAGCAGCAGCAAGTGGCCAGCAGCCGGGTGCGCAGCAACCTGCTGGTACCGGGGCTATAGTAGCGCAACCAGGTACTACACCCGGTACGGGTGTATCAGTGCCATCGCAGCCGGGGGTGAATACACAAACTGAAACCCCTTCAATAAACTCGTCGAACGGTCCTGTAAATCTTCAGCCTAACGTTATCACAACATTTAACTCTGGCTTGGGACTGGCCCCAACTGGTTTAACCCCATCGGGCCAAAAAGGGGGCGGTCGATCATTTACTTTACAGGAAGCAATAGATTTTGCTGTTAGTCAGAACATAAACATACGGAATAGTAAGCTCGATGGGGCCAGCGCCGAAGCACGTATTCGGGAGGTCAAGTCATCGGCATTACCTCAGGTATCGATTAGTTCATCACTGACCGACAACGTAATTATTCAGAAAGCCTTCTTACCGGCCAATACGTTCGATCCAACAGCACCGGCTGATCTTTCTATACCAGTGAAGTTTGGCGTTAATTACTCGGCCAACGCCACGGCTAGTGTGAATCAGGTCATTTATAGTGCCAGTTTGAACGTTGGGTTACGCGCTGCGGCAACTTATCGGGAGCTGGCTCAACGGAACTTACAGTCCAGTAAAGTAACCGTGGCCGAACAAGTCGCCAAGGCTTATTACGGTGTGCTGGTAGCGCTGGAACGGGCTAAGTTGCTCGATTATAACATAGGCCGGCTGGATACGCTGTTGAAAGAAACCGGTGCGATGAACAAGCAGGGTTTCGTAGAACGGCTGGATGTGCAGCGTCTGGAGGTGCAGGCTAACAACCTGCAAGCTGAGCGACAGAATGTACAGAACCTTATCGAATTAAGCTATACGCTGTTGAAATATCAGATGGGCCTGGGGATTAACGATGAAATTACGCTCGCTGAGCAGTTACAGGATCGGAACATAGAAGATCTCCGGCTGTTGATTTCGCCAGATCCAACGTTTAAGTATGCTAGCCGCATTGAGTATTCAACGCTGGAGACACAGATCAAACTGGCTGAGCAGGACATTGAGCTAACTCAAAAAGGCTATTTCCCATCGCTGTCTGCGTTTGCTAACTATGGGTATAATAGTGGTCGGAACACGCTCGGACAGCTTATCACAGCACCCTGGCTTAATTTTTCGACCATTGGATTAAGTCTACAGGTGCCAATTTTCGACGGTTTTCAGAAGAAATACCAGATCGTTCAGAAACGGATTACGCTGCAAAAAGCGCAAAACAGCGGTGAGTTGCTCCGCAATTCCATCGATCTGCAAATTCGCCAATCGAGTATTACCCTGAAAAATAGCTTGCAAACACTTCAGACCCAGCAACGCAATCGCGATCTGGCTCAGGAGATTGTTCGGGTAACGCAGATCAAATACAAAGAAGGTGTCGGGTCAAGTATCGAAGTACTGAACGCCGAATCTTCACTCCGCGAAGCACAAACCAATTACTTCGCGTCATTATATGATTTTCTAATCACCAAAGTTGATCAGGACAGATCCTTAGGTCGGCTTTATGTGGGAAACTAAAACGTTAAAAACATTTAAAATGAAACCATACTACGCAATTGCCCTCGTGAGCTTATTAGCTGCCTGCTCAGGGGAGAAGAAAACAGATGTACAAGGCAAACGGGATGAACTGACGGAGTTAAAAGCGCAGCAGACCGAGTTGACGACAAAGATTAAAGCACTGGAAACCGATCTGGCCAAACTTGAGCCGAAGAAGGAAGAAGACACACGGGTGAAAGACGTATCGGTAGCTCCTTTAGCAGCCTCTACGTTCCGGCACTTTGTGGAACTACAGGGTACGATTGATGCAAAGAATAACGTACAGGTGTCACCAAAATCGGGTGGCGTTGTTACGGCGGTGTACGTGAAAGAAGGCGACTTTGTGCGGGCCGGACAGTCGATTGCTAAAATTGACGATCAGCTCTTGCGGGAGTCAATGGCTGAACTGAAAACCCAACTATCGCTCGTAAATACGGTTTATGAAAAACAGGCATCTTTGTGGAAACAGCAAATAGGTACTGAAATTCAGTACTTACAGGCAAAAAACAACAAGGAATCGCTCGAACGCCGACTGGCAACGCTCAATGCGCAGCTAAGTCAGTCAACGGTAACAGCACCCATTTCGGGTGTTGTTGATCAGGTTACGGTGAAGGTGGGCCAATCGGCTGCGCCGGGTATGGGGTTGGTTCGGGTGGTAAACTTGTCGCAACTTAAGGTTGTGGCTAAGGTGGCCGATAGTTATTCGGGCAGCGTTCGGAAAGGTGATCCAGTTATGGTCGAGTTTCCTGACCTGAATAAATCACTCAACTCACGCATATCGTTTGTGGCTACAATCGTAGATCCGGCTACCCGGACATTTACAATTGAGGCTCCCCTACCGTCCGACAATGTGTTGAAACCGAATATGCTGGCTCGTATCAAAATCAACGATCAGACCATCGCCAATGCTATTGTTATCAACCAGAACCTGATCCAGAATACAGAGAATGGTCAACTGGTTTATGTGGCCGTGAACGAAGGTGGAAAGAAAGTAGCTAAAGCGCGGACCGTTAAAACGGGACAGTCGTACGGTGGTAAAATTGCTGTTACGCAGGGATTAAGTGCGGGTGATCAAATCGTTACGACCGGGTATCAGGATTTGGTTGACGGTCAGGCAATTAGTTTTTAAAAACCGTTTATAGTATTCGGTTTACGGTAATCGGTATTCGACTGGCTAAGGTACGGATTGCTTTCGCTGGTCGACCAACCAACTACCGTAAACAGGATACCATAAATCGACAAACTCCTTCTTTATGAAATTTGAACAGTATAAAACCCTCGGATTCACCAACTGGTGCGTTGAAAACCGAACGGCG
>CAXTJJ010000450.1:0-5288 GCA_964244155.1 uncultured Spirosoma sp.
ATTCGTCGGCCTCTGGCCGGTTTAATAAAACTATAGCATACTGGCCAGAGGCCGGCGAATAAACGACACGAGGCCAGAGCCTCGCGCCATCAATCCAAAAATAAATGAACGCAATTCAGGAGACCCATTTTCAATTTCCTGGCCAAACGGCCTTTTATCGCGGCAAAGTCCGGGATGTGTATTCCTTTCCCGACAAACTGGTCATGGTTGCGTCCGACCGAATTTCGGCCTTCGACGTGGTGCTACCCCGTCCTATTCCGTTTAAAGGACAGGTGTTGAACCAGACAGCATCGTATTTTCTGCACGCCACCGCCGATATTGTGCCTAACTGGCTATTGGCCGTTCCCGACCCAAACGTAAGCATTGGTCTCAAATGCGAGCCTTATGCGGTCGAAATGGTGGTTCGAGGTTATTTGGCTGGTCATGCTTGGCGCGAATATCGTGAGGGAAAACGGACGCTTTGTGGCGTTGCTCTACCCGACGGTCTCCGCGAGAATGACAAACTGCCCACACCTATTATCACCCCCTCGACCAAAGCCCACGAAGGTCATGATGAAGACATTAGTCGCGAAGAAATTCTGAGCCGGGGCATCGTTCCTGAAGACGAATACAGACAACTGGAACAGTATGCACTGGCACTCTTTGCGCGTGGTACGGCTATGGCCGCCGAGCGAGGCCTGATTCTCGTCGATACCAAATACGAATTTGGCAGTCTGGATGGTAAAGTATACCTGATTGACGAAGTACACACCCCCGACTCGTCGCGTTATTTCTACGCTGATACCTATACAGAAAATCAGCAGGCAGGTCTGGCACAAAAACAATTGTCGAAAGAATTCGTTAGAGAATGGCTTATTGCGAATGGTTTTCAGGGAAAAACCGGCCAGATCATTCCAACAATGACTGATGAATGGGTAAATCAGATCACAACCCGCTATATTGAATTGTTCGAAACGGTTACCGGGCAAACGTTCCAGCCCGCCGATGCCGTCGATCCACTTGCCCGCATTGAAGCTAGCATTTTACAGGCAATCATAGAGTAAAGTCGAGTGATTGAATGAGCGAATAGCCCTTTGCCATTCAATCATTCGCTTAATTAATCACTCAAAATTGACGATTCATGAATTACACAATTGAAAAGAACGAACAGTATGCCCTGATCCGATTAGCGGAAAGTCAGTTTGGGGAAGACGTTTCCACTACGTTTGATACGTTGAGCCGGGGCCTGTTCCGGGAGGGGTACAGCAATATTATCATTGATATTGAACCCGTACAAACAGTTGATCAGGTGGGGCTTATGACCATCCGAAAAATAAACAGACAATGCACCAATGAAGTTGGTTTGTTGATACTGGTCACAAAAAACGATGAACTGATAACCTTTCTGGACAAGGCCAACATCAGCGATCTGACCATTATGCCAACAGTGGAAGAAGCCATTGACGCTGTTTTTATGAATGAATTGGAAAACGATTTTCGGAGCGAAGAGGATGACGAGTACGACATCGGGGGCAGCGTCGGCAATGCCGATGCCTAGCCCACTTAGTAATCAGGAGACAGACCACACCCGACCAGCCAACCCGGTTTTTTCCCTCACAGTTCTGGGGGCAGGTTCAGCTACGCCTACCCTACGGCTTCATCAAACGGCCCAGTTGCTAACAATTGGTAACGACTATGTGCTGATTGATTGTGGGGAGGGCACGCAGATGCGGCTGCTCGAACAACGAATTCGACCAGGACGGTTGCGTTATATTTTCATCAGTCATCTTCACGGCGATCACTATTTTGGATTGGCTCCCCTTTTATCCAGCCTGAATCTGGGTGGCCGAACCGAAGATTTGTACCTCTTTGGACCCCGTGGTCTGGACGAAGTATTAACAACGATCTTTCGGGTGTCGGACTCACGTCTCGGCTTCAAGCTCCATTTTCAGGCTGTAGCGCCTAATGTCCCTGCGCTTATTCTTGATCATCCATTAATGACTGTAGAGTCAATTCCCTTACAGCACCGAATTGATTGCACAGGTTATCTTTTTCGGGAAAAACCCCACAAACCGCATCTGTTGCGCGAAAAGCTTCCAGCAACTATACCGATAACCTACCTCAGGCAATTGAAAGAGGGGCAGGACATTCTGGGGGCTGAAGGAGAGGTTGTTTACGCTGCCGCCGATTATACCGAGCCAGGGCCATTGCCCCGCTCCTACGCGTTTTGTTCAGACACACGCTACGTAGAGGAGTTAGTACCGCAATTGATGGGCGTCAATCTGCTTTATCATGAAGCTACATTTCTGGATGATAATGCCCAACGAGCCGCCGAAGTGTATCATTCAACTGCTAAACAGGCGGCTGCCATTGCAGCTAAAGCCGGCGTTGGCAAGCTATTGATCGGTCACTTTTCGTCCCGTTACAAACAGTTTGATTTATTTTTAGACGAAGCCCGGTCAATATTTCCGGAGACGTATCTGGCCGATGAGGGCACTACCACCCACATCTGAGCATTGGGCCAACCAATAAAATCGGCAGGGAATAGACTTATGCATAGGTCGGCTATCGGTCTTACGAGACCGATGGCCTCAATAACTTACCAGATAGACCTAAGTAGGTTTTCAGGAAAGAAGCGCTTTATAAATACACATACACTACAGACGGGTTTCTGATTGTATTTAACCCGAAACTTTACTTATTCATGCTGGCATCTCGCCTGGGGTTTTTAGACATTGGTTGGCTTGACTTGCTCGATATTGGGCTGGTTGCCCTGCTTATTTACCAGATTTATAATCTCGTTCGGGGAAGCGTTGCCAGCCGTGTTTTTGTGGGCTACTTGCTGGTCTATTTAGCTTATCTGGTGGTTAAGGCACTCGGTCTCAACCTAATGACGACCATTCTGGAGTACTTCATTAGCGTAGGAGCCCTGGCATTAATTATCATTTTTCAGCACGAAATTCGGCGCTTTCTTTTAATTATTGGTAAATCCACGAGTCTTACCAACAACCGCTGGTTTCGGCAATGGTTTCTGCGCGATGGCGTTTCTGCGGAGTCAACCACTCCTTTAAAACCTATTCTGGATACCTGCAAAACGCTGGGAGCCGAATTTTCCGGAGGGCTGCTGGTTCTTCAGAAAAATGATGATTTAGAGAAATTTTCTCAATCGGGTGAGGTAATCGATGCCGATATATCGAAACCTCTACTGCTGGCCATTTTCAGTCAATACAGCCCACTACACGACGGAGCGGTTATCATCAGTGAAGGTCGAATTCGAGCGGCCCGTTGTATTTTACCCGTTTCGGACGATGATGAATTACCACCCTCACTGGGCTTTCGTCACCGGGCCGCACTGGGTATGAGCGAAGCAACGGATGCAGCGATCATAGCGGTTTCGGAAGAGAGCGGGCGGTTGTCTTTAGCGCTCAATGGTGAATTGTTCACAAATTTAAGCCAGCACGAATTGGAAAACCGCCTGGAACGGTATTTACGGGAACCTAAAGGGCGACACAATTAACAGCACCAGCTATAACGGAAAGGCCCAATCCGATTGCTTCGGATTGGGCCTTTCCGTTGAATGACTGAATTCTTTGATTTGCTTTCACTGGTTGGTTAAGCAAACATTAAAAGTGGGGAAGCTGATGCGTTTATTAACTTAATCGTAGTATAACGTAGTATAACATACTACAAAGAAGCGTAAAGCTGTACTATAATTATTTAGTACTCAAGCATATAGGTAAGGCTCTTAGCCTGCTCGATAAAATCTCCGATTTGTTCAACAGAAGGTGGACGCTGCGTAAACTGCCGAACGCTATTGATCTTAATAAGCTTAGCATGCAGGTTTTCGGGAACACGCTCAGCCAATTCCTTAACGGTGTCAACACCTGCTTCTTCCATAAGGTCACTATATACACGACCGATTCCCTTGATGCGAGCTAAATCGGCCCGATTTGCCAACTCCAGAATAGTTGTTGCCTCAACACCACTTGCCGATGCAAGAGCCTTGCGATCTGCGGGCGTTTTAGTTGCTTCCAGCAGCGAATAGCTATCGCTAATTCCCTGCCCTTTCAATGCATTTAATACGGCATCTGTAATGCCACGTAATTCTCCTAAGGTAAGGCTCATATACAATAGAGTTGAGTGATTAGGGTAAAATCGGCCCGACCTTCAGACCGCACAATACACTTTTAACGAACAAGATACTTTCTTCGGATGTCATTCAAAAGAAATTTCTTTTGAGCGGTAAAGCTTTCAGGGTGAACTTCGGTAAAAATTTGGTGCCAATCGACATATTTCGCCGGTTCTGCCAATTTGAATTGGGCGGCATTTATTTTTTTCTGAGTCAAATAATCGTCAAATGTCATAGGGTTAAATTTGTAATCTATCGTCAAATACGTACAGTTATTCCGACACCCGGCTTCAAAAAAAATAGTCAACGCCAACACCAAAATGAAAAGGTTCTGACCCTAGTGATTTCTGAAGTTCTAGTGCATAAAGTAAGCAGGAAATGGCTTAAACCGATTGAAAAAACGCGGTACTAATTACATCGACTTACTCAATCTTCAACTCATATTTGTCAATTATGAGCCTGAACCAAATTACTATCCTCTTATTTCGAATCGCTCAATCAGACGAAATAGTCTACTCACTCCCCTGACGTTAACATCCAAGGCGGTTCATTGAATTTTTAAACAATAGGACCCGGAAATCAAGTACCATATGGCTCTTCTGTACACACAATTAAAGTGTTGACCTGAGCTGATTTCGACCACAATTTTATGTCCTCTTTTTGCTCAGCCAAGTCAAGACTTACATTGAAGATGTTAAGTCCAACAGGTTTTAATCCCTGTCTTTCTCACTTCGGTGGCTGCCAAAACAATATCTTGTAACTCTAAATTCATATTGTAAACTTAAATGTGGCGCAATAATCAATATTCTTTATTTAAAAGAAATCTATTTCTTTAAATCATATATATTTTAGTATATAACTGCAAGTATAACAAATTTTTATTAACATTATTAATACTAATATTTATTTATTGAAACAATTATTAAATTTCTCAAAAAATAAGCATTTGTATCCATCCAGCTTTAACTGGTATAGCAGGAATTTGTTTATTGTTCTCTAAACCTCGCTAGAGGGTAGTATAGAAATAATCTAGTAGAATAATAGATAATAAATTCATACGTTTTTCACACATTTTGCATAAGATCAACTCCGAGTATGTGGCATTGAATTACCGGTAAAAGTATGCGAGCCTAAATGACCAAAGAGTAAACAAAGCATGCAGAAAAAAGTATACACAGAC
>CAXTJJ010000451.1:0-5281 GCA_964244155.1 uncultured Spirosoma sp.
GATTTGCCGTTCGAGATTTCACGGCTACCCAACGTCTTTACGCAGTTCAGACATCAGCTTGAAAAAAACACCAAAATCAGACCAGTTTTCGAGACACCAAAGACCATATCATTCGTACCGGATGTGTTGCCGGGCGATATACCAACCCTAGCGACGCTTGGCTTCGACGACGAAAAACAGGCGTTGGTCGCACAACCCGACCCGCGCCGGGCGGTTCCATTCGACGGGGGTGAATCCGTTGCCCTTGCCCGACTTGACCGTTACCTGTGGCAAACCGACCTGATTGCTACCTACAAAGAGACTCGCAATGGACTGCTGGGCGAGGACTATTCGAGCAAGTTTTCGGCCTGGCTGGCGTTCGGCTGCTTGTCACCTCGCCTGATCTATGCCGAACTGATGCGTTATGAAAGTGAGCGGGTTCGTAATGAATCGACCTACTGGCTGGTTTTTGAGTTGATGTGGCGCGATTTCTTCCGGTTCGTTGCGCTCCGGTATGGCACCCGTATTTTCAAAAGCAGCGGCATCAAACATGACCTCACTCAGAAATATAGTCACGATGAGGAGGAGTTTCTGAAATGGGCCAATGGCAAAACAGGCATCCCGTTTATTGACGCCAACATGCGCGAAATGAACGCAACGGGCTTCATGAGCAACCGGGGAAGGCAAAATGTGGGCAGTTTTCTGGTCAAAGACCTAGGCATCGACTGGACCTGGGGAGCCGCTTATTTCGAAAGTCGGCTGGTCGATTATGACCCAAGCAGCAACTGGGGCAACTGGAATTATGTGGCGGGTGTAGGCAATGACCCACGACAAAACGGAGGCAGCTACCCGCGCTACTTTAACATTTACAGTCAGGCCGTTCGCTACGACCCACAGGGCGACTATGTAAAACACTGGCTTCCCGAATTAGCACAGGTACCGGACGACCTTATACACCTTGTCTCGAACCTGAACCTTGCCCAGCAGGAAGCGTACGGCGTGCGGCTGGGTACAGATTATCCTTTGCCAATTGTGAATCCGAATAAGTGGGTGTATTAGGGTAAATTCGCCATTTCATCAGCCAGAAATTTCTGGAAACGTTCCTGTAGGCCCCGGTAGTACGTAAGGTATTTTTCACCTTCGGCGGTTATGATCGTACCCCCGCCTTTTTCACCCCCGGTTTGGGTTGTCACCAATGGCGAATTAGCCTGCGTATTCATAGAGTGTACCATTTCCCAGGCTCGTTTGTACGACATATTCATAGCTTTGGCTGCCTGATTGATGGAGCCTGTTTGCTGAATATGACCCAGCAATTCCAGCCGACCAATACCCATAAACCGTTCGGCCGAATTGTTGGAGAGGGTTTCAAGCCAGATGCGGCCGTTTATGCGGAGATTCATGCCAGAAACGAAAGTGGTTCAGGGGGCTAAAGTACAAAGATAAATTAGTTCGCTACCCGCTTCACGTTCATCCGCCCAAATGCACCCTTGAGCTTTACCAACTCTTTATTCTTCAGACTAATCGAGTCTTTGGCCTGCTGGCTTATGTCGCGGGCTACACTGTCGGACATGAACCAGCCGAGCGGGTACTTTTCGTTGTAGGCCAGCCGCAGGGTGAGGTAGTTGGTTTTTGGGTTAGCGAACCGATCCATAAACGAGTTGAACATATTGTCGCGGGTAGTGGATCCGTTATCCCAGGCATTGAAAAACGCCAGCAAAGGAATCTGGACTTCCTGCAGAATGGACCGCTTTTGAGGCAGGTTGCCAATTGTATTGCTGTTCTGGATAAAGAGGATATAGGGTATGATAGTCACCCGCCGGGCCGTGTCCAGCCGTCGAATGGAGGGAACGAGGTTGTTGAGCAATTGAATACAGGTTTCGACACCCGAATTATCAAAATAACCTCCATCAACCACGTGCCCACCATAGCGTTGCTTTCGGCCATTGCCTACTAATGTGTCTTTCTGAATCAGCCCGCCGTTGGTAACGATGGGAAAGCGACTGCATAAGGATGCCGCTGTTTTGAGCGGTACATCAGCCCCGAGTACGTCCAGGGTCGACACTACATTTTTGAAATAACGCGGGTCGAGTTGCAAGTTTGAGGTAATGATTTTCTGCCCCGACTCGGCCAGCGTCCCGTTCAGCAACAGCGAAGGCAGATTATAATCATAGCCGGTGGGGGTCTTATACAACTGGGTCAGAGATGAGTCGAGCGTAGACAGGCCAAGACTGTTCCGGTAGGAGCCCGACCACGAGTCTTCGAGCCATTTGGCTCGTTCCAGCGCCGGGAAGGGTACCGGAATCAGCCGCTGAACGGACTCTGGAAAGAGCAAGGCAGCCGATACCGCCGATAAATAGTCATCACGAATCACTTTCCTGAACTGCTCAAATCGTTGGGTTCGATCCCGTTCGGCCACATCGCGCAGAAAGGCCGTATAAAAAACCGTGCCCACGCCCCCGCCCGATACCCCACTCAGCGCGTATACATGCCGACTGAAACCCGGAATTATCGAATCGAGCCGGATGAGCGTCTCGGCGGTCCAGTTCAGCGCGCGGATGCCCCCGCCCTCGGCTGCCACCAGCACCAGCGGAATCGTGTCGCCATCTTCCTGCCGCCGGGCGGCTACCCATTGCGCAAAATGAGCCTCGACCGACGGGCGTTGCCAAATGAGCGGTACCAATTTGCCTGTGGCTTGCCGAACGGAGGTGTTATCATTGAAGGCGCTCACCAGAATCAGGTAACCGGCGGTCAGCAACACAAGCGGACGGTATCTATAGTCGTTAAAATACACCACCACGCTCCCCCAAAACGTGTACATCGTGATGCCAAAAATAATGATGGCCGTAGGACGTAATCGTTGAGCCAGCCCCCAATCGACGGGTAGGCTGAATAGCGTGATCAGTACCAGCGTCAGGACAATACCCGCCCGAATAACCAGCCGACCGAGCTGGTGCCGCCAAAGGACCCGAAAATCCTGGGTGAAATTGGTGTATCGGTCCGAAAAACGCCAATGGGCAGGGAGGGAAAAAATGGGGATGTATTGCTCGGCTAGAAGGAACTGAGCCAACATCAAACCGCTTTCGAGGATCAATAAATACGGTTGCCAGCGATCGGGCTGCCAGAATGCGTAAGCCAGAATCAAGGCGGGAATCAGGCCGCCAAGTTTAGGAAGCCAGCGCAGTAACACATCACAGGCAGCATTGATGCGAAGCCCAACAGGCGAAATGTGCAGAATCATGCGTGTACAGCCATACACAAGCCAGCTCCAGACAAACGTGCTCAATAAAATATATTGAAACAGACTGTGAAAAACACCGTCATCAATTACGGCGTTGATCATGTCGGCCGCCTGATCGGGAACGGTCAGAATATACAGCGACAGGAGTAACGTAATAATAATGACAAACGCGTTTCGCTGGGTCTGGTAAAACGCAATAGTGTAATTTCTAAGATGCTCTGAAAAAGACTGCGAATTACTGGGCTGCACAGGGAATAGGATTTAATAACAGAACCCTGACTCATAAGGAACCTTAACCATCATAAAAATCAGCGTTCTATTGAATGTACTCGTTTGCTGTTTACAACAAGCTAAATCATTCGTTAATTTTTAGAATATTCTATCCCTATAACGTCTATAGTGTGCATTCCCGTTGTACCTTTCGGCCGATAGTTTTTTCGCCCGATGCAGTCCGGCAATAACCTTCTCCCTTGGCGGTCCGGCCTGCCTAGTCTGCACGTTTCATAGGTGGATACCTTCGGCGACCCGTCCCGGCTATCGCTCTGTTTATGGACAACAGCACGCCCTACAATGTTGAGATTCTCTCCCGAATTCAGTTTGCGTTTACCATCGCGTTTCATTACATCTACCCGCCCCTGAGTATCGGCCTGGGCGTTTGTCTGGTTGTGATGGAAGGGTTATATCTAAAAACAAAAAACAAGGTTTATGAAGAACTGACCAGGTTTTGGGTCAAGATTTTCGCGCTCATTTTCGGCATCGGCGTGGCTACCGGTATCGTTATGGAGTTTGAGTTTGGCACCAACTGGGCCACCTATTCACGCTATGTCGGCGATATTTTCGGGTCGGCACTGGCGGCAGAGGGCATCTTCGCCTTTGCGCTCGAATCGGCTTTTCTGGGGATCCTGCTTTTTGGCTGGAACAAGGTTAGTCCACGGGTTCATTTTATGGCTACTGTGCTGGTGGCGCTGGGTTCTATTTTTTCGGCACTCTGGATTGTGGTGGCCAACTCCTG
Source organism: uncultured Spirosoma sp. (assembly GCA_964244155.1). Classification (GTDB taxonomy): domain Bacteria; phylum Bacteroidota; class Bacteroidia; order Cytophagales; family Spirosomataceae; genus Spirosoma. Next base: position 4,230 of record CAXTJJ010000451.1, read on the forward strand.
GCAGCAAACGCCGTCGGGTTATCGAATCGAAGGCAAGGGAATGCAGGCGCGCGCCATTGTGACCGATTTCTGGGCGATGGTCTTCAACCCCTCCTCGCTGGAAAGGTATTCGCACGTATTGATCGGATCCTTGCTGGCCGGGTCGTTTCTGGTGTTAAGCGTTAGCGCGTGGTATGTTCTGAAAAAGAAGCACGTCGTTCATGCGCAGGCTGCCTTCCGGATTGCACTCTGGATTGCGGCTGTATCGGCACTGGCTCAGCTGTTTACGGGGAGCAAATCGGCGGAGGTTGTGACTAAATACCAACCGGCCAAGCTGGCTGCTATGGAAGGGCACTTTGAGAAACTGGCTCCCGCCGATATGTACCTGATGGGTTGGGTCGATGCGAAGACCCAAAAAACGACAGGTATCAAAATTCCCGGTGGCCTATCCTTTCTGGTTCATCGGGATGTCAAGGCACCCATCCCCGGCCTGAGTAGCATCAAACCCGAAAACCGCCCGACGGCGCTCAATTTCGTATTCCAGACGTATCACCTGATGATCTCTATCGGCATGACGTTGATTGCCTTGACGCTATTCAGCCTGTACATGCTTTACCGGAAAAAGCTGTTTGAAACGCGCTGGCTGATGGTCGTTTTCGTCTTCTCGGTACTGCTCCCGCAGATCGCCAATCAGGTTGGCTGGTACACCGCCGAAGTAGGTCGGCAACCCTGGGTTGTGTATGGTTTGCTACGAACGTCTAACGCCTTGTCGCAGGCGGTAAAAGCCGAACATGTGCTGGCCTCACTCATCCTGTTTACGTTCATTTATGTGATGTTGTTTGCCCTATTTCTGTACTTACTGAACAAGAAAATTCAGCACGGGCCGGATGTGCATTCGGAACACGGCGAGTCGTCTTCCCGCATGAATCCTGTACTTAATTAATAAGCGAATGGACACAGTTCTTGGTATTGACCTTCCTACCTGGTGGTTTTTGCTAATTGGTGCGCTGATTAGTGGCTATGGTATTTTAGATGGCTTTGATTTGGGTGCCGGAGCCATACACCGGTTTTTT
>CAXTJJ010000452.1:0-5278 GCA_964244155.1 uncultured Spirosoma sp.
CGGTACGAAATTGCAGGTAAACAGTTTTTGATTGGGCATGGAGATGGCCTTGGCCCCGGCGATTTCGTTTATAAGCGTCTTAAAATGGTCTTTGAAAGCAACTTTGCCAGAGGGGTATTTCGCTGGGTACATCCTGATCTTGGAATTGGCCTGGCACAGGCATGGTCGCGACGGAGCCGCGCCAGTAATCAGGAGAAAGGCGAGGAGCAGTTTTTAGGCGAAGATCGGGAGTGGCTGATGCAATATTGCCGGGAGGTAGAAGCCAGGATACACCATGATTATTATATTTTCGGCCATCGTCATTTGCCGCTCGACCTCGCTGTTTCGGCGACAAGTCGTTATATAAACCTTGGCGAGTGGGTGTATGCTAAAACCTATGCCGTGTTCACGGGTACAGCGTTAGCATTGCAGGTTTGGCCAGCCGCGTAAAAACAGGATTAGTTGGCATCCTGTAAAATATCCTTCCGCGTCATATTTTCACGTGGGGCCTTATTAAGTTCGCTGCGCCATTCTTTCGTTTTCAAGTCACCCCGCTTGACAGAGCGAATAAAATTGGCCCAGGCAAAGGGGTTTGTGAAGGCAAACGTAGGCGTTGCACTGCGCCCAAGAATCGACTCACGTCCAAAAAATTGCTGATTGACAAAGTTCTGGTGGTTGGCGAGCGCGCCCATTGGCATGGTAGCTGCCATACGCATGAGGGCTTCCGGGCTGGTATTTTTAGCCAGATTTTCGCGCTCTTTTTCGTCAGGCAGTTTCAGATTAACGAAAGCTTCTTTAAATAACTCTTCCGTTGCATAGGGATAAACCTTTACTTCGGCCAGCGTTTTTACATCTTCCTGCAACGCTACAACTGCGGAATACGTAAGGTCAGTTAACCGGCGCGGAATGATATGGTACTGGGTTCTGAAGCCGACGTAGCTAAAAATAATACTGTCTCCAGGAAAAACAGGCAGCGCAAAATAACCATTCGGAGCCGACAAGACGCCCTTCCCTGCTTTCGGAATGTAGATGTACGCACCGGGTAATGGCTCATTGGTTTTACCTCCGGTAATAAAGCCCGTAAACGTTATCTGACTCTCCTGTCCCTGCGCTTGCACGGTCGAAGTGAGTCCCGCCAGTGCAGACAACACCAGGGTAAAGACCAATAACGTCAATGACTTCTTCATAGACATAGTAACCATACTACAAAGTAAACGAGTAAAAGGCAGGATATGGTTTCTATTACCCTAATTTTAAGAAGATTTAGGCTTTTAAATCTGTTTTTAATGGCACCGACATTAGGCGAACAGCTTCAAAAACGTAATAATAAACGGGGCTGCCAGTAACAAACCATCGAAACGATCAAGAAAGCCGCCATGACCGGGAATGCTGCTGCCTGAGTCTTTAATGGCAATACTACGTTTGAACAATGACTCAACCAGGTCGCCATAGGTACCCGTCACGACAATAATGCCGCCAACGCAATACCATTGCCAGGGCTTTAGCTCAGGGGCCCAAAAGGTGAGTCCGAGAGCCACGATGCCGGACGCAATGGCTCCCCCAACACTGCCCTCCCAAGACTTTTTAGGCGAAACGCGTTCGAAGAGTTTGCGTCTGCCAAATTTAGTGCCGGCAAAGTAAGCACCTATATCACTGGCCCATAGTAATAACAGGCAACCCGTAATGATCATGGGGTGAAACGTGCCGCCCCGCAAAGCAAGGATGATTAACAAGGCGAACGGCATCGCTACATAAATAATACCCAGGAAGGTGAAACCGATGTTTGTGAAAGGTTTCATATCCCGTTTTTTATAGAGCTTGATCAGGAAAATCATCGACGATGCCGGGCAGATAAGAAAGTAATTTCCTGTGCCGATCTGGTCAGTCTCAATAAAATAGGCCAGTACACAAATCATCGTGCCGACTACCGTGCCGTAGGCTGTTAACGGTTCAAAGCCATCGAGGCCAAGAAGCCGGTAAAACTCCCGCTGGGTAAGTGCACTGACCAAACAGAAGAGCAACGCAAATGTCCAGTCGGCATACCAGATCATAAACAGAATAAACGGAACCCCGACTATGGCCGCAATAACCCGCTGCTGGAGATTGGTAAGTTTAGCTAAACGTTGCTTCATTCTCAAGAATTACTTTGGCTAGAATTGCGTCCTGGGTCAGTACATGAACCTCACTCTTCCCCCAGCCAATGGTTGGATAACTGCTGCTTTGTTTATTGATAACCACTGCCGAAATGTCATGTTCAAGCAATAACGCTTTTGCCAGTTCGGCACGGTGCGGCAGCGGTGATGAATAAATTACTTCCCAGTTGTCTGTCATATACTTATAGGGGAATTATACATAAAGCGTGAGCAGTAAAGATAAACGAGCATAAACCGGGTTATTCAGCTTTCCCGGCTCTTCGTAGTCTGCTCATCATTACTTTTTTTAAAATAATACAGCAGCCCGAGTGTGATGACTCCCGAAACCAATACGCCCACCAATGGTACCGACTCTGTACTTTCAATATCGACGGACACCATTTTTTTCTGATGCATGTACACCATTAATACCGTGAATCCGTTGTTGACAAAGTGTGCCAGAATAGGAACCCACAGGTTCCCCGACCATAAATAGAGGTAGCCAAACAAGGCACCCAGTAGCATTCGGGGGAAAAAGCCAAGAAATTGTACGTGAATGGCACTGAACAGAGCAGCGGCCAACCAGATGCCCACGTGGGGATTTCTGGTCCAGTAGGTGAAGTTGCGCTGAAGAACTCCCCGGAATAATGTTTCTTCGCCAATGGCCGGGATAACGGCAATAACCAGCATTGCCACCAGCAATTGCCCGGTTGTGTTAAAGGTCGTGAGGTATTTGGTAATGCCTTCGAGCCCCTTTTCTTTATCCCGAATCCACTGTTCAATAGGGGCCAGTGTTTCGGGTAAATGCAGATTCTGGTTCCATTCGATAATCAGCCCGTCGAATGGCATGAAGGCGATGACGATCAGCGCGATCAAACTCAGTCCTACTATAGCCGAAATGGGCCTGACATTGAATTGCGACCATGTTCTGCGTTCGATAAAGTACCAGTAGGCGAGAGCCGGGAGGAAAAAGGTGCCAAGGTGATTGACCGCCTGAAGAAGCATAAGTTCATACCAGCTTCCGGGCAAGGCTGATGGATTACCCGCTAATCTGGTCAGGTAAGTCTGCGCCTGGGAAAGCCCCAATCCTTTGCTGACGGCCATAATGCCGAACAGAAGTAATGTACTGACAACGCCACCAATCAGCACAAAACCGACAAGCATAGTCAGTCCGCCAAGAGTTGGTGGTCGTGATGTAGTGCCTTGTGGCGTATAACTAGGTTGCATAATTTCCTGTAAATTTATTGAAAATCGGGCAACCCGTTGATATATAACTCATTTGAAAGACTTTATCAAAGCATTACGAACACAAACATTGGCTTCTTTCGCAAATGGCGCAATTTACACCTAAAAAAACAAACCCCGACCGCATTCGGGTCAGGCGGCCTTATTCTATTCTCAAAAAGTTATCAAACTAGCTAGCCAATAAGTTAACTTGGTTTTACATTGCCTCCTTCACACGCATTAAGCCGGTACACTGAACTGACTCAGTATAGGCGGTAGCTGTTTGTTCTTTATGATTTCTTTACTCAACTTATGAAGCCTGTTTTTCAGAATCCTGTCAAGAGAGTAACATGCTTATTATTCCTGTTCGTTCTAATTGGTTGTCAGGATGTTACAGTCCTAAGCCGAACGTACCAACGTGTACGCATCACTGATTTTTCCGTACCAATTCGTACAGTACTGCCTGCCCCAAAAAACTATCCAAGCTCCATGACGATTCGTGTGAGTGGTACGATTAGTCAGCCAATTACGTTGCATGTCGATCCGCTCGCGTCCAGTCAAGGCTCTTACCCTATTCGGCGTGATACGCTGGCAGCCGGTACGTATACGGATAAATCCTTTCGTGGCGACTTTTATTCGACAATCGAAACCGAGTTAGTGGTAACGGGGGCTCCGGGCACAACCGGCGCCCTGACAATCGAATGGTCCTGTCAATAAACTGCTCTCCAACGATATGAAACAATATTTTCTACTGTTTATGGGCCTATTGGTTTCGGGTTTATTGAATGCCCAAGTCCCCGTTGGGCGCAATTCGGTTCGGTTCGGTGTTGACCTGACCACACTCGATGGACCTGACGATATAGGGCCGCGTTACGTGGGCCGACTGGCTCGTCATTTTCGGAATGACCGCATCCTGATAGCCGCCGAACTGGGTTATATGCGCGTTAGGTCTATGAATCAATCGTTCAATGATATCGTTCCTGATCCTAATCGTAGGGAACGCTTCACTGCAGACGCTAGCCTGCTGGTTAACGTAATGCGTCACCCGCGCCATGCACTGCGATTGGGCGTGGGGCTTTCTGCCTGGTATCGGCGGGATGATATATACCGGGGTGGATCGGCTCTATTCTCACCAAACGGCTTGCAGGCTGTGGCTATCAATCGGCAGGAATATCATTCGTTGAACGTAGGCGGGCATGTTGCTACCGAATACGAGTGGCTCTTTGATCCACGCTGGAGTGCCGACGTTCGACTAAGAGTTACTAATTTTAATGATACCGGTATGAGCTTCATGCTCGGCACGGGCATCAGTCGCCGGTTTTAGCCCGGTCTTCGTCGTATATCAAATAAACTAGTTATGAGACTTCCAATCCACTTCTTTCTATTAGTTACCAGTATTTTGTTCAGTCAGTGTTCTGAAAACGAAGCACCGAAAATTGATTTCGATAAAGCCAGTATCCAGCTTATGCGTGAACTTGAGCCTCAGTTAGTGGGTACATGGAAAATGCAAAAAGTACAGGTCAATTACCAACCTGATAACTATTATCAAAAAAAGATACCCCTAACTAAAGACACTACCTTTCAGGACTTTGCTATACTAACGGTTCAACCCGCTTCGCCAGCCCGAACATCACCCAAGGACCTGCGCCGTGGCGAATATAATGGTACCCTTCAATTCAACAACAAAACCTACCCGATCCAGTTTGATCTACTGGCTAATTCAGAATGGCTTATTGATAAAAAAGGACCACTGGCATCCTTTACCTTTTCATTTTATTTTCCGGTTGGTTTACGGTTGACTGAGCCAGAGGAAGCATTTCTGGAAAATATAGGCTTGATGTATGATGGCTACTCGTTAGAATTGTCTGCTGACCAAAAAACTATGATTTGGCAGGGCTTCAATCGGGGAGTTGAGCGAATCGACTTGAAAAAGTTGTAAAAAA
>CAXTJJ010000453.1:0-5250 GCA_964244155.1 uncultured Spirosoma sp.
CACAGTGATTTTTGCCGTTCGATAAATGCCGGTTTTTTACTTGCAGCCGCGCCAGCGTTACGATTGAACACGAATAATGATCACTTTTAACATTCTTTCGTTTAACAAAGAGATCTTTAACCACAGAGGCACCGAGTGCACAGAGGCTTAATGAGGCAGAAAGTACCCCGTTGAACCTCTGTGCACTCGGTGCCTCTGTGGTTAAATCAAATTTTCTGTATTAGCTATTGATCGTGGCTAGGCCGTTAAAGCTACCAGGCGTTGAATGAAGCTTGCCATCCAGCTTGTCCTGGCCAACTGATTGAACAGCGTTATGCCTGCAAGGGCAGACGTAATGCCAGCCAATACATCCAGTACATAATGGTGGCTCGAATAGACCGCCGAAAACCAGATGCCTCCCATGACCACCATAAAGAACAGATTTACCAGACCTAGTTTTTTCGTAAGCCCGTAGTATAACACAATCACTGGATAAGACGAATGCAGCGACGGCATGGCAGCAAAAACATTCGAGCTTTTGGCGTAAATAGAGCTGAATAGCGAAATGCCAACGTATCGGTCAAAATTGGCCAGACCAGCGGTATTTCCGGGAGTATGTGCCTGAAAAACAAACCCATGGGCCTGAACGTACCAGGGTGGGGCGGCCGGGTACAGGTAATACACTACAAAGCCCAGTAGGTTGACCAGTACAAATGTCAAGGCAAAGGGGTAGAAGGCGGGCCGGTCTTTAAAAAAAAGGTAGGTCGCGAATGAGAGTGGAATGGGAACCCAGGTTAAGTAGAATATCCCGGTCAGCACATCCAGAAAGGTAGTCCGGTGAGCGAGCCAGTATTCGTTGGGGGTTAGCACGACCGAGCCGACCTGAATGCCAAACAGCTTTTTTTCCAGCAGGTAGAGAGATTCAATATGTACCGTGTTGTATCGGTAGTTCGGGAACGCTTTCATGTAGTCGAAAACGATCCAGTACACGATGAAAATAGAGAAACCGATAACAAACTTGCGGCTCTGGCTGGAAGCATAATACAAACCATTGACTAACCCAATCAGAAACAACTGATCGGACTTGAACCCGACCAGCAGAAAAGACAGCAATAAATAACCAAGTGAGATCAGACTTAGCGTTACAATCTGTTTGGAAAGAGTGGGGTTGGCAATAGATGAATTCGGTATCATTTTATCGGTAAACAAGTTCGGAAGGGTGTGGGACAAGTTTAATTTTAATGATTCCGGTTCAGAATGTGACTTCTACTTTTGACAGGATTAACAGGATTTTGTTGATTGAAAATCCGTTAATCCTGTCAAAAAACAAACTTGTCCTAGACCATAATGCGTTCGACAGTGCTCTCGCCGGTCGATGCGTTAATGCCTTCGACCTGAATGTATTTGACATTCGGCATCCACAATGTACCGCCCTCAATATGAAGGTAGAGACGTCTCAGAATTACCTTTTTCTGATTCACCGTGGCATACACATAGTAACCGGGGGTCCGCTCCGATTTGGCCAGGCGTAGCGGAAATTTCTTGTAAGAGACAAAGTTCAGTTCAAATTCGTCGTTCGAGAGCGCGTGGGCTTTAATGCCGTAGGCAAACGTACGCTGAATGTAGGAAAGCTCCTTTTGCTGGCTTTGTTCGGTATAGCGAATCCAGAAAACACGAACTGGTTCGTGTTTATCCAACTGACCGTTTTTTACATTCAACGCACAGATAATGGTATTGATATTGGGATCTCGCTGGAGGTAAAATAACTGGTTGGGAATGTTTTTAGGGACCGGAAAGCTCAACTTTGGCTGGTCGTCGTTGTAAGCTGTCGCCACTCCCCGCGCCACAACCGAGTGGCCCAGTGTGGCGGTGAGCAGCAGAAACGTCAGCATCAGGGCGTTAGACGGCGAAGCAGGCTTCTCTTTTTGGGTGAGCGCTTTCTTCGCGTCCATCAGGCGATTGTAAGCCGTGAGGTTTGTCATCACCGCCATGATCGTTAACGGCAGGGTGAAGATTGACATCGTCTCGAACACATGCACGGGAATGCCCGGCACATAGACTTTAAAGTCGGGTCCGAGCAGCGGAGCCAGGAAGCCGCACGCCAGCGCCGACACACCAATGGTGATGACCCGTTCGGGGCGCTGCATAAGCCCCCCTTTACACTCGATACCCAGCCCTTCGGCGCGGGCGCGGGTGTAGCTAACCATCATGGAACCAATCAAGGCAATGAAGGCGAACAGCGAACCAAAAAAATAGTGATGGGCAATAAGGTAATAGCAAATCCCCAGAAACATAATCAGTTCACTGTAGCGATCCAGCACCGAATCGAAGAGGGCTCCATAGAGTGAACTCATCTTGCCCAGCCGCGCTACCTGTCCGTCCAGCATATCGAATAAACCGGCAAACAGCACCAGCGCACCAGCCCATCCAACATAGCTTAAATCACCCCGGTTACCTTGTTGGGCACCCAGAATAAAAATTAACGCCACCCCGATGTTTAAAACCAGTCCGATGGTCGTAATCATATTCGGCGTTAGCCCTATTCGAATCAGCAACCTGACAAAGGGATTGATGAGGGTATATATCCCCAATTGAATTCGTGTGCGAAAGGAAAGTGTCTGTTGCATGGTAGGTGGTGTCTTGCGTTAAAAGTCAAACGTGGCACGGGCGCGGATACCCCATTGCGACACATTTGGGTGATCGAGATAATTCAGCCGTTTGACCAGATCGATCCGGAAAAACTTCAGTACGTTGGCAACGCCCGCACTGGCTTCAATGTAGGGCGTTTTGTTGAGCGTGTAGGTGTACGGTATTCCCAGCGCATCTGTCGGGAACTGATACAGGGATGGATTCTGCTGCGGATCGTTCTGGCTGCGTAAACCGCCGTAGAGTGCCTTAAAGGAGACCGCTTCCCGCCATTTCAACTTCTTGAATAAGGGGATTTTGTTGAAGAAAAACCCATTGAACGAATGGTCGATGCTTATGCTGGCGTAGTGGTCGCTTACGAACTCCAGGAAGTTCATCAGGTTATACGAATTTAATTGATACGCATACGTTTGGTTGGCCCGGTGAATGTTCAGCAGCGGGAACGGTACCTGCCCGAAAATGTAGCCGCCCTGCACCGTTACGTTCGAATACCCGAGTTGAGACAACATAAAGCGTTTGCTAATGGTGCCCGTCAGGTTTTGGTAATTGTACTGGCTGTTGAGCAAGCCTTTTATACCGGCGGCAAAGCGCAGTGTATAGACCGGGTATTTGCCCACAATCGGCACCCGGTAAATCTTGCCCTGATAGAACTGCTCATTGGGTGCCCAGCGCGTTTCCACCGTGAACTCGGAGGTAATTACTGTGGGTGATGGCGTGTTCTCGTTGTCGTCCTCGCGTTTGAACTTCAACGCTCCCGCTGGCGCCTGCTGCCAGTTTTTAAACCCGATACTGTACGAAAAGTGGTTCTCAAATTCATGTACATAGTCGATTCGCCAGGTGTCGTTATAGAGCCATTTGTCGTTGACACCCCGTTTGAAGGACAACAAAAAGTTGTCCTCCTGCACAAACTGAAGCTCCTGCCCCGGAATTTTGGTATCGCGCTGGAAACTCGCCCGGATGTAATTCTGTGGAAACTGGTAAATGGTTTTGTTATTGATCGAATACGTTCCGCTCAGAAAATACTTCCAGCGCTGGTCTTTGAAGCCATAGGCGGCATACGTTTCAGCATAGTACCGTTTGCTTAATTCCGGCGTAGTGCGACCGCCCAGCCGTAACCGAAACCCCTCTACCGGATTGAAACTGTAGAACGTGTTGGCTGGTCCTATTTCAAAGGCACCGAATGACTTATACCCGGCAACCACAAACGTGAGGGCTTCCATTGTACGCCGGAACGAGGGCATTCGTTTCAGGCTGTCGATGTTGGCGTATATCTTCGACTCGGCGGCCGACAATGTATCGTGGCGGTTTTCGACCCAGAACTGATCCGATTTGGTCGTGGCATCGGCTTCTACCACCTGCGGCTGGCCTCCATAAAATTCGTCGGCCTGTGGTTCGTTCGTTTTGTAGTTTTTGTAAGACAACGTTCGCTGCCCGAAAATGCCACCCCCCTTGCCTTTACTAATACCGAAATCGGCCAACAGATCGCTTTTGCTTAGAAAATATTTTCCATCGGTGTTCTGTTCAAATTGCAGGCGAATCTGCATATCGCGAACCCAGTTGAGGTTGATCTTTGGGTTTATCGACAGATTGATTCGCTGAACAGCGTAGTTACTGTCCAGCGTCACATACATCTTACCCTGAAAGAGCATGTCTGTTGCATTGCGGGGCACGAAGGTCAAACCGATCAGCTTTGTCGTACCAACCTGGAGTGTATCGGCCAGATAATATTGGTAGAACGTCGGTGCTGTCGTGGCAATGGGGCTCAGGAACTGGTTGGTCATCAGGAAAATCGAATTCGAATAAATATCGACTTTTGAGTACATCCGGTTCAGGTAAAGGCTAAGGCCATTGTTGTCGAAATACTGGCCGAAATCGACCCGTTTTTTGGCTTTGACGATGGATTTCTCCTTCTGCGGACTTTTACGAAAATAAGTGTCTGTTACCTTTTCTTCCAGGTAGATGGGGAGCAGCGACTTACCGGGCAGGGTAGTGGTGTCCCGATTTGCCAGCAGAAACTGGTATTTCTGGAATATTTTCCGCTCCGATACTTTTGTAGACAAACTGCTGAGCGAGAACTGTAATTTGTCGTATTCTTCATACGACACATAGTTGTAATGATCTATCTGATTCTGCTCCTTATGGCTAATTACATTTCGGATCAGTTCAACGGCCGGGTTATTTTTGTTGCGGTAGCGTTCCCGTTTGCCACTGTGGATAACCACTTCTTTCAGTAGCTGGGAATCTGACTCCAGCTTGAGATTTACCTGTTGTGTTGAGCCGGGCGTAATGGTTCGGGTAACGGATTTATAGCCAATAAACGAGAAAGCAATTTTTGTAAAACTACCATTTCCTGTCAACGTGTAAGCGCCCTGTTCGTTCGTGGTCGTGCCAATAGTTGTACCAACGAAAACGACGTTGGCAAAGGGGAGGGGCTTGTTTGAAGCGCCGTCAATAATGGTTCCAGTAACAGTAGTCATCTGCGCATTGGTTAAACCAGAACACAGCAACAGTAACCCGCTTAGTAACAGGACTGTTTGGTAGTGCGCGCAACGGTATAAATAAGTCATGACATAACGAAGACAAAGTCTTTTTGCAAAAAGTAATTGTAACTGACACCCACCAGAA
>CAXTJJ010000454.1:0-5241 GCA_964244155.1 uncultured Spirosoma sp.
AGCACTCACCGTTGGCAGGTAAGACCAGCGGTTATACCGAACATTGGCCTCCAGCAGTCGACCCTGGCTTTGTAAAAGCTGGTATTCGATTCGACTCTGCGGATTCACCAGCAACAGCGTGTCGAGTGCCACCTCATTTGCTAATTGAAGGGTGTCATAAGCCAGATTAAGATTCACATTGGGCGGATAGCCCATAAGTTGCTTGAGTGTCTGCACTTTGGCACCCACCAGGTCATTGTACTGCTTCTGCTGGGCGCGACTGTTGTTAAGGGCAATCTTCGCCCGTTGGGGGTCTGTTTTATCTACAATTCCGCCCTGGTATTGATTGGTGGCGTCCTGTAAACTGCGTTGCAGGCGAATAATATCTTCGCTCAAGATCTCCACTTGTCGTTGCGTCAGAATGACATCGTAAAAGGCTTTGCTCACGTTGACGACAACATCAATCTTGTTCCGAACGGTAGTCTGATTCGCCTGAGCACGGTATGTATCGGCTGTTCGGCTGGCCAGCAATAAATCTCGATTGAAAATACTTTGCGTTAATGAGAAAGAAGCGGTCGATGTATTCTGAGCCCCCAGGGCAACCGGCCTTTTTTCTCCCGTTGTGGCATCGGGAATCAGGGTAACGGGCAATTTGAGGTAGTGTAACAGATTATACCCGGCCGCGATTTGCGGATACCAGGCCGCCAGGGAGCTTTGCACGGTCCGTTCCGCAATCTCCTGATCAATAATCGACTGCCGCACGATAGGCTGATGCCCTAACGCATATTGAATGCAATCGGGCAGATAGGCCTGTCTGGCTAATGAATCGGATGTATTTTGTGCGAAAGCTGCACCGGGAAATAGGCAAACAACCCCAAATAGAAGTATAAACCAACAAGTCTTCATAACGTAATGAGTGGCAATAGCACCCGGCACTGACGATAGTCAACAGCGTGTACTATTTAACAACTGATTCAGAACACACTTTTGTTCGCGATTAATAATAAATTAATTAACTGATTTCGAGTACTTAAGTAAAATTCCTCTCCTGCTATTCATAAATTAACTAAGTAGACAAACCTGATGTTCAGAATGCTGAAACACACAACCCATCTTTCATTTCCGAACAACCACCTGTCTTGTTTGTCAAACCCGCTCAAAGGCCGTAATTTCGGGGCTTTACTAGTAGCGATTAGCGACATGACCGAAGTAACTAAAGACGTCGGCGAACCCACCGGAGGCTCGTTGAATTTTATTGAACAAATAGTTGAAGATGATCTGGCTTCCGGGAAGAACGGGGGCCGTATCCATACTCGTTTTCCGCCCGAACCAAATGGCTACCTGCACATCGGTCACGCCAAGTCGATTTGCCTGAACTTCGGTCTGGCCGATAAATACGGCGGGCAGACAAATCTCCGTTTCGATGATACCAATCCCGTTACTGAAGATACTGAATACGTCGACTCGATCAAGAATGACGTGCGTTGGCTTGGCTTCGACTGGGAGAACGAATTCTATGCCTCCGACTACTTCGATCAGATCTACCAATTTGCTGAAACGTTGATTCAGAAAGGCTTAGCTTATATTGATGACTCTACGGCCGAAGAAATAGCGGCACAAAAAGGCACTCCCACCGAGCCGGGTCGGTTAAGTCAATACCGCGACCGGAGTGTTGATGAAAACCTCGACCTGTTCCGGCGCATGAAAGCGGGCGAGTACCCGGATGGGGCAAAAGTACTGCGGGCGAAAGTCGATATGGCATCGCCGAATATGCAGCTCCGCGACCCAATTATTTACCGCATCAAACACGCCCATCACCACCGCACCGGCGATGCCTGGTGCATTTACCCGATGTACGATTTCGCCCACGGGCAGTCGGACGCTATCGAGCATATTACGCATTCGTTATGTACGCTGGAGTTCGAGGTACACCGGCCTCTATATGAATGGTTTATCGACAAACTGGAGATTTTCCCCTCCCGCCAGATAGAATTTGCCCGGCTCAATCTGACCTACACGGTTATGAGCAAACGAAAACTCAAGCAACTGGTAGAAGAAGGTCACGTTACCGGCTGGGATGATCCCCGTATGCCAACCATTGCGGGCATACGTCGGCGCGGTTATACACCCGCCAGTATCCGCGAGTTTGCCGACCGTATCGGTATTGCCAAGCGCGATAACCTGATCGACGTTGGTTTGCTGGAGTTCTGCCTTCGCGAAGAACTGAATAAAACGACCCACCGTGTGATGGCTGTGTTGGACGAACACCCGCTAAAACTCGTCATTACCAATTACGAAGTTGGTCGTGAGGAGATCATGCGCATCGAGAACAACCCCGAAGACCCTGACTCGGGCGAACGGGACGTGCCCTTTAGCCGTGAGGTGTACATTGAACGCGATGACTTCATGGAAGTTCCGCCCAAAAAGTTCTTCCGGCTATTTCCGGGCGGCATGGTCCGGTTGAAGGGTGCGTATATTATCAGATGCGACGAGGTGGTAAAAGACAACGCGGGTGAGATCATCGAGCTGCGCTGTTCGTATATTCCCGAAAGCCGGAGCGGTTCCGATACGTCGGGAATCAACGTGAAAGGCACTATCCACTGGGTATCAGTGCCTCATGCCGTCGAAGCCGACGTTCGCCTGTATGACCGACTTTTCTCTGTCGAGAATCCGGCCGCCGATGAGCGGGATTTCAAAGAGTTGATTAATCCAAACTCATTGGCCACTGTTCGTGCCTTTGTGGAACCGGCACTGGTCGAAGCGGCCCATTCCGGTTCACTTACCAACGTTCAGTTTATGCGTAAGGGATATTTCATCCTCGATCAGGACTCTACCGCCGAGCGACCCGTGTTTAACCGAACCGTTACTCTGAAAGACGCCTGGGCAAAGGAGCAGAAAAAGGGGTAAAACCCGACAAGATACGGGGCTCATCTACTCTGCCGAAACCGACTGGTCAGGCCTCCACTCCCTGATGCCTGGCAATCTGTCATATAGATTTTTTCTATAACTATATAAAAACAATTAATAAAAACTATAGTGTAGATTAGTCTAAATTTGATTCATCATTCAAGTAAACTCTGCCAAACATGGAAACGAACGGAACTCAGGATACGCAGGACCCGTCAGTATGGGACGTCAATGACGATAGTAAAGTAAATACAGTTGGCAAATGCCCGTTTTCGGGTGGGGCATTAAACAAAAGTGCGGGTGGCGGCACCCGAAACCGCGATTGGTGGCCAAATCAGTTGAAGTTAAATATACTTCGCCAGCATTCGTCTCTGTCCAATCCAATGGACGAGCAGTTTAACTACGCGGAGGAATTCAAAACGCTTGATCTGGCTGCGGTGAAGCAGGATATCATCGCCTTGATGACGGAGTCACAGGATTGGTGGCCTGCCGATTACGGCCACTATGGTCCGTTCTTCATTCGGATGGCGTGGCACAGTGCGGGTACCTACCGCATTGGTGATGGTCGGGGTGGGGCAGGCGCAGGCACCCTTCGCTTTGCACCCCTCAATAGCTGGCCCGACAATACAAATCTCGACAAGGCTCGTCTGCTTTTGTGGCCGATAAAACAGAAATATGGCCGGAAACTTTCATGGGCTGACCTGATGGTCCTTACCGGCAACTGCGCCCTTGAATCAATGGGCTTGAAGACGTTTGGTTTCGGTGGAGGACGTGAAGATGTGTGGGAACCTGAAGAAGATGTTTATTGGGGTTCTGAAACCAAGTGGCTGGGCGACAATGTCCGGTATGCTGGCAGCAACGGTCATCGTAAACTGGAATCTCCCCTTGGTGCAGCCAATATGGGTCTCATCTATGTGAACCCGGAAGGGCCAGCAGGAAATCCAGACCCACTGGCCTCCGCACAGGACATTCGGGAAACTTTTGGTCGTATGGCCATGAATGACGAAGAGACTGTCGCCCTGATTGCAGGTGGTCATACTTTCGGCAAAACCCACGGTGCTGCCGATCCCACAAAATACGTTCATTCAGAACCTGCGGGTGCAGCCATTGAGGAACAAAGCCTAGGCTGGAGAAACACCTTTGGGAGCGGTCATGGGGCAGATACCATTACCAGTGGGCTGGAGGTAACGTGGACCACAACCCCAACCCAATGGAGCAATGACTATTTTGAGCATCTGTTTGGCTACGAATGGGAACTGACGAAAAGCCCCGGCGGAGCCCATCAGTGGCAACCCAAGGATGGTGCAGGGGCTGGTACTGTCCCCGATGCGCACAATCCATTAAAGCGTCATGCACCAACGATGTTAACGACCGATCTGGCGCTTCGGGCCGATCCGGCATACGAGAAAATATCAAGACGATTCCATGAGAACCCGGCTGAGTTCGCCGACGCGTTTGCCCGGGCGTGGTTTAAACTGACGCACCGCGATATGGGGCCAATTGAGCGCTATCTTGGCCCGGAAGTTCCTACCGAAGAGTTGATCTGGCAAGATCCCGTCCCCGCCGTTACGCACGCACTCGTTACTGATCAGGACGTCGCTGATCTGAAGGGAAAGATTCTGACTTCCGGCCTATCGGTATCTCAGCTGGTATCTACGGCCTGGGCATCGGCATCTACCTATCGTAACTCCGACAAACGTGGTGGCACTAATGGGGCACGTGTTCGTCTGGCACCCCAGAAAGATTGGGAAGTCAACGATCCGGCTCAACTGGCTTCCGTTCTGAAGACGCTCGAAGGAATTCAGTCTGAATTCAACGGTGGCCAGTCTGGCGATACAAAGATTTCACTCGCCGACTTAATTGTATTGGGTGGCTGTGCGGGCGTTGAACAGGCAGCTAAGAATGCTGGCCATGCGGTAACGGTCCCCTTCACACCGGGCCGGGCCGATGCGTCGCAGGAACAAACCGACGTACAGTCGTTTGATGCCCTTGAACCAAGTGCCGACGGTTTCCGCAACTATCTGAACGCTAAACACAAGTCGGCAGCTGAGGATATGTTGATCGACAAAGCACAACTGTTGACCTTGACGATTCCTCAGTTGACGGTGCTCGTGGGTGGCATGCGTGTGCTGAATACGAACTTCGATCACTCGAAACACGGCGTTTTCACGTCACGGCCAGAGGCACTCACCAATGACTATTTCGTCAACCTGCTCGATATGGGTACTACCTGGCGAGCCACGTCAGATGCCCAGAGTATATTTGTGGGTAGTGACCGTAAAACGGGCGAACCTAAGTGGACCGGCACCCGTGTCGATCTGATCTTCGGCTCTAATTCAGAACTCCGCGCTGTTG
>CAXTJJ010000455.1:0-5163 GCA_964244155.1 uncultured Spirosoma sp.
TCCAAGGGCGCCCCCTGAAATTCCTTTAGGGTGGCGTATGAAGGCATTATCTGGGAAGCAAAGTCGGTGTTGTCCCGGTAGTCGCGGAATACGCCGACAATTCGGGCACTTACGGTCCCACTCAGTTTAATCACTTTACCAACAACGTGGTCGGTCGTTCCAAAGTATCGAACGGCATTTTCGGTGCTGATGACCGCCGTATTTGGCTGGTTAAGCTCGGTTGGGCCACCCGCCAGCCATTCATAATCGAAGATGCGGAAATAGGAGGGCTCCACAAAGGCGCCCAACTTATCGGTATCTTTAAATTTCTGGTCTGGTCCATTCGGGGTTGGTACCGCTACCATCGGCTCATCCCACAGGTTGATCATGGCCAGTTGTTCTACCCCTGGATACTCAGTGCGGACGGCTTTGCCGAAGGGGTAAGGGACCCCGGGCGAGTGAAGTTCGCCTTCCAGGCGGAGATAGGTCGAGACAATCCGGTAAATCCGGTCATAATTATGGTGTTGTTTGTCGGTGGCAAAATGAAATCGTACGAGCGCAAAAATCAGCAGGGCACCGCCCATCCCCAGGGCTAGTCCCGTGATGTTGATAATAGTGTAGGTACGATTTTTAGCGAGGTTCCGCCAGGCAATTTTGAGATAATTAGTGATCATTGTTTAGACATCTGTTCGTTTGATACCAATTGGATTAGGTTGCTCCGGGCGGCTCTAATGCTTTGGACGCTAAGAGTTAGCCGGGTGATGACCACTGCCAGCAGACCCGCCCTGCAAACATTCATCCGTCACTGACAATCCTGTAGGCACAATCCGGCAGCCAACGGTTCATAGCCTCCTTTAGTTACACACTGATTTGGTAGGGCTCAACTATTGTACCACAGTCAAAAACTCCTCCTAGACGCTCTAAATGGCTATACAACTATTAATCACTGTACGATTTCGGACAGGTTGGGCCCTAATTGTCCGTTTCTGCCAAGGCGTACCTGATGACCAGTACGGAGTGGCTAAACGTATGTTACTAAATGGGGCTAACAATTAATAGGCCTAGCGGGATGTAATCGCTTTTTTGTGCAGTAGGGGTATTCATATATGCTTAAAAAACGCCCTTTTCAAGAAGCAGATGCATGAACCCATATCGTCTCAATTTGGAGGGTTTATTAAGAAGCTATCGACCGATCGATAGTACAGCACCTATTCAATCGGCTAAATCACCTTTCATAATCCATTTTTACCTCTAGGCCTGTTTCTGTTGGAGCTTGAGAAGCCCTTGAATTGTTTTAGGCTTACTTAATCCAGACTAGGCTTTTGCCCATGCAACACAACTACCCAATTGATTCAATAACCGAAGCCCAAACGGCCATGAGAATTGAGTACCGAAATGGCGCTACCGGGGTATTCGTCTCGGGAATCATATGGCTCATAACAGCCGGTGTTATCTACAATTCGTCCACTAAACAGGCCATCTGGACACTCCTGGTCGGTGGTGCCCTGATTCATCCCATTAGTACAATGATCAATAAAATGATGGGCGTAAAAGCAGCTACCAACACCGTCAATCCGTTGAGTGGTCTTGCCCTGGAAGGCACCTTGTTTATGGTGATGACGATCCCGATTGGGTATGGGCTTTCGCTCCTACGAGCAGCCTGGTTTTTTCAAGCCATGTTATTGATCATCGGCGGCCGCTACTTAACGTTTCGCACCCTGTATGGCAACAAACTATTCTGGCTATTAGGGGGTCTGTTAGGGGCAGGGGCTTATGGTTTGTTTAGCTCAAACCTGGATTCGTTGGTCACTACGCTCACCGGGGGCTTGATCGAAGTAGGTTTCGGCCTTTTACTTTTTAGTGATTTCTCATTGGGGAAACCTGAGCGGTCAGCAAACTCCTGAGTTCGACGTTAGAGGGTCGCCACCTATTAGAGGATATATGAAATCGCTTTCGTCTTAAACAGGAGCGTTTTGCGAGAATAAAGTAAAGGACGTTACTTGGCAAAGTCTATTACTTTTGGCTGCTTACCCGTTGTATTTCTCCTAGCCTAGTTGTATGGAAAATCTTATGATAAGAGCTAAAAACAAGCAGTAAGCCTTTAGTAATTAGGCCATTTCAACCGATTTTAGATTCATTTCCAACCAGTATTGACAAAGGACGGTCATTTGGTTTTTCATCGAGTCGAAGTCCATTGATTTACGAAGAAATGAATTAACCCCCGCTTCATAGCAATCATTAATTTCATAAGTTGAGGCCTCCGCGCTCATCATCACGACCGGAATTTTTTTGTAAGTAGGATGCTCTTTTAAGATAACGAGGGTCTGATGTCCGTCTAAGCTGGGCATGTGTCGGTCCAGTAAAACTAAATTTGGTAGCTGATCAAGATGGGGGAGCTTATCTAGAAAGGCTCTCCCACTAGAAAACAGGGTCATCGAATAAGTTGGAAGATAATGCTTAAACACCTGTTGAATGAGAAAACGATAATCGGCTCCGTCATCAATAAGGCATACTTGTAGGGTAGAACCCATAGTGGTAGTACATTAAGTAAATACTACCCTGTAGAACCTGAATTAGAGAGTTTGTAGAATTTAAAGTAAGGTAAAGGGCTAGTTATCAATGGATCAGTGTTTTTACAGATCTGGTCAATAGTCGATTACCTACTCTTGGGCTGCGTCCGCCTTTTTCTTACTGATTAGGTCGATAAGTAAGCTAGGCAGAAGAGCCAAATCAACGGGTTTTACCAAATGCAAATCAAAGCCCGCTTCCTCCGACCGTCGATGGTCTTCTTCTTGACCGTAACCCGTTAAGGCGATGATGACCATCGACCGCCCCCAAGCTTGCTGTCGTAGTAATCGACAGGTCTCATACCCATTCATACCCGGCATACTAATGTCCAAGAGAATACCCTGGGGAAGCCAGGCCTCGGCGATGGACAGCGTCTGTGGGCCACTAGTACCTCGTTGAACGGTGTAACCCTTCAGTTGTAGACCCATACTCACAATGAGCGATGCATCGACATTGTCATCAATCACTAAGATGCGCGTGCCAGGGGGAACCCGCTCGGTTTCACTATTCATGGTCAGTCAGTAAAAGTGGTAAAGTGACGATAAATTCACTGCCTTGTTCAAGGCCAGGGCTTTGGGCTTCTACTTGCCCACCGTGCCGCTGAATCAGTTCTTGCACCAACGAGAGCCCTAAACCGAGTCCCCCATACGAGCGAGCTAACGATTTATCCATCTGAACGAATAGCCCAAAAACGGCTTTCAACTGGTCGGCCGCTAAACCAATCCCATTGTCCCTTACCCGCAACAGGGCTTGTTGACCGTGCCGCTCCAAAGTGAGCCAGACCTGTCCCCCCTCATGAGTATACCGTAATCCATTGTTCAGCAGATTCGTGACCACTTGATTTAACCGCGTTGCGTCCCCATCCACATATAAGGGATAATCGGGTAGGTGCGTGGTCAACTGCCGATTTGAAGGGGGAAATAGCGGTCGCATCGCGTCAATGACCTGAGCAACCATCTGGGTCAGATCCATCCGCTGTTTACGCAATTCAATGCGGCCCCGGCTAATGCGGCTTACATCCAGCAGATCATCCACCATCCGCATTAAATGATCCATCTGTCGGTTCATGATCGGCAGCAGTGCGTTCAGCGTTGGTTCCGTTGGTTCCGTCGTGGTCAGCACCTGTAGGCCATTACGAATAGGAGCTAGGGGATTGCGCAGTTCGTGGGCCAGCATGGCCAGAAATTCATCTTTACGTCGGTCAGCCTCCTCCAGGGCGACTTGAGCCTGTTTACGATCCGTAATGTTACTGGCCGTACCAAACCATTCCTGGATGTCGCCTTCTTTGTTGAGGACAGGAATAGCCCGCGAAAACGTCCAACCTAACCGACCATCGGCCTGAATGACCTGATGTTCCAGTTCAAACAGGCTTTTACTGGTAATTGCCTGTTGAATCATGGCCTTGACAGCGGATTGATCTTGGAGAGGAATATAGGTTTCCAACCAGGAGTGCGTAGGAGTCTGGGCGTCAACTAAGAAATTTTTACCCACCAAATACTTCATTTGCACCCAATCGGCGCTCATCTGATAAACGATATCTGAACTCGCTTGGACGAACAGCCGCAGCCGTTCCTCGGAGTGGCGTTGGGCTTCTTCGATGCGGGTCCGTTCGACGGCGGCCCAGGTGCGGTCAGCAATTTCTTGGGCCAGTTGCACGTCCAACTCTTCCCAAGCGCGAGGGGTACATTGGGTGATACACAGAACGCCGACCGGCTGCCCTTTCTTGATGACCGGCACATCCACAAAGGAAATGACTTGTAACTGAACACAGAGTTGTCGTAAGGGCTCGTCCACCAAGTTGGTAGAATGAATATCGGATACGACAAAGGGTCGTCCGGCATCAATGACTGCTTGCAGCAGTGGAAAACGGTTTAACGGATAGGTGCCAGCGACGGATGGTAGCCCAGCCCGGTTCGCATCTTGCCGGATAATGGCCTGGCCTTCTGTGATTTCACAATAGTAGCAACGGTCGGCCCCAAAGTAAGTCAGCGCGGCATCGCTCACTGTCGTTTGAATTTCAGTCGCATCGGTCAGGGGTCGAAGGGTATCGCTCAGGTTCAGCAAGAGCGCCTGCCGTTGTTCCCGCTGCTGAAGCGCCTGTTGAAGCTGCTGTCGGTGCTGTTGTTCCCAGATGCGGCTGGTGGTTTCAAACACCGTCACTAGAATCCCCCCTACCTGGTCTGACTCGTTCCGAACGGGGCTATAGGCTAGGGTAAACCAAGCCTCTTCCAGTTGGCCAGACCGGGTGATTGGAAAAAGCGCATCCTGGAAGGCGACCGACTCCCCCGCCCAGACCCGTTGGTAGATAGGCTGATTAATGTGCCAAACTTCCGGCCAGCACTGCTGAGTAGGCTGGCCCAAGCCTGCCGGATGATTGTTGCCCATTAAATAGCAATACTCATCGTTATAGATTTGGATCAACTCCGCTCCCCATAATAGGATATTGGGAAAGGGCGAGGCCAGCACCAGTTGGCTAGCCGTTCGCAACGATTGGCCCCAAAGCGAGACGGGTCCCAAACTCGTTCGGAACCAATCGAGTTGGCGGCAACGTAAAGTCATCTCACTATTTCCTTGAAACAGTGTATCGGAGGGGTTCATGAGGGCAGCGATTTATAC
>CAXTJJ010000456.1:0-5145 GCA_964244155.1 uncultured Spirosoma sp.
GGCACTGGCAGGAGGAGAGGCCTTGGCTCAGGAGAAAGCGAATAGTGGCGTAAATCCAAATTCGATTCGTGGAATTAACGAGAACGACATCATGATGAAGAAGACCCTTTGGCGTCGGATTGACCTGAAGGAGAAACAAAATCAGTCGATGTTCTCAAAGAACAATGAAATTTCCAAATACCTGATTGATGCCGTGAAGGCGGGATTGATTGAAGCTTACGCGAATGATTCGTGTACGACAAAGATAACCCCTGAGAAGTTTCACGAAAACATGCTGATTCCAAACACCGATGGAGGTTTATCGGCTGAAGAAAAGGCAGCGGGCTTTTCTGAAGATGGTAAAACTGCAGGTGCTTCGGATGGTTGGGATTCCCCTAAAAAGGATGATAAGAAAAAGAAACCTGCCGATGATGGTTGGGGAACGCCTAAAAAAGCTGATGCACAACCTGCTGATGATGGCTGGGGAACACCAAAGAAAAAATCGTCGGTAGCAGCTACCAAAAAAGGCAAAAAAGGTAAAGTCGTTGCTCCCCCTGTTGTCGAAGCTCCTAAGGATACAGTAGCCGTTGCGGCTGCACCTGCTCTGTCGGGCGATGAATACTTTCCTAAAGAGTTGAATATTTTAGAAGTTAAAGAAGACTGGATTTTTGATCGCAAACGGTCACGGTTGTACTATGATATTCAGACAGTAACACTATTACTGCCAGCCGACAAAAACCAGGCTGGTTTTGAAAAGCCAATTGCAACGTTCAAGTACAAAGACCTGGATAAGCTCTTCCGTAGCGACCCTAAGAAGTTCATTTGGTATAACCCACAAAATCAGGCCCAGCATAAAAACCTGGCGGATGCGTTTGATCTCCGGTTGTTTTACGGTCGAATTACCAAAGTGGCCAACCCAGGTGATACGGATCTGGTCGGTATGTATGGTGACCGCGAAGGGTTACTCAAATCGTACCAAACTGAATATGAATTGATGGAAACCGAGCATGGTCTCTGGGAATATTAAAAAAAAGAGCGGCTGAAAAGTCGCTCTTTTTTTATGCCTTGTGAGGTAACACGAGCGGCTTTATGCCGCTCTTTTTATGCATTTTCGATCGTATCAAAGTAATGTTTAAGCTTTTCTGCACGGTCTTTCCCAACCACTTCTGCCACTTCATCGAACGAGGCCTCGCGAATTTTAGTGACACCCTTGAAATGTTTCAATAATTTGGCCGCTGTTTTTTTGCCAACGCCTTCTACATTCTCCAATTCACTGATCAGCGAGTTTCGGCTTCGTTTATCGCGGTGGTAGGTAATGGCAAACCGGTGCGCTTCGTCGCGAATTCGTTGTATCAGCTTTAGAGATTCCGATTTCTTGTCAATATACAATGGCAGGTTATCTTCGGGGAAGTAGATTTCTTCAAGGCGTTTTGCAATACCAATAATTGGGACTTTTCCGTAAAGATCCAGATCTTTTAACGCATCGCAGGCTGCACTTAGCTGCCCCTTACCACCGTCAATGACAATGAGGTCGGGCAAGCCTGTATCTTCTGTCAAAACGCGCGTATATCGACGAGTAACGACCTCATACATACTAGCGAAATCGTTGGGGCCGATAACAGTTTTTATCGAGAAATGCCGGTACTCTTTATTGGCTGGCTTACCCCCCACAAAGCAAACCATTGCCGATACCGGATTTGTACCCTGAATGTTGGAGTTATCGAAACATTCGATCCGATTGGGAATCGTTTTAAGTTGTAAGTCCTGCTTGAGCCGAATAAGTACACGATCTTTTTTACTGGCATTCGCTGTGGCTTCTGCTGCCGCCCGATCCTGACGTTCGCGCCGAAAATACAGAACATTCTTGAGCGACATATCCAGCAGCTTCTTCTTGTCGCCAATCTGCGGAACTGTTACTTCGGCTTTTAAGTCAACATCAAGAGGAATGTTTGTAATAATTTCTTTTGCCTGACTGCCATACTGATCCCGAAATTCAACAATCATCATCGCCAACAGGTCGGGGTCCGTTTCATCAAGCTTCTTTTTGATTTCTACCGTATGGGCCTGCACAATAGTACCGTTCACTACCTTCATAAAGTTGATGTAGGCGGAAACTTCATCAGACGCAATGGAGAATACATCCGCGTCAGCAATTTTTGGATTAACAACTGTCGATTTACTTTGAAACCGCTGTAGCACATCCATTTTCTCCTTGTACTTCTGTGCCTGTTCAAAAGCCAGATCGTTCGCAGCTTCAACCATCCGATCTTTAAAGTACTCCTGGGCTGGTTTAAGGTTTCCCTTCAGGATGTGATGAATCTGCTCAATATCACTGTCATAATCCTCCTCAGCCTGTTTGCCTTCACAAGGGCCTTTGCAATTGCCAATGTGGTACTCCAGACAAACTTTGTATTTACCCGCTTCAATGTTTTCGGGAGCCAGGTTGTAATTACAGGTACGGATTGTAAACAACTGACTGAACATATCCAGCACCGTGTACATGGGCTTTAGGTTCGCAAAGGGGCCATAAAACGTACCCTGCTTCCGATCTATACGCCGGGTAGTAATGACCCGCGGAAAATGTTCATTCGTGACGCAAACGAAAGGGTAAGTCTTATCATCACGCAGGAGGATATTAAACTTCGGCTGATAGCGTTTGATAAGCTGATTTTCGAGTAATAACGCATCGAACTCGGTATGAACGATAGTAAACTCAATCTTACGAATCTGGCTTACCAATCGTAAAGTTTTACGGTCGTGCCCTTTAGAGTTGGTAAAATAACTGCTGACCCGATTTTTCAGGTCCTTGGCTTTGCCTACATAAATTACTTCGCCCGATAAATCAAAATACCGGTAAACGCCCGGTTCGTGCGGCACCTTACTTAACTCTGTTTTATAGTCGAATTCAGGCATACTGTATTGCCAACAAAAACGGTCGGCGGGTTAGGGTGCAATCTTGACGTAGGATTGGTATTACAAAACAACCTATATCGTCTAAAGGTTGCTTAAAATTTCAGGTAAAAAAAGGCCAGCAATTTGCTGGCCTGAACTAATCTACTGCAAGATTTCATCCTCGTCTTCGGGTACAACTTTGGGCGGGATGTACCGTTGGGAAGAATCTATATGGTAGCCGCCACAATCAATCTTAAAATCATTAGGTTTCCGGAAAGGCTCGGGCCGATACTGTGTCAGTGTGGGGTCATTATATATCTTTTGCATATACATGGCCCAGGCGGGCATAGCCAATCGGCCACCCTGTCCTAACGAAATATCCCGGAAGTGAATGGGCCGATCATCGCCACCAACCCAAAGGCCGGAGACCAGATGCTGGGTCATGCCCATGAACCAGGCATCCGAATAATTGGAGGTGGTGCCGGTTTTAGCTGCAATCTCGTTGCCACCATCCAGCAATTTATACTGCGTTCGTAACCGTTGGGCTGTTCCATTGGGGTCTTCGACAGCTCCACGCATTAAATGAAGCATTTCGTAGGCCCGGTTTGCGCTAATCACCTGTTTGGCATCGGGCGTAAAGTTCTTCAGGACATTACCATTTTTATCCGTAATCTGAATAAGCATCATCGGGCGCACGCGTGTTCCGCCATTCGCAAAAGCGCAGTAAGCGGCTACCATCTCGTAAACAGAGACATCGCCCGTTCCTAAGCAGAGCGTAGGATTATCGGGCAGATCTTTGCTTTCAATCCCCATGTCATGCGCATACTTGATTACGGCTGCGGCACGCGTTTTCTTGATCAATTGCGCACTAACGGTATTGATAGATTGACCGAGGGCTTCGCGTAATGACAAGTTTATACCGCTATAACGGCCTGTCGAGTTCTTTGGCATCCATGGTGGCCCATTGTTATTGTCCTCTCCATGTGCGAACACGGTCGGGCGGTCGATAATGTGGCTACAGGGCGTTACAAAGCCTTGATCCATGGCTGTCAGGTAAACGAAGGGCTTGAACGTTGAACCCGGTTGACGACGACTCTGACGGACGTGGTCAAACTTCATGTACTTGAAATTGACACCGCCAACCCATGCCTTCACATACCCATACCGAGGGTCCATAGACATAAAGCCAGTGTTGAGCAGCCGTTTATAGTACCGAATGGAATCCAGCGGACTCATGGTTGTGTCTTTGTCATTTCGTCGCCCGCCATACACAAATACCTTCATTTTTATAGGTTTGCGCATCTCCTGCCAGATAGCTTTCTCGTCGTCGCCATAGGCTGCCTTTAATTGCTTGAAGCGGATTGTTCGACGTGCTACAGACTCAATAAAGCCGGGAATTTCAATGTATTTCTTTGTCCGGGGGTCTTTCTTAACCCAGGGGTTACGACCGCGCCAGTGCTCATAGAACTTCTTTTGCTGATCGCGCATGTTGGCCATAACAGCTTCTTCTGCATAGGCCTGCATACGAGAGTCGATGGTCGTGTAAATTTTCAACCCGCTGGTATATAAGTCTAGCTCAGCACCTGGATTTTCGTCATTATATTGTCTGATCCACTTTTTTATGTCGTCACGAATGACAGACCGAAAGTAGGCGGCCATACCTGTGTTTTGGTTTTCGACACTAAAGTCAAGTTTCAGCGGCTTGCTTTTGTAGGTAACAAACTGCTCTTCGGTTAGAAGTTTGTACTTTTTCATTTGCCCCAACACCACATTCCGACGGTCTCTCGTCCGATCCTCGAATAAGCGCGGATTATAGAAGGTCGGGTTTTTGAGCATACCCACCAGCAAAGCGGCTTCTTCGACATTCAGATTCCAGGGTTCTTTGCTGAAGTATGTTTTAGCAGCTGTTTTGATACCGTATGTATTATTCCCAAACGAAACCGTGTTTAGGTACATCATCATGACTTCTTGCTTGGTGTAATTGCGCTCCAGGCGCACAGCCAGAATCCATTCTTTTGTTTTGGCAATAACCAGGCTAATGACCGGAATATGACCCAAAATACCACGAAGTTCCTCCTGTCGGGTATCGAACAGGTTCTTGGCAGTTTGCTGCGTAAGCGTACTACCACCTCCTGAACTGGAAGCATCTTTAAAGGTGAGAAACCCGCCTATCGCCCTGAACAAAGAGCGGGGGTCAATACCGGAGTGCTTGATAAAGCGGGCATCTTCGGTTGCCAATAGGGCCGACGTTACATTGGGCGACACCTGGGAAAT
>CAXTJJ010000457.1:0-5126 GCA_964244155.1 uncultured Spirosoma sp.
CCCGGTAGCATCCGGATTGACGGACAATTACAAGCGACTTATACCTTCAAACAGGATTACTACTTTATGATGGGCGATAACCGCCATAACTCAGAAGATTCTCGCTATTGGGGCTTCGTACCGGAAGATCACATTGTCGGGAAAGCTGTGTTTGTGTGGATGTCACTCGATCCTGTACCTACCGATATATGGCACAAAATCCGCTGGAGCCGGGTAGGACGCTTGATCAACTAGATAGTAAAAAAGGGCTTTCTTGTAAAAAATGGATAAACCTCGCGAGCCATTTTTTATAAGAAACTCCCAGTACTGTAAACTACCAATAGAACAATCCGGCACCAACAAAAAAGGAGACCTTACTAGAGTCTCCTTTTTTGTTTTAAGTAGAATGTACATTACTGGTACTGAATGTACAATGGCTTCGGGTCGAGGGCAAGTACCTCGGCAGGTGTCATGATACGAGAACCGGGCTTGCGGAAATCGTTGTCGTAGAACAGTTTGAAACCGGTGTACTGTACGGGTTCTTTCTGAATATACGCTTTATAGGAATCTTTTTTGAGAACAGGTGGGCCCCATCCGTCCATGTCCATAACGATCTGGACATTCGGGTCGAGTTTAATGTTTTTGTAATTCTTGATCATGCCCTGGGTGAAGCGATGAACGATTAGTACTTTGGGAGGCAAATTGTTTTCCTTCACGATACGGCTCAGGAATTGCACCGCCTGATTCACATCGGAGGCATCATAGGAGCCGATTTTTGTACCCGGTTTTGCACCCGTAACCATGGAGAATTCAGGATCAATACCCAGATGAACAAACGGTAACTTAAGGTACTTTTTCATAAATTCCATTTCAGGCCCCAGTGGCGCATGACCCCGCTGTATGTCCAGAAAAACAATGGCTTTATGCTCGTTGCCCCACTTCAGTACTTTCTTTATTGTTTTGTCCGACATGCGCATCCGGTAACCGCCATCTTTGCCGGGTAAGCCCTGAGCCGAAATTGCAACCAGGTGCAGGGCGGGTTGGATAGGGGTTGTCGGGTCGGCTTTTTGCCAGTTTTTGATCTCTTCATCTAACCGATGCAGCATTTCTTCCTTCGGATACTTTCCCAGCACACCCATTTTTTTAGAGTGCGGATTGCCATAGTAAGCGAATATGCGATATTTAGGCAAAAGGGCGCCGGTAGGGGCGTAGGTTAGGGAGTCAAGTGTAGAGTCTCCGGTTGATACACCATCTTTATGCATCGCCGACGATGTGGCAACGGCGGCTGTTTTTTCGGATGAGTCAGAAGGAGTTGTGGACGTTGCCGGACCTTTGGCTGATGTTTCAGCGGTAATTTTACCGGTTTTCGACGAATCTTCCTGTTTGGATTGGGTTGAGCAGCCAGTTAGTTGGCAAAGAGCCATCACAGTTAGTGCGGCTAGAGAAAAACGCATAGAGACTAAGTTGAGTACTGATAAATTCACAAAAAAAGGGGTAGATTCCACTAATAAGGAATGCTAACCCCAGAGTGCAAGTATAGTATCAAATCCTAAGTTATCAAAGCACTAATTCGCCTAAGCCCTGACGTATGACTGAAAAATCGTCGTCAGTAGCATCAACAATCGTCGATGGAATATTGCCGCCATACCCGCCATCCACAACAATGTCGACCTGATTCTGGAACTTCTCGAAGATCAATTCCGGGTCAGTCGAATACTCAATGATTTCGTCTTCATCGCGGATCGAGGTCGTGATAATCGGGTTCCCAAGAACCTGTACAATCTGCCGGGGTATATCATTGTCGGGTATCCGGATACCAACCGTTTTTTTATTGGTGTTCAGTAGTTTAGGTACGTTTCCGGTGGCCTGGAGGATAAACGTAAACGGACCGGGTAACAAACTTTTCATCACCTTAAAGGCCTGGTTACTGACCTTGGCATAATCGGCAATGTGGCTCAGATCATAACAAATGAAAGAGAAGTCGTTTTTTGTTGGTTTGATCCCTTTAATCCGGGCAACACGCTCAACAGCACGGGCGTTATGAATGTCGCAACCCATCCCATAAATCGTATCGGTTGGGTAAATAATGACTGCCCCATCGCGTAGTGCTTTTACGATATGCTCAATTCGACGCGGATCAGGGTTTTTGGGATAAAGTCTAATGAATTCGGCCGCCATAGTAATAAGTTACTGTTTCGGTTTATCGTGGGCTAGTGCAGTTATACGACTAAGTGAGTTCCCGATACACCGTAAATTAATAACCACAAACGATCTAAACCAGTTTCGCTTTTTGACCTGCCGGATACCACTTTAGGTACTTCCTGTACATTCCATTTACCGGAAAACGGAGTTGGCTTAGTTTTAAAAACAGGTTGCTGGAAAAGCCCGGTTGTTCGATATGACGGAGTAGTTCACCGAATTGCAGGGCTAAATCAAACTGCTCAGCATAAAAAGCCTTGCGGATAAATGTTCGAATGCGTCCGGCCAAGGCCCTGTATTCGTCGGGGGTGGTACACCGCTCAAAGGCTTTCTTGCACACAGTCAGCGTTGATCGAAGCAGGTTGTTATCGGGTAGCACTACCTGAGCTGACAGTGAACCGGGGCACTGACGTTTCAGCGTTAGTACTTCGTCTAAATAAGCGTAATGGTAAATCCGGGCCGAACGGACCCAGAAGTCGAAATCTTCATAGGCCAGAGCTTCGTCGTAGCCACCCAGTTCGTTCAACACATCCCGACGCATCATCATGGTTGGCGTGCAAATGAAGTAGGACTCCAGAATGGACCGAAAAACGT
Organism: uncultured Spirosoma sp.; assembly: GCA_964244155.1. GTDB lineage: Bacteria > Bacteroidota > Bacteroidia > Cytophagales > Spirosomataceae > Spirosoma. Next base: position 2,773 of record CAXTJJ010000457.1, read on the forward strand.
TGCCTGTTGGAATACGAGAGCGAGCGTGGCCGTGCTCATCAACGTTGTAATGAAGACTTAATTCACGACCGTTTGTATCAATATAGGCCGCATTGGAAAAGACGACAGCGTAGGGGCCCGCCAATTGCTCAAATAAAGCAACCTGTTTGCTAATGCGCTTCGGAAGGAGTACATCATCGGCTGACCGGTCAATTAGGTAGCGACCTTCAGCGAGAGCCAGTCCCTGATTAAACGCTCGGTTTAAGCCCAGATTAGTCAGATTCCGTATAAACCGAATCGTGGGGTGTCTTTGGATAAAGGCCGAAATAAGCTCGACCGAACCATCGGTACTCCCGTTATCAATGACAATTAATTCAACATTCGGGTAATCCTGATCAATAACCGATTGTAAGGCCTGATTGAGATAAGAGACTTGATTATAACTGGTGCAAATGACACTCACCCACGGTTTGATCCGATTAAGGTAAGGGCTCATCGGAAGGGGATTTGACTGTCCGGTGACAGAAATCATAAAAAAATCAGTGGTGTTTTTCTAAGCCGGTGATCGACTTTGTTGAGCCGGTTAATTTAAATCACAAAGTAAGAACTATTTGTTACCAGTTACGGCTGGCTTTTGAGCAAACGGTAAAAAGGTGGTGAATGATCAGGTTGAAACATAGAATTGGCGCGTTTTTTGCCACATATGAAGCGAACACATTTTGGGTGTGCCAAACTAGTTTGCCAGCCTGAAATTGTGCCTTTACATTTATGGGTTAGGTTTTGCAAACGTCATCTCAAATCTCCGGGGTGGCGTTTGTTGTTTTCTCTGCAACGCTCGGATTGGTATCGCCTTCGAGATTATAGAGGGCTACATTCATTTCAAAACCCAGAATAAGCAACAGTGCGATCAGGTTTATCCAAATCATCAGAGCAATGAGTGTGCCAATTGAACCGTACACTTTATTATACGAACCGAAATTGGAAACATAGAACGAAAAGCCCAGTGTTGTCAGTACAATCAACAGCGAAGCCGTTACAGAACCGGGCGTAATAAAGACCCACTTCATTTTCACATCCGGCCCGTAGCGATAGATAACCGATACCGCGCCGACGAAAACAGCGAAGACAACCAGGTAGCGTCCAATGGCCAGTAAATTGATGAAAATTACATTGTTCAGTAGGCCAAAATGAAGTAAATAATCACTGATAATACCCCCAATGATCAATACGACAACGGCCAGAATCAAGGCGAAGGCTAATGTAAACGTTAGGCCGATTGCCACGAGTCGGACCTTAAAAAAACCGCGTCGTTCGTATGAGTGGTAGGATGAGTTGAAGGCTTGCATTAAGGCCACCAGACCACTGGTGGCGGAGTATAAAGCCAGCAGGAAACCGAAAGACAGAACACCGCTGCGGGGCCGGTTAATGATGTCGCGAATGGTTGTGTCAACAGTACTGAATGTGTCGCCCGGCAGAAGCCGCTGAAAGAAACCCATGATCTGATCTTCAAGATTGGGAATGAAGGTGATAAAGGGAATCAGGGTAAAGAAAAAAATGACTGTTGGAAAAACGGCCAGAATAAGGCTATAGGATACAGACGCAGCTCGCTCACTAGTATTATTGTCGGTGATCTGAGCAAGCATCTTCTTCAAAAACATATACCAGGTGATTCTGGAATTGAAGGGGTGATGTTCGTGCAGCCAGATACGGGTGTTCCGCAACGCTTTAACATTCATTAGCTTGTCAAACATAGCGGGCTTCGTTAGTCATTTGTCATTTGGAGCATACGGAGCTGGCATTAGCTCAAAGGTAGTTCTGCTGTACTCTTTCGGCAGTCAATAACTTGTTTTTAACCTACTGTTCAAAGAAAGGTTTGGCGGCTTCAACCAATTCGGCGGGAGCGGAACATGGACGACCGGTCTCCGTGCGGACAAAGACAAGCGTAGTCTGGCCGACATTCAGAAGTTGCCCATCCTGATTGATAATTTCATAATTGAACATAAGCCTTGTTTTGGGCATTTGGGGGATGGTAACGCGAATAGTTAGTAGATCGTCATATTTCGCAGGGCGAATAAATCGGGAGGTCAGATCGTATACCGGCATTGAAATACCACGGTCTTCGATCTCTTTGTACCTAAGGCCAAGGTGCCGAAGGGCCTCAACCCGGCCAATTTCATAAAATCGGGCATAATTGCCATAATAAACAATGCCCATCTGGTCAGTATCATAGTACCGAACCCGGATGTCTGTAACGTCGTGAGTGATCATAGGGTGGGAGTATTAAAGTCGGTAAGTCAGTAAGTCGGTAAGGTAGTAAGTTGGTAAGTTGGTAAGTCGGTAAGTGGGTAAGTCGGTAAGGTAGTAAGTCGGTAAGT
>CAXTJJ010000458.1:0-5118 GCA_964244155.1 uncultured Spirosoma sp.
AAATCATTGATAAGCAGGTCATTGAAATAATGATTACAAAGCATTATTTTTGTGTTTAAATAAGGTACACACCATCTAACGGAGTACTTAACATGGTTCAGGAAGAAAAAAAACGTTATTCGGAAGACGATTTGAAAGAGTTTGAGGAGCTGATTGGTCAGAAACTCGATGCTACCCGTAGTGAGTTAAACTACATCAAAGAAACGCTCAGCAAACGCAACGACAGCGGCACAGATAATACCTCGGGCAATTCAAAATTACTCGAAGATGGCGCAGACACCAGCGAACGCGAGAATTTAAGTCAGTTAGCCGCTCGTCTGCAGAAATTCATTCAACAATTAGATGCTGCTATGGTGCGCATCAAAAATGGAACCTACGGCGTCTGTAAAGATACCGGCAAATTGATTCCAAAGGAACGTCTCCGGGCTGTACCTCATACGCAGCAGACAATCGAAGCCAAATTGCGCCAATCCAAGTAAGGGATCGAAAGCAAGCAGGTTTATTATAAAATATCGCAATAGCTCCGGTGCAAAACGTGTCGGAGCTATTTTATTTTCCTTATATTTTTGAACAAATTGAGCGATTTTTTGTAAATACGGCAGAGAGAAAATTTAATTATCTGAAATCATGTTCGAACGCTTGGAAGAAATCCGGGAGAATATATTCCGCTATCTGGAAGCCCGCATCGAGCTATTCACTCTGGAAAGTCGGGGAAAAATCGAAGAAGGCGTTGTAGTTGCCGTACACAGTGTTGTACTCGCGTTGTTGGCTACAATGACAATTATATTTTTGTTTAGTTTGCTGGCCGCTTATTTGAACGAAGTAACGAATAGCAGATATCTGGGGTTCTTAATTGTAGCCGGTTTTTTTCTGCTTTTAACTGTAATTTGGATAGCCGCTAAAGACTTTTTCAAATCAAAAATTCGGGTAGGGGCCTATAATGCGATAAAGAAAAGCCAGGAAAAAAAGGTAGAAGAAAAATCGCAGGCGGTTGAAGAATTAATGGCTCAAACGCGATCCTCGATGAGTAACAGCAGCCCGACTAAATAAATTAGCCAAATTCGCTGATTTTCAGACTACATATCGAATTGATTCATTTTATACGAATCCGTGATTAATCAAAATGGAAGATCCTAAAGTACCTTTTGCTGATACAACGGCTCGCCGGGCCCAGCTTATGGCCGCCACTGAGCAATTTAAAACCTCAATTACCGACGGCGTTGAAGCTATTAAAGGCGATGCAACCGAGGTGGGTAAAACAACCGCGTTTGTAGCGGGTGCCGCTTTAGCTGTATATTTGGTTGTTAATGCCATTCTACCTAAGTCCGACGAGTATCGGTACGCCGAAAAATACGGCGAACCAGACGAAGAGGATTTCGACTATGATGAGGACGATGAAGAGCAGGCACACGAACTGTCTACTCAACCGCCAACTCACAAAGCCGTTAAGAAACAGGCCAACAAAATACAGAAGTCAGCAGCCGCGAGTGGATTGATAGGTGGTATATTAACATCTGTACTAACCAATATCGCTCGCGAGCAGCTAACCGGATTTTTAGCCCGCATTCGTACAAATAATGCCATCAATCCAACCGCCGAGCCAACCCAATACCACAAACAGGCCCCAACGGAGCCTGTTGACTATACTACGGGATTATAGGCTGTCTGGCCAAAAAGCGTTTGCTGTCTTGCTCGATCCTGATAAGATTGAGCAAGACTCATTTTCTGAACTACTTGACCGAACGGTTGACTACCCCGTCGATTTCTTCTTAGTTGGCGGCAGCTTGGTTTCCAATTACTCGCACAAAGAAGTTATTGCCTCCATTCGTCGGCAATCTGAAGTTCCCATCATTCTCTTTCCTGGAAACCCGCTTCACATCGAGTCATCGGCCGATGCGATTCTTTTTTTATCCCTTATTTCAGGGCGCAATCCGGATTTCCTGATCGGTCAACACGTAATTGCAGCACCACTTCTTAAAGAAAGTGGCCTGGAAATACTGCCAACGGGTTATATGGTTGTTGATAGCGGAACCCAAACGACGGTTTCCTACATCAGCGGTACCATGCCGCTTCCTTATGACAAACCTGGTGTAGCTGCCTGTACAGCTATGGCGGGCGAAATGCTCGGTTTGCAACTCATCTTTCTGGATGCTGGTAGTGGTGCTCGCAAGCCGGTATCTCCTGCTATGATTAATGCTGTCAGAAGCGTTGTTGATATACCAATTATTGTAGGCGGAGGTATAGATTCCGGCGAAAAAGCCTATCAGGCCCTGAAGGCTGGTGCCGATATGATTGTTGTGGGAAATGGGATTGAGAACGATCCGGATTTGCTACCCCAATTATCGACCGTGATACGCGAGTTTAATCAGTCTGTTCTACAAGCCTAATTTATGAAACGCTCTCTCTCAACCCTGCTATTACTATCCGTTACAGTAATCTCACTTCTTACGCCAAGTTCAGTTGCAGTTGCTCAATCTCAAACCCAAAAGGTATATACAATTCCTGAGCGCCAACCTGAGTTTCCAGGAGGGAAAGCTGCTCTAAGCCGCTATCTGGCCGAAACAATTCGTGTACCGGGGTCACTGGCCCGAAAAAACTATGACACGGGCCCAGTATCAGCAAAGTTTATTATTGATGAGGTTGGCTATGTCCATGATATCAGGATAACGACGAAGCCACTGGATAAGAAAATGCAGAAAGGAATGCAGGCGTTTATGACAAACATTATTGCAGCTATCGAAAAAATGCCACGCTGGGAACCCGGGCAGGTAGATGGCAAACGCGTAGCTGTATTTTACACGCTGCCAATTGAGGTGACGATGCAATAGAAGTCGGTAAGTGAAATAAGTCAATAAGTCGGTAAGTGGCTGACGCGAAAGAAATACTCGCGCGTCAGCCACTTAACGACTTATTGACTTATTTCACTTACTAACTATTTTACACATTCATCAGCGACTCCCGACGGCGCATTTTACCGGCTGGAATACCAAACATCATCTTGAATCGACGGCAGAAATAAGCTGTGTCTTTATAACCTACTTCGGCACCAATAGCGCGAATACTCTTCTTGCTCGTGCGCAATAATCCAACGGCCGCTTCCATCCGCTGGTATTCAATGTAATCCTGAGGGTTGATACCCGTCAGCATCTTGAAGTACTGACCGACATAATCTTCCGAAACGTTCGCTACATTCGCCAGCACTTTATTTGACAGATCACCGCCTAGATTTTCCTTGATATAGGCAAAAATATCGATCAGACGTGGGTCCTTGAAATAGGTGCTGTTAGTGACAAGCTGCTCTACAAACAGGTGATTCTTAAGAATATACCGAACTACCTCGATAACAATTTCTTCGGTTTTGATCTTGATAATCCGCCCTTTGCCAGCCAAATCCGTCATTTCTTCTGCCAAGATCTGGTCTATGGTCGTAGCCAGATGCTCCTCTCGCTTGATAATAAACGGAGGTACGTCGAGCGAATTGAAGAAGTTTACGGAATCAAACACCTTCGCTTCAAACGACACGTAGCCAAACGAATTGGGCAGATGGCCAATTAGTTTGGGGTCATGATTGCCTTCCCAGTATGATTCCCGGTGCGTCATGAATTCTTCGTTCGAGACGGTTTTCGGGTTTGTGGGATCGCCATAAGTAACAGTAACATGTTTGCCACCCGGAATGAACAGCATATCGCCCACGTCCACCTTTATCTTTTCATCGCCAATTGATACATCACCATTGAATAAAATCAACAGTGTGTTCTCAACATCATAGAAGTTTTTGATGGTGATAGGCTGTAAAATCCGAATGTTACGAGCCTTAATAAACTTAACGCCCAGCGATTCAATAATTTTATTATAGTCTTCCATAGCCGAAAGGTGCGTATCCGTAAATTGAGTGTGTGCGTAAAGTTGCACAAAACTAATAATTTGTACAAAACTAATACAAGTATAAAAGTTTCCAAATAATAAAAAAAATAGTGCGTATTCGCATCGAACACGCACTACACCTTTAGAAAAATTCTATTTTACTAAGAAAAGGGTCAACGAATAAGCTCGCGGGCTATGACTAATTTTTGTATTTCAGATGTACCTTCATAAATCTGAGTAATTTTCGCGTCGCGCATCAACCGCTCTACATGAAATTCCTTTACATAGCCGTAACCACCATGAATCTGCACGGCTTCTGTAGTAGCCCACATGGCTACATCCGATGCAAATAGCTTAGCCATAGCTGCCGCCTGAACATAATCTTTGTGTTCATCCTTGAGCCTGGCAGCTTTATAGACCAATAGTCGGGCAGCTTCGATCTTGGTTGCCATCTCGGCTAATTTGAACTGAATGGCCTGATGATCAAATATCTGTTTTCCAAAGGCTTTCCGCTCTAGACTATATTTCAACGCCAGTTCATAAGCCCCGGCGGCAATCCCCAAAGCTTGCGCAGCAATACCAATGCGGCCACCATTTAGGGTTGTCATGGCGAATTTAAACCCGAATCCATCTTCGCCAATGCGGTTTTCTTTGGGTACCTGTACATCCGTAAATAACAATGAATGCGTATCAGATGCCCGAATACCCATCTTGTCTTCTTTTTTACCGACAACAAAGCCAGGCGTTCCTTTCTCGATAATTAAACAGTTGATACCCCGGTGTTTTTTCTCACGGTCTGTCTGGGCAATCACTAAACAAATCCCTGAACTCCCACCGTTGGTAATCCAGTTCTTGGTTCCATTCACTAAATAATAATCTCCTCTGTCTTCAGCTGTAGTGGCTTGCGAAGTAGCATCCGAACCTGCTTCAGGCTCCGACAAACAAAAAGCACCAAGGGTTTCACCCGAGGCCAATCTCGTTAAGTATTTTTGCTTCTGTTCTTCGGTACCATAGGCTTCCAGCCCGTAACATACGAGCGAATTATTAACCGACATGACGACCGAAGCAGACGCATCTATTTTCGAAATCTCTTCCATCGCAAGTACGTAAGAAACGGTATCCATGCCCCCGCCACCATAATCGGGCGATACCATCATGCCCAAAAACCCTAGCTCGCCCATGCGTTTCACCTGCTCGGCAGGAAACCGGGCTTCGTTATCACGCTCGACAATGCCGGGCAATAGTTCGTTTTGG
>CAXTJJ010000459.1:0-5107 GCA_964244155.1 uncultured Spirosoma sp.
TACATCATACATCATACATCATACATCATACATCATACATCATACATCATACATCCCTATTCTCTTCGTTTCCTGCGCTCATCCCGGCGCGATTTCTTGGCGTCGTCCAACGCCTTTTTAGCTTCTTTATACTGACTGGATTTTCGTTCCGCCTTGTCCAGCACCTCTTTAAAATAAGATTGCGCCAGATCATAATTTTTTTCTTCATTCGCAATCTTAGCCAATCCTACTACTGACGACAAGTAATAGCCTGAATTGGTCGAGTTTGTTTGCTTGGCGAAATCAACCGCTTTCTGATAGTTCATTCTGGCTTCGGGTAAATTCTTGTAAAACAAGTGGTTAACATAGGCCAGTATATAAGCGGCCGTTCTACCGCTCACACCTTCGTATCCCGCCTGGGTACGATCAACTTTTTCCAGAATATCTTTTGACAACTTTTCTGCTTCGGCCAGTCGCCCGGTTACAAAGGCTGATCGAGCGTAGTACCGCTCGAAAAAAGGATTATCGGGATACTGCTCATACATATACTTAGACATTTCATAAGCCTTATCATACTGATTTTCCATACTATAAATCTGAACCAGAAAATACCTGGCCTCCACCCTTGTGTAGAAAGCTGTATTGGCTGTTTTCTCCAGTTCTTTAATGCCACTCACCTTATTCCCCTTTGGGAAAAACATCAGAATTGGCTTCAGCAAGGGGTAATTTTCCGGAATCCACTGCGCGTAGTAATTGTACATACCATCGCCAAACAGCAGTTCGGGACTGAAATCGGCATTGCCTTTACACTTTTCAAAATACTTGAGTGCACTCTTTCCGGCAAAGGTTGCCTTTGTCCACTTTTTACGTTCGGAATATAAACGCCCTTTAAATGCATAGGCAGCCGCCAGAAAAAACGAGGGCTCCAGTTTGTTTTCGCTGTCGTCATACAGTTTTTCTGCCAGCGCAATGGTCGTATCCATATAGGCTATGCATTGTGCATCATAATCGGTGACGTCGGTATTCGGTACGATTTTCCACCACTCGGCAAGGCCCATCAAAAAGTACGGCATCGGATGCTTGGGATACCGCACCCGCAACCACCGAAACTCTTTATCAGCATCGTAAAATTTATAATTATACATCAGATTGATGGCCTCCGCCGATTCAATCTGAACGCCGGGGTGCTTTAACAACCCATCATATTTCTTGTCAAACGCCGACGGGTCGTAGAGCTGGGCATGAGCCAAAAAAGCCACACCGAATAGCCATACCGTCAACAAAGTCTTCTTCATTCGTTAAAATTAGCGTTAATAGTATATAAACGTAAACGGCTGGCAGTCCGTTTGCCTACGCTTATTTTTAGGTAAATTTTTGCCGACAAACTCCGTATCGGCGTATCTTTGAGCCCCAAGACGCCGATATGCTAACTATCAAAGACAAAACATTTGTCCCGTTTATTTCCGCCGATGCCATTCAGGGTCGAATTCAGGAATTAGCTTCACAAATCAACCAGGAATATGCCGATAAGCAGCCGCTCATCGTGGTCGTTTTGAACGGCGCCTTTCTGTTCGCGGCCGATCTGGCCAAACACCTGACCATTCCCTGCGAAATCACCTTTATTCGGGTTGCCTCCTACGAAGCAACAGAATCCAGCGGTCAAGTGAAACAGATTCTGGGGCTGAATGAATCCATCGAAGGGCGCGATCTGATTGTTATCGAAGATATTGTTGATACGGGCCTGACGCTGCATCAGGTTTGTGCTCAACTCAGAGAAAAGGGACCGGCCTCCATTGCCATTGCGACGCTCTTGTTCAAACCAACTGCGCTAAAGGAAAAACTCGACCTGCATTATGTTGGGTTTGAGATCGAAAACCGCTTTGTGCTGGGCTATGGACTGGATTATGATGGATTAGGGCGAAATACAAAAGAGATACTGGTATTAAACTAAAGGCTCAAACAGGCTGGGCTTTTTACCGATCCACCTCCCCCATTACTACATCAATTGACCCAATAATAGCTACTAGATCGGCGAGCATAGCCCCCTTGCTGATTTCGCTAATGACCGACAGGTTATGAAAACAGCACGACCGGGCTTTACAGCGAACGGGTACATCTGATTTTCCATCGGTCCGGAAAAAAAAGCCCAACTCGCCTTTAGCACTTTCGGCCCGGGCATAGAAGTCCATGGCTTTCGGCCGTATTTTCTTAGGCACTACGGCCTGTGGGTCATAATCGCGCGTTCGTTTATGATCGCCCAAAAGTTGATCGAGGCACTGCTCTACGATTCGGATAGATTCGTGGCATTCCAGAACCCGGACATTGTTCCGGTCCCAGCAGTCACCAACAGTTCCTACTTTGCCTTCCCCAATCGGAATGTCGAAATCCAGTTCGGGATAAACCGAGTAGCCATCTACCCGGCGAAGGTCATATCGTAAGCCCGAACCTCGTAACATCGGCCCTGTACAGCCATAATCAATAGCCACAGGCAGTGGTAACACACCCACATTAGCCGTGCGTTTTATAAAAATTTCATTGTCAATAACGATCTGCTGTAACTCAACCAGCTTGGGCTTAAGGTAGGTTATAAATTCGCGGCAGCGTTCTTCAAAGCCCACGGGCAAGTCATAAAAAAGCCCCCCTACCCAAATATAATTGTAGAGCATCCGGGCACCGCTAACCCACTCCAGTAGCCGCTGAATATGCTCACGGTCGCGCATGAGCCACAGAAAAGGCGTGTAAGCACCAATGTCGAGGGCATAGGTGCCGATACCCACAAAGTGAGCGGCAATCCGGTTTAGTTCGGCTACCAGTACTCGGATATACTCGGTCCGTTTCGGAATATCGTTCTGAATGCCCAACATCTTTTCCACCCCCATAACGAACGCGTGCTCGCAATTCATGGCGGCCAGGTAATCAAGCCGATCCACAAACGGAATGGTCTGGTTGAATGGTAACGATTGTGCGTGCTTCTCAAAACAACGGTGTAGATAACCGAGGTGCGGAACGACATCGACAATGATCTCGCCATTGGTCACAACTTCGAATCGCAACACACCGTGGGTTGACGGGTGTTGCGGGCCCATATTGAGAATCATCTCGCCCTCGTCGAGCATGTCGGGCAGGTATACAGTCGGTTCCGATGCCTTAAAATGCCCCGGTGCGTATTCGTATTGTATTGTTTGCGTCGTCATTTTTTAGGCTTAAACAGGCTGGACCGCATAGGCTCCGGCTGTTTGCTAAGATTATTGAGAAGTTGTCGGCAAACCCCTAAATCACCTGAAGGGGACTTTTTCCAAAGACGAGCAAAGTCCCCTTCAGGGAATTTAGGAGTTTGCCGACAACTTCTAGGCCAAAGGTCGAGAGCGAGTAACCGAAAGCCAAATGCTATCCGTATTTTCTACTGGTATTCCACACAATTCACAAGTTTTTTTCTAACAAGCTCTTTGTCAACTGAAAGAGATTGCGTACCTTTGCGCTCCTTATTGAGAAAACGAACTTTAGCGATGGCAAAGAAAGGCGCCAATAGAATCCAGGTTATTCTGGAATGCACCGAGCAGAAAGACAGCGGTGTTCCCGGCATGTCCCGGTACATTACTACGAAAAACCGGAAAAATACGCCGGCTCGTATCGAGCGGAAGAAATACAATCCGTTCCTTAAGAAAGTAACGCTGCACAAAGAAATTAAATAGGTTTTAGGTTTATCGTTTTCTGTTTACGGTGGGTAAGACAATCTACTGCCGCATCCGAAAACGGAGAGCCGTAAACCCTAAACTACAAAAAGACAATGGCAAAAAAGGTAGTTGCAACCCTGAAAACGAAGGATAACGGCAAGGCATTCGCCAAAATCATCAAAGCCGTGAAATCGCCTAAAACCGGCGCTTATACCTTCAAAGAAGAAATGGTCCCGGTTGACGAAGTACAGGCTGCGCTGAAAAGCTAGGCATTGAAAAAGTCAGCTTCCTGCACGAAGACATTTGTCCCACAGCCTTATAGGGTTCTGTGGGACTTTTTTTTATTAAAATATAGTTACCTCAGTTAATAAGTCAGCCGTTGAGTAATTATACAACAAAAACAGGCTGACTAACAACTGACCAACTCACTGACTCTACCTTATGGCCCTATTTGGTTTATTCTCAAAGGAGAAGAAAGAAACGCTCGACAAAGGTCTGGAAAAAACGAAAGATAGTTTTTTTTCCAAACTCGGTCGGGCCGTTGTTGGGAAAGCAACTGTTGACGAAGAGGTTCTGGACGAAGTTGAAAATGTACTCATTTCGTCGGACGTAGGGGTTGAGACAACAGTCAAAATCATTCGCCGAATTGAAGAACGCGTTGCCCGCGATAAGTATGTGGGTACCGAAGAATTGGACCGCATTCTCCGCGAAGAAATTGCAGGCTTATTGTCAGATAATAACACGGTCGATATAACGGATGATTTCTCGCTACCCGCCGGTATTAAGCCTTATGTAATCATGGTAGTAGGTGTTAATGGAGTTGGTAAAACAACGACCATTGGCAAACTGGCCTCCCAATTTCATAAGCGTGGTAAGAAAGTAGTACTGGGTGCGGGCGACACGTTCCGGGCTGCGGCTGTTGATCAACTAAAACTCTGGGGTGACCGGGTAGGCGTTCCAGTCATTTCACACGGCATGAACACCGATCCCTCGGCGGTCGCGTTTGATGCCGTAAAGAAAGCGACCGAAATCGGAGCTGATGTTGTAATAATAGATACAGCAGGCCGTTTGCATACGAAGATCAACCTGATGAATGAGTTGACCAAAATCAAGCGTGTGATGCAGAAGTTTACCGCCGACGCCCCTCACGAAGTGTTGTTGGTACTGGATGGCTCAACCGGTCAAAACGCGTTCATTCAGGCAACTGAATTCACAAAAGCAACCGAAGTAACCGCGCTGGCCATTACCAAGCTGGATGGTACGGCAAAAGGTGGCGTTGTAATCGGCATTTCGGATCAGTTCAAGATTCCGGTCAAATACATCGGCGTTGGCGAAAAGATAGACGATTTGCAGACCTTCAACAAGATGGAGTTTGTCGATTCATTTTTTAAGAAATGAAACATTTTCGATTGACACTGAACACTCAAATTATTCAGTCTGTAGGAAAGCCAAAA
>CAXTJJ010000460.1:0-5098 GCA_964244155.1 uncultured Spirosoma sp.
ACGCTGCCGGTTTCTTATCTGGAATGGTTTGTACAAAAAGGCTTCCCGGCAGGTAAGCTGGGTATGTTGCTTCAAACCATGTATGAAATCCGGCTAAATGGGCTGGAGTATTTGCTGGATGGGTTAAGAAAGGGGAAATGATCGTATTACGGCCTACTTTTTTTCGTCTTCTTTCGGCTTCACCGGCGATTTCCAGAACTCCGGTGCGCCGTATTTTCCTTTAGCTACGTCACCGCTGTATAAGACCGAGTTGAGCAGCACCCGGTAGGTACCCAGGGGCTGGCCACGCCACTGAGGCCGGAAACCATGCAGAATAACGTGCCCTTTCCCGTGCTGTACATCCAGCGAGGCCGCATAGCCATGCAAGTATTTTTCGCCCAGCAGATACCCCGACCGCAATGGCGAACCACCCACAGCAAACTTAGCCAGGGCCTGTCCTTTGAAGCCCTCAAGCGTAGCAAAGACGGGACTGCCTTCCACAAAAACAGTGGCCCGCGTCGGCATACCCGCCATGACCGGGTGCGTGGCGTCGGTTTCGATTTCCAGAAGTGAGCCACCCGTAAAAAAGTCTTTACTGTTTACTCCTGCTACTACGTTTTTAACGGGCAAATGCAGGGACTCGATGGCATAATCACTACTGGCGTTCAGGCAAACGAGCGTGCCGCCCTGAGTCACGAAGTTGTTTAGGTTACTGGCTCCCAGTTCACCCAAACCGCCTTCATAAGCGGGAGGCACCGAGCCTTTTGCAAAGCCGTCTTTTATGTTTCTTGGTCGGTCGGACGCAATCAGAATGACATCAAACCGGTCGTTCAAATCGCCCGACAGCATGTCGGTGTTACTGATGTTCACGAAGGGAAACTCGAACTGCTCCAGAATCCAGTGCGTCCAGCCTTCGTCCATGCTCGCTGTCCAGGGTTTGTAAACGGCAATACGTGGTTTCACGGTCGCTCCGGCGGTATTAGTGGTCAGTTCGGCATCAACGCCCAGGTCTTTTATCCAGGGTTCCAGGGTGGTCTTGCTAACCCCACTGATGGCATAGCGCTGGCTGTCTTTGTTGTATTTGACCGTCCCGCCCGCTTTCAATATGCGGGCAATAACTTTAAAGGCATTATTCTCGGCCGGGTTCAGTAGAGCTACTGTACCCGCACCCGTCAGATGGCCTTCGGGTGATTTGATACCGGCGGATACCGGGTTCGTATCGAAACCGATGCCCATCACAAAATCGGCGGGATTAGCATCTTTACGGTCATCGGTTTTCCAGTCTTTTCCCGTACCCGTTACCAGTTGAATGGCGCCTTTCAAATCGGCCGTTAGGGGCGTTGTGGCCGGGATAACATTCAGTTCAAATTGCAGGGGTAATGTCCAGCCAGCGGCATCATATGGCTGCTCCGGTGGACCGCCCGGAAATTCGCGCAAATCCGGGTACGACTGCACATCGAGGAGTTGTTTGGTCAACTCGCCATATTCCTGATTCATGGGAATTACCCAGGTACCTTTAGGATGGGTTCGTCCTTCAAATGCAATGTCTTTACTCAGTTGCCCAATGCGAATGCCGTGGAAGGCCAGTCGACGGAGGAGTTCGGCGGGGCGGGCGGGGTCGCGTTGTTTTTGGGGAATGAAATAGGCATATGGCGGCTCCTGTTCGTATTTTTTGATCGTATTGCGTCCTGCCTGATAGCGGTTGTACAAGAGCACGTCACCGTATTTGGCGGCATAGTCGAGGGTAGCCAGCGAAGCCGTTTCCATATAGGCCATCGCGTCGCTGATACGCCACCAGCCACCGGTCCACGGGCTCGAATATAAGGACTCAATCCGGAACTCGTTCTTGTCTTTCGGGAAATCGCGTACCGTATAGAAGTGGGGCGTCGCGTAGTTGTACAGGGCCGTTTCGGTCCAGAAAGCCGGTATATTTTGCAGTACCGGCATGTAGTCGATATAGCCCGGATACCAGGCATCGAAACCCGTACCCATGTGCGTGGCCCCTTTTTGTCCGTTGCTTTCCAGTGCCTGTGCCATCGCCATACCGATCATATTGACCTCGCGGGCAATGATGGGGGGCGTTTGCGAGGCAATGGGCTCGGCAAAGGGGGGTAGCCAGATACGCGTAGGAAAGGGCGAGGTCTGGTGATGCACGAAAATGATGTTCGGCTCCCACTCACGCCAGCTTCGGGTAACTACCCGCGACTCGATCATGTTGAGCATGTAGGCATCGCGGTTATTGTCGTGTCCAACGTATTTCTGATACAGAAACGGGGGCGGGGACACTTCGTAAGGCGTACCCACATTCGATTTGTACCAGTCACCGATCATCGTTTGCCCATCGGGGTTGAGCGATGGCCAGAGCAACAGGATTACATTATCCAGAATATTCTTAATTTTCGGATCGTCGGCTTTGCTGAGCATGTCGTAGGCCAGCGAAATCGTGTGCTGTGCCCCGGCGACCTCCGACGCATGCAGCCCACCGTCAATATGCACCAGCGGTTTCCCTTCCATCGATAGTTTTTTGGCTTCCTCATCGGTCAGGCCTGCCGGGTGTGCCAGTCGCTGGGCAATTGCCCGGTATTTGTCGATATTATCGAGGTTCTTTTTGGACGAGATCAGCGCAAAATACCAGGGGCGTCCTTCGGAGGTTTCGCCGACATGCACTAACTTGATCAGATCGCTGGCTTCGTCGAGTTTCTTAAAATACGCCAGCGACTGCTCATAGGTAGCGAGTTTAAAGTCAGCACCAACGGGAAAGCCAAGTGTTTCTTCGGGTTTGGGGATGGCTTTCTGCTGGGCCAAAACGAGTGAGATGGCTAGCCAGCAACACATAAGAAGAAGGAGGAAAAATCGTCGTGTAAAGTACAGTGGGAAGGTGTTCATTAATTGTATAATTTTTTATTGGGCTATTTAGGGCAATTGCAAAATTTATACAAACATAGTCAACCCTTCTGTAAAAGTTAATTCGGCCTGGATTATGGGTTATTTTTTACTCATGGTCCCGCCTGCTACTTCTCCAGTTTCTTCAACTCCTTCTGAATGTAGTCCTTCGACAGCCAATTCGTGCCGATCATCACACCGTCAATGTTTTTGGTTTGCGAAATGTCTTTTAATGGGTTACCACTCAGCAACACCAGGTCCGACACATTCCCCGTTTTGACAACGCCCCAGTCGGATTTGTTCAAATACGAAGCGACGTTCACCGTTCCCGTTCGCAGGACTTCGTAGGGCGTTAAGCCAGCGTCGACCATGTATTTCATTTCGTGATGAATCGAGAAACCCGGCACATTGAATATCTGGGGTGCATCGGAGCCTAACAGCAAGTCGACGCCGTTTCTCTGGCATTCATAAATCAGCTTCCGTCGAATTTGAATGAGCTTCTCAGCGTGTTCTTTCGAGAAATTAGGGTTTTCGAGGTAGCTCTTTTTGGTATTCTCCCAGCCCTTAAACTGTTCGGGTTTCATGTACGTCATTTCGGGATCGTGGGTAAAGGCATCTGCCGGAAGGGGCGACAGCCATCGCTCGGCCAGCGACTGCGTTGGCACTACCCGAATGTGCTTTTCGCGCAGGCCCTTTACCAGCTTTGGAATCTGCGAGGCATCGGCCCGATAAGCAATCCACGACGCGAATAGGCCTGTTTCTGGCTCGGCCAGCGTATCCGAACGGGGAACAATGGCCTCGACAAACCCATCCATATGGTCAATGGACGAATAGCCCGCATCGATGGCCCGCCAAACGCCTACGTTGAACGACACGTGCCCCACAAACGGAATGCCGACTTCGTGCGCTGTTTTGGCAATGGCCGGAAAGGTTTCTTTGGTCAGGCCGGGATGCAGTTTCAGGAAATCGTATCCGGCGGCTTTCTGTTCACGAACCATCTGAGCACCCCGTTCGGCGGTCTTTACCGTTTGTCCATTGAAGGAAGGGCCGGTCGTGTAGAAGTGCGGGCCAAGGATTTCGCCACTGTTGATCTTACTACGCAGTTCCAAATGCTTCGGGTGCCCCAACATTCCCCGAATGGTCGTGATCCCATTGGCCAGATACAGGATCAACACCTCTTTCATCGGCTCAATGTCGTCGATGGGCGGCACGTGGGCGTGTATTTCGGCCCAGCCCGGCGTCAGGTATTTTCCCCTGGCGTCAATCACCAGGGCATCTTTGGGGATGGTTACTTTTCCGTCATTTCCCAGCGCGGTTATCTTTCCATTTCGCACGACTACCGTCTGATTTTCGAGAACCCGCTCCCGATCCATCGGAATGACGTTTACGGATTTGAAGACGATATCCCGCTGGCCATTGCTGACCAGTTCCTGCGCATATACAGGCAAAGTAAGGATGGTAAGTAGAGTAAAAAGTAAACTTCGCATTGTGTGAAGGGGTTTAGTCGGTGGAAACAAGCGAATTGATACCAACTGCCGATGAACTATTCCATCCGGTTCTGATTTGGAATACTGGTAATCAAGTTGGTAAATTTATTAAATTCAGCAGGCAATACCGACTTGGCTTTATCCCTTGACAAACCAATTTACTACATGAAAATCAGAGCAATTATAACGGGTGCCACAGGTATGGTGGGCGAAGGTGTTTTACTCGAATGCCTGAACCATCCCGATGTGGAACAGGTACTGGTCATAAACCGAAAACCCGGTGGCGTATCGCACCCCAGGCTAACCGAAATCATTCACAAAGATTTTTTTGATCTCACGCCCATAGAGTCCCGGTTGAGCGGCTATAATGCCTGTTTCTTTTGCCTGGGTGTATCATCCGTTGGAATGAGCAACGACGAATATAAGCACCTGACCTACGACCTGACCATGAACGTTGCCCAGGTACTGGCAAAACAGAATCCCGACATGACCATTTGCTACGTGACCGGAGCCGGTACGGATAGCAGCGAGCAGGGGCGAGTGGCCTGGGCGCGTGTAAAAGGAGCTACAGAGAATGCCCTGATGCGGTTATTTAAAAACGCGTATATGTTTCGGCCTGGCTTTATGAAAGCGACGCCCGGCCAGAAAAATGTGAAGAGTTATTACACACTCATTGCCTGGGTCTACCCCATAGGGCGGGCACTTTACCCGGCGGGCTTTTGTACCTTACAGGAAGTAGGGCAGGCCAT
>CAXTJJ010000461.1:0-5096 GCA_964244155.1 uncultured Spirosoma sp.
GACGCACAATTATAATTTTCGAATCCGTACTTTTTTCGACGTGACGACGGTAAAACAATCAACCAGTCTATTGTCGTACTCCCGCACTGTTCTTAAAATAATCCGGGCTTTTTCTTCGGTAGTCGTTCGGGGCAATCGGTAAAACAAAATGCCCGAATGAATCTGTCCTTTTTGAAAATGTAACTTTCCAAAATTACGATCGCCCGTCAACAAAACAGTGGCTGACAAAACCGCTGTTTCCAGTACTGTTTCGTCAGCCACACCACTTTTCGTTTCCTGAATAGACACTACATTATATCCTTCAGAACGCAGTAAGCGAATTACACCCCCTTCCACGTTTTCATCTGCCAATAGATCAATCATGCCACTAGCTTACGGCTGCGCTTGCTATGCACCGTATGGGCCGCAAACCGCAAACAGGCATAGATTTGTTCGCGCGTTAAGTGCGGGTAGTCGTTAAGAATATCCTCAACGGTTTCGCCATACCCCAACTTCTCAACGATCAGTTCAACCGTAATTCGGGTGCCTTTAATAATAGGTTTTCCGACCATTATTGCCGGGTCAGCAGTGATATAGTCCTGCCATTTTACGTCGATCATGGGTTTATCCGTTTCCTGCAAATATACACTAAAACCCTATTTTGCCCCGCCTTGCATTAGGCTTCTGCTCATTAGCCCAGTCGCGCATGTCGGCCAGTTCTTTTTCGAAACCGCCCGACAGGATCGGAAAGCGACACCATGAACGGGGATCGAGGTTGTGGTCGTCGAGGTGAAACGACGGGGCGTAGCGTTCGCGCTTCCACTGGTTACGGCTCCAGAGCTTGAAGAACCGCTCTACCCACAGCAGCAACTTCTCGCGGTCGTGGATCGGTCCGCCGTCGCGGCCCGCATAGCGCACTTCCATCAGTTTCAGTACTTCCACCGGCGGCTGCTTGTCGCGGATGGCCGACTCTTCGATGGAATTAAGCACATCGTAGGGCATCAGGTCGTCTTCGTCGGTCTGCTTTTTGTCCTGCGGCCGGAGTTCGGCGGTGGGTTGCAGGTTATTGACAGCGTTCAGCCCTTTTACTTTAATCAGATCATCGGGAGCCGTGGGACTGGTGGCCAGACTGGTGCGGTCGGTGGGTTCGGGCGCGTTTTTCACGTTCAGGCCAACCGTTTCGAGCCAACGGAGCCAGCTTCGCAGAAAATGCTTGTCGATACCCGTTATGGGCGAGATACTACCCGCCGTGTCGCCGTCCATGGTAGCGTAGCCAACGGCGGCTTCGGAGCGGTTCGAGGTGGTGAGCAACAGTGCGTTATTGATGTTGGCCAGCATCCAGATACTCGGTGCCCGCACCCGTGCCTGTATGTTCTGCAACGCCAGATCGTCGGTATCCCAAGACAGTTTGCGGCCCAATTGCTCTTCGATCAGGCCAGTATAGGTTTCAACCAACCCGTTGATGTTGATATTCAGAAACTTCGCACCAATATCTTCCGCCAGTTCCTTCGCCGAGTTGTAGGTATCGTCTGAGGAATTTTGGGTTCCCTGATACATCACCGTCAGCAGTTTACCGATCACCTCTTCGGGCGTTTGGCAATCCTGAATGGCCTTGATGTAGCTAAGCTTCTTCTTGACCCCGTCCATGCCGATGTTCTCCACCGCCATCCGAATCATCAGGAAAACGAGAGCTGCAATGGCCGACGAATCTGCCCCCCCGCTCAGCGACAGCACATACCCCTGCGAGCGACTTTTCCGCAGGTAATCGAACAGGCCGAGGGCAACGGCCCGCGCAAACTCCTCTTCTTTCAGGTAGCCGCCCCGTTCCCAGCCTTCCAGTTGAGCTTTCTGGATAACAGGGGCGATGTCGGGCCAGTCGAACCGGTCCGTGACGCGCAGATTAGGGTACGCTAGCGCGATATTCGCCCGGTTCTGTGTCTGGTTCAGGCGCGTGGCCTCAACGTCGATGACGGCTGAAACGATGACGTAATCTTCGTAGCTCAGTCGTGGGCCGGACACCAGCAATTCGCCGTTCGAGGCTACCATTGCATCGCCGTCGAAAATGATCCGCCCTGACTCGTTCCCCAGCATGTTGGAATACACATAGCTAACGCCAAACGCCCGCGACGCATCGACCACAAACCGCTCCCGCACCTGCGATTTCAAAAACGCAAAGTGACTGGCGGTCGGGTTCAGGATAATGTCGATGCCCCGCTCGTACAGAATACGGCCCGGACGGCTGGCCACCCAGGCATCTTCGCAAATCTCGAAGCCAATCCGAACGCCGGACAGATCGTATACGACGTCGCCGAACGGATACATAAAATCACCGATCTTGATCTCGTCGCGAACGTAAGCGGGCCAGGGCTGAAACCAGCGCGTTTCGTAATGGACGCCGTTGTTCGCCAGGTATTGCTTGGCCGTGAAGCCCAGAATCCGCTTATTGGCGATCAGACAGGCCGTATCGAAGGTGCGGTTGTTGTGGCGCAGGGGCAGGCCAACCGCCACGGCGATATCATTCGTATGCTCAACAATGTCGAGTAGTGAGGCAATGGACTGGTCGATGGTATTCTGGGCAAAAAACGCATCCTCGCAGCCATAACCCGAAATACAAAACTCGGGCAGGCACAACAGACTGACATCCTGTCGTTTAGCTTCCTCGATGGCGTTAATGATATTTTGCTTGTTATGCTCCCACGCAAGCGGGATTTGATTCAGGACACCAGCGGCTACTTTAAGAAGTTTCATCTAGTCAATGCGTGATTGAATGAGTGAGCGAATAAACTCAAACCTCATCGTTGAATTAGGTAATATGCTGCAAGGATAACAAAGATTGGCGATAAATGGGTTTGCTAAGTATGGATGAGTTGCATAAAATCAGCTGCAAAAAAGCCGAGCTAGTCAGTACTGGCTCGGCTTTCTTAACTTACTGGTTATCTCACACTACTTTTCGTTATTGCCACCCCCTACTTTACCGGCCTTATTGGACTGAGCAGCCGGGGCGGGATTTTTGACGTACTTATCCATCCAGCCGTTCATCTCCCATAGCATGTGCAGCAGCGACTCTTTGGCGGTGTAGCCGTGGCTTTCGTAGGGCAAAAACACCAGGCGGGTGGTAGCTCCGAAGCCTTTCAGGGCGTTGTAGTACCGCTCCGACTGAATCGGGAACGTGCCCGTGTTGTTATCGGCTTCACCATGTACCAGCAGCAGGGGCGTTTTCATCTTGTCGGCGTTCATGAACGGCGACATTTTATTATATACGTCCGGTGCCTGCCAGTAGCTGCGCTGCTCGTTCTGGAAGCCAAATGGCGTAAGGGTACGGTTGTAGGCACCACTGCGGGCAATACCGGCTTTGAAAAGTTTACTGTTCGACAACAGGTTGGCGGTCATGAACGCGCCGTAGGAGTGACCACCCACGCCCACCCGGCTCGAATCGACCACGCCCAGGCGAACACCCTCGTCAATGGCGGCTTTTGCACTCGACACCAATTGCTCCACATATGTATCATTTGGCTCTTTATCGCCCTCGCCCACAATGGGGATGCTGGCGTTATCCAGAATGGCGTAGCCCATCGTGACAAAAGCAGCCCCGCCCCAGTAGCTGATCCGGTTGAACTGGTAGGGTGATCCAGACACCTGACTGGCAGCCTCTTTGCTCTTGAACTCAGCCGGGTACGCCCACAGGAACGTGGGCAGTGGCCCCTGCTCTTTCTTGTAGCCAACAGGCAGGTAGAGCGTAGCGGTCAGTTCGACGCCATCGGCGCGTTTATAGCGAAGCTGTTGTTTCTGAACACCTTTCAACTGCGGATAAGGATGTGGAAAGAACGTCGCCTGAATGGGCGCGATCTTCGCTTTCAGGTTGCGAACATAGTAGTTCGGACTTTCGTCGGGCGTTTCGCGGGTGGTTAAAACCACTTGTTTAGCCGCGTCCAGAACCGCAATGGGCCGTTCGAAATAGGGAGCCGCCGACCGCCAGAGTTCGCGACTCTGTTTGGTTTTTAAATTTAGCAGACTCACAAACGGCCGGTCGCCCTGGGGCGATGAACCGACAGCGTTAAGCATCAGGATTTCGCCACCAGGCAACAGATTTAGTGCCTCTCGACCGTACTGATTGTGCTTCATATCAGGCTGGCCGGGGTTCGTGTAGCGATCTTCATACGAACGGTCGAAGAGAACTGTCGTTTGCCAATCTGTGGGATTAACCGTTTTGGTGATGGTTTTGCGGGTCTGCCACCAGCGTTCCGTAGCCAGTGCTGTTGACTCATTCCCCCAGTCGAAGTTCTCGAACCGGAACTGGGCGGCATAAATTTCTTTCGGCTGAGCCGAGAAAGGCGCGTCAATCATAAACACCTTATCCCGAATATCGGCCTTTACCTTCGGGTCGCCTTTATCCTGCGCCACCGTGTAATAGACCGACGCCGGAGCATCGGCACGCCAGGCAAAATCACGCGGCCCTACTGGTGCTCCATCACGGCTATAGGGTACATTTTCCTGTAAGGGTCCGTCATTCAGGCTTTTGACCAGCGAACCGGCTATCGCATAAATCTCTGTTTTGAGCGGAAAACGACCAACAGGCACGAGATACGAAAACGGCGTGTGAACGGTCTCAACCAGCACGTACTTACCATCCGGCGACGGGTCAGTCGACAGAATAATCCCCGGCTGACCAATATTGGTTGTCGTTCCGTCCAGCCCTACCCGAACGACCTGCGCCCTGGTGTAAAAAGCAAACTGACGCTCATCGGATGGGCTTTTCAGCAAATCCTGATAGGTAGGCGCCTGCCCCCGTGAACCCGCTACGTTCTCCTGTGTAGTGGGTCCACCAGGAACCCGGCTCACTTCTGAAGCAGGGCCCCGGTCGGCCGGAACCGTTTTCACAATCAGGCTTTTGCTGTCTGATACCCAATGGTACGGAACACCCAGCGTTGCGTTAAGCGTAAGAGAGCCAAGTTTTTGAGCCGTTGCCGTAGCCACATCGACAATATAGAGTTCGATCTGGCTGTCGGTTGAGTTGGCAAACGCAACCTTCGTTCCGTCGGGTGCCCATTCAACGAAACTGATGAGGGGCGTAGCAGGCAGTACTGTTATCGCTTTCTCGTCTTTATCCGTCATGTTTT
>CAXTJJ010000462.1:0-5050 GCA_964244155.1 uncultured Spirosoma sp.
GGCTTATATTCTGAGCAATTCGTCGGTCATCTTCAACAAGCAGGATCTTTTTCATTCGGTTTCAAGCACTTGGGAATGAAGTAACGCTGGATTTCGGATATTCTGACAGTACCAACCGGATCGGGTAGTTTTGACGATTATCCGGAATCTCTGGATTCAGCTATTGCTGAATGGATAATATACTAAAGCAGGTCAGAAAATCCTAAACACAAATAGCCCGGCCTGTAAGGCCGGGCTATGTTGTTGCAAACAAATATGTCGCTATCTCCGCTCTTACCGTTTCCGCTTGACCGATGTTCTGGCAGCAACTTCCGCTTGAAATTTAACCTTTAGTTTCCGATCTAGCTCTTTATCGCGAGGTACGAAAATGCTGGTTTTACCATCCGAAGATTTGAGCATCCAGTAGACACTATCAGTGGTGGGGGGAATGGAGGTGTACGTTTGTTGGCTCATAACCTAGGGGATAATAATGAGTTCATGCGCCCCTCATGGAGGCATGTCTGTTCAGACAACCTTATTTTTCCCTAATTAGTGTCATATAGAGACAAATAGCTCTTAGAATAAGTCAAAAAGAGTGATTTTGCCTGCTCTGGAGCTTCGATTGCGGGTTTATCCAGCTATGCAACCTGCTTGGACACCTCAACAGCATTTGGCCCTTTGGGAGTCATTTCGATAGAAAACGACACCTTATCGTGTTCACTGATGGGGTCTTTCAAGCCATTAATGTGAACAAAAATACTTTCCTGACTTTGAAGATCTTTAATAAAACCATACCCTTTGGAATCATTAAAGAAAGTAACAACTCCCTGCCTGATCAAGTCCTGTGGTGCGCCCGGCTCCTGCTTGGCTACGCCGATCTGGATATCTTCCTGATCAATGCGCTTCTTTTTTCTTGGGTCGGGGGGGGTCGACGAAATATTCCCGTTTTCATCGACATATGCCAACATGTCGTCAAGCCCCTGTCCTTTCACGGCGTTGGCTTTCCGGTCTTCTCTTTTTTCCTCCTTGTCTTTTCTCTTTTTTTGTCTTGCCTTTTCTTTTTCTTTTTTACTAAATGTCTCCATTCCTGATGTTTATTCTTGTGAGGTTTACATGCCTGTGTTGAGCATAGTATTATTCGTGAGAGGTGGCTTAAGGAGATTGAAAACCTGATTAATAATGCGGATTTAGCCGCCCCACCTTATACTGAACCCTAAACGATGGAAATAAGTTGATGCGCCTGGGGTTGATTCCGTTCCGGTGCCTTTTTATGACCATGCAGAATAGAGCCCTGGCCGGTTAAATTTCACAAAAAAGTGGGGCTGATTCCCTCTAAAAGGCTTTTATACACAGTGTAACCGATAAATAGATAAGTACAAACGGATTGAAATAAGAGACAGAAACTTATTGACCGACGAAGTGACGAGAAATTTAAAAAGCCCGATTACAATGTAGTCGGGCTTTGTGTTACTATACCTAATTTTTATAAACAAAATAACATGTAGACTAAAGTCTAGGTAAACCTATTTCTTTTCTTGGTAGTTTTTATTAAAAAATAGTTAATTTGATTTAGAAGGTATCTTCTCTACAAAAGGTGTTTCATTATACTTCATCTTTATGGAGAGTATTATGAACATAGCTCAATTAGACCGCATATTGAGTCTGCATTTGCTTGATAAACTTGAGTCCGTTTTCCGCAATATCCCAAGGGTCGTTATACTCTCGCCAGACGTTGATCGAGTTAGCAAAATCAATGTCATTGCGTGTAAAGGCTTCGATCGTCATCCAGCCGGTGTAGTTTAGTTCGGCCAGGGTCCTGAACGTATCATCCCAGGGGATGTGCCCATCGCCGGGTGTGCCCCGGTCATTTTCGCTGATGTGGACGTGTGCCAGTACCGGCGCAATGGTGCGAATGGCATCTGGAAAACGTTTCTCTTCCATATTGGCGTGGTGCGTGTCGAACATGGCCCGGACGTTTGGGTGATCGGCCCGGCGGATCAAGTCCAGCAACTGGCTCATGGTGTTACAGAGGTAACATTCGAAGCGGTTCAGGGCTTCGGGTGCCAGGATGATGTTCGCTTGTTTGGCGTATTCGCCGGCGGCATGAAGCACCTCGGCACTGTGGGCGTATTCGTAAGACTGGGGTTCCCGTCGGCTGAACGTGGCGAACGCTGAATGCATCGGACCACAAATAACCGACGCGTTCATGGCCTGCGCCCGGTCAATAGCGCCTTTTATAAAATCAATGGCCTGTTCACGAATTCTGGGTGATTCACTTACTGGGTTTTGATCCGGACCAACGACCATAACACACGTACTCTTTAATCCCAGTTGGGTCAAATGATCGCCGAATTTCTGGTAAGCGGACACATTCTGGTCGTCAATAAAACACTCGATTCCATCATAGCCGATGGTTTTCAGGCGTTCGGTTATGGAGTTTAGTTTCTCCGACATGACGGCCGACCAGGCCAATACATTAAATCCAACGGGCGACATCGACTTTGGTGTTATCGGTAAAGATGACATAAACGGGTAATTAAGGAGTATTGGAGTATTGGCTATGGTTTAGGGTGGCCGTAGGGAACATTGATTGCTAGTGGACCTTTCCATTTCTTTGGAACGGGCAAGCCTAACTCCCAGTGAATGGCGTTGATGACCAACCGCTGAAATGCTTCTACCTGAAAATCTTCGGGATGGCCCAGTGTAGTCATAAAGGCTTTGCCGCCCCATTCATTTTTCCAGGTCCAGGCAACCGGGTTGTCGATGGCGGCCTTGTCGGGGTTGACCGATTTGCCCATCAACAGCGGCACATAGCCTTTGGCCGGGTAGTCGGGCAGGACGCGGTATAGCCACGACGATGCATGAAAACTCGGTGCTACACCCGTCAGGATGGGGTTTTTGGCAGCCTCCGGAATGATCGTAACGTCGGTCGTACTTTTGTGGCCGTAGTGCGTATGCTGCGCTTTTCCACCCCAACCCGGCGGGGCACCAAACGCAAACTCACCAAATGAATTCCACCGTTGCCGTGGGTCACCTTCGGGATAGTTGAAGGCGTGAGTGGTGGTGCGAAAGCCCATAACGGGTTTCCCCGATTTTAGATAATCATCAATATAATTGAGCTGTTCCTGTGGGAGTTGACGCCAGCGCAGGTAAAAAACGGCCAGATCGGCTTCTTTAAGAGCCTCCAGACCCGGAATGTCTTTTTCGCCATTGTAATCCGGATATGCTTTCAGGACTTTTGTTCGCATACCGTAGTTTTTCTCCAGTTCGGCGGCAATGAACGGCAAGGTGAGTTCGCCACTGTACTCATGGTCGCCTGTCACGAACACTACATAGGGTTTGGTAGCTTTTGATGGAACGCCGGATAAGGTGTCGGCAAAGGATTGCGTGTCGACCAAACTCATTAGGCCAGTTAAGCCTAGTAAGCCTGTTGCCTGCTGAAGAAAAGCTCTGCGGTTCGTATTCATAAAAGTTAACATGCCCTTTGTTTAGTGTAAATACCATAAAAGACAAAAGCCTAAACAGCATTGCAATCAGTAAAGCGTCAAGGTGTACGTTTTTCCTGATTATGCGTAAAAATAATACGTAATCGCTTCTTTATCAGAAACCTTGTTGTAGTTGATGGCTTGGGTGACGACTTGGTATCAAGTACAGGGCAATTGTGTCGAACAAGCTGGTTGCAGAATAGTTAAACGAATTCAAGATCAATACTTTTTCAATGAAAAAGTGGCTTTGGATTGTTAATCACCCTACATTCGTTCTGACTAGTAAAAGGGTTACCTTATCGAAAACGTTATGAATCCGCTCTTTACAATGGATAAGGCCGCCTATACTAACATGCTGTCGGGCCTGAATAGCCTCCACTTCACGGAGCGGAAAGGGGACCTGACCGATTTTCGGCTGTACTACGATGACTTATGGTTATCAGACACAGCCGTGATCGAAAATCTGCGGTTGTACCGGGGTGAGTGGGAGGTAGAACTGATTTTTGCCTATACAGTCAACCCGCTCAAATTCATCAAACGCCGGATCACGTCGCACTCCTGCCCGAAACGAGCCGCTCAACAGGCCCATTATATGCGTCGTCTGGCGGCCAAAGACCAACGGGGTACGCTCACCGTTTCGGCCGACCAACTAAAAAATGTCTGTCTGAATTAACGCTATATGCCTGTCTCGACCAAGGAACGCATCCTGAACGCATCTGTCCGGCTCTTTAATGAGTATGGTGTCGATGCGGTGCGTCTTCAGCAGATAGCCGAAGAGATAGGCATTAGCGTAGGGAATCTGGCGTATCATTTCAAAACAAAAGATGCCATTATTGAGTCGGTTTATGAACAGGTTCTCGATGAGTTTGCGCATATTTTTCGCCAATATCTTCAGGCCCCCGAACTAGCCGCCTTCGATCAGCAAATTAGTTTATACTACCAGTTCTTTCAGAACTACCAGTTCTATCTGGCTGAATTCTTCAAGACCAACCCGGAGCAGACAAACCAGCAGATCCAATGGCAGCGGGCGGTTAATAAAATGCTGCTCCAGCTTCGAAGCTGGCTCGATTTTCACGTTCAGCGACAGATGTTTCTGCCAGAAAGAAGCCCCGGACAATACGACCAACTGGCGCAGTCACTCTGGATGACGCTTGTTTTCCTGCCTGCGTTTTCTGCCATGCGCGGACAGCCGACCTCCGAACGAAGCTATAAACAAGCCGTTTGGGAACAGGTACGTCCTTATTTCACCGAAGAAGGAATCTCCGAGTTCGACACGCTGGTACTGCCTATGCTGGCCTAATATCCCTGTTGAATACACTGTTCTGAAATACCTTTCAT
Organism: uncultured Spirosoma sp.; assembly: GCA_964244155.1. Classification (GTDB taxonomy): domain Bacteria; phylum Bacteroidota; class Bacteroidia; order Cytophagales; family Spirosomataceae; genus Spirosoma. The sequence goes on from CAXTJJ010000462.1 coordinate 4,803, forward strand.
TGCCTGCTGCGAATCAGTTCGTCGACTGATCTATGTCATTTGTTTCTATGCAGATGAATTCAACCTTGCATGAACCTTACAAAAAAATTAGAAAAAATTTTCTAATTCAGAATTATAATTACATTTGTACTTCTTATAATTCAAAATTCCGAACCCTTATACCCCCGTATCGCATGGCTAACGTATTATGGCTTCAGGGAGGAGCGTGCAGCGGCAACACGATGTCGTTCCTCAACGCTGAGGAGCCC
>CAXTJJ010000463.1:0-5049 GCA_964244155.1 uncultured Spirosoma sp.
GATACTTTATTGTTCGCGCCACCGTGTAGCACCTCAATCAATTCCTTGACTTGGTAAACGGTGGTGTTATAGCGGTTCCCAAGAATTATAATCACGTATTCATCTTTGGGACTAAACCAAAACATCGTGTTGTAGCCCTTCCACCAGCCCGAATGGTAGATATATTCAGGCTGATTCGTGTCATTCAGCATCATTCGGAAACCATAACCATAATTTTTAGCTCCTTTCTTCTCGAAGCTGCGCGGAACAAAGGCTTCGGCAAGCATTTTTTTCGGCAATAGACAGTCTCCGTTCAGGGCGCGATACCACCGAAACAGATCGCCCGTGGTTGAATAAATGCCTTTATCACCAACAACATCGTCATAGTAATCTTTGGGGATGCGCCTATTCCATTGGTAGCCTGCCGTTCGATGGTGATTGATGGAATCGTTTTTCGTAGTCGCCACAAACGTCTGGTGCATACCCAGTGGTTCGAAAATATTCTTTTGAATAAAGGCTTCGTAACTCTGGCCGGTTGCCTTTTCGATGATCGATGCCAGCACCATGTAGTTGGTGTTGCTGTAGCTGAAACCCCGTCCCGGAATATTATAAGCTTTTGGCGTTGGTTTGACAGTTGCAAACCAGTGCATAATGGTGGCGTTTGACGGGTACGGCTTTTCCTTTTTATAGAAATTCACCTTCATGCTATCATCGAAGGCGTATTGATAATTTGGCAGGCCGCTACGATGGCTCAATAATTCACGAATCGTGATGCCATGATATGGAAAATCAGGGTAAAATTTCTGGATTGTATCTTCAAACTTGAGCTTGCCTGCTTCAATTAATTTCAGAGTTCCAACCGCAGTAAAAGTCTTAGATAGAGACGCTAGCTGGAACTTCGAATCGTCAACCAGCGTGTCGCGCTGATTACGTTCAAAATGGCCCAGCCCAAAGCATTTCTTATACAGAATCATGCCTTTTTGAGCCACCAGCACATTGCCGTTCAGCCCACCCCGCACCTTTTGCCGAAAAATTTCTTCAATCTTTCGGGTTTTTTCATCTGCATTAATCTGCTGCCGAATGGTTGTTTGCTCTTTGGACGTCAAGACCTGCTCATCAGCACAGTTACGCAGTGCCCGCGCCGACTGATTCAGGTTCTTCTGATCCTGTCCACAGGAGACGCCTATTCCTACTAGTGCTAAAACGCTAACCCAACTCCAGAATTTATTTATTCGCCCCATCCAAACCCACAAATTCATTATACTAACTTTATTATCAAACTAAGCTTTGGTAAAAATAAGGTTTGCTTACCACTCCTTACTCTTGCAGCAGTTAAAAACGCATGAAAGTTCGCCAGCGGGCAACCTGAGCGCACATAAAATTTCATTGAAAACTCCGGCGGGGAGAAACGATTGCCCGGCGGTTACCGCCTAAAACGCCCGTTTTACGTAAACCAATATATCCTCCCACACTATTGGGCAGCAATTCGCCAGAATCAACAGCTACTGACCCGTTCAATACAACTCCTCCTAGTATATCAATTGGAAGCGACGCTGTTAATAAGCCGGAAAACTGAGTTGGGATAGTCAAATAAGGAATAGGATATGTCCCGGCATTTTCGCTGTAAGACAACTTAGCGGTTAGATCCACTTTATTGGCAACCAGCGCGCTGAAACCAAGGTGAAAAAGGCTCACCCGATTGTTGGCAATACCATAGCGCGTTGGTAATGTGGGCCTTACCTCTGACTGTGGCGTCAAAAATGGCGTTCCTATTGTTCGGCCAAAGTATGTCCAGCCATCAACAAATTGACTGTTGTTGAAATAGTCATCACGGCCTCGGCGTTGAGGATCGTCAAGAATAAACAGATCTCCGCCCTGGCTCCCTGTAAATAAGTATTCCAGTGTAATCTGTTTAAGAAAGAAAGCGGCACCTGTTGGCTGATCACGATTACGTATCCGTACCCCATTTAGTCCATCTACCAGATTGGTCCCATAAAATAGAGAACCATCGTCATAGAGGAATTGCCGATACCCAAATAAATTCCAATGGTTTAAATTGATTTCAAGTGCAAAATCAATTGATCCTAAGTGATTGCCAACCCGATTTTCTTCGAAACGAGTAATTGTCTGAATACTTTGGTCATCTGGAAACGGATTGCGCGTGCCGAGTACGACAGCAGGAAAATACTTGATGTTTGAGGGTAAGTTACCGTTTGTCGAAACTGAATTGTCTAAAAAATCAGAGTGTCCAGCCCACATAACCTGATGGTTAAAACCACCATACAAGCGTACTCTCCACGATGGTTTTCCCAATCGGCCATAAAATGATGACTGATGAAGGTATGATCCTTTCACTAATCGATCGGCATTCTCAAACCACCCGTGCGAGAATGTCCCCATTACTGATAAGACTCCTCCCGTAAACGGGATGGGGGTAAAAACAGGTAAAGACAGTTGAATTTTAGGAAATGGCAGCGTGTTACCTGACCATATGTACGAACCGCTTGTCAGGAGTGTATCGACCAGACCAATAATTTCTTTTCGGCGACCGGCATAAAGTTCAAACGCACCAAGTCGACCTTTCAAATAAGCTTCGGGGATGAGAAATTGATTGCTTGTCCCTATGTTGCCGACAACGTTGAGTCCATATCCCCAATCAATTTTTGATCGATGGCCTGTACTGTCAGCTGATTTATAATCTGCATGGAGTGCAGCATTTAGTCGAACAACCGGACCCTTAAGCGGAACAACACCATATTGATTAGCGCGCAACCAAAAAGGAGTTTGATCGGAAGCCGCCAGCGCACCTGCTTCTAACTGATACTGATTAACCCGCTGCCCATAAATTTGTGAATTTCCGGCAAGAATAAGTAATCCATACCAAATCATTAAGATTCTGAATCTCATAAAAAGAGGCCGATTATTCTATTGAGTATGTAATAGCAATTACTTGCCACGGCCCTGAGCCATCACCCGCAACGTTTGGGCAATGATCCACATGTCGAATAAGAACGACCGACGTTTTGGATAAAGGAGATCATATCGTAAGCGTTGAACCATCTCATCAATATTGGCAGCATACCCATATTTAATCTGCCCAATCGATGTAATACCTGGCTTTACCTTTAATAAAGACCTATACTCCGGCGCAATTTCAACGATTTGATCAATAAAGTACTGTCGTTCCGGCCTGGGTCCTACAACAGACATATCTCCGATCAAAACATTGTAAAACTGGGGAACTTCGTCAAGTCGGGTACTTCGCATGAACCGGCCCCAAGGGGTAATTCTTGCGTCGAGCAATCCTCCGGACAATACCGGCCCTGACTTTTCAGAGTCTACATACATGCTCCGAAACTTGTATATCTTAAAAGGCTTGCCTTCTCTCCCAATCCGTTCCTGAGCGTAAAAAATAGGGCCTTTCGATGTGAACCGTGTTATAGCAGCAAGAATTATAAAAATAGGAAGGCCTAATCCAAGCGCCAACAAAGAGAACAGGATATCAAATGATCGCTTAAGCGTATTAACCTGAAAGTCAGCTAACATTTGCGACGACAGACTTAATACAGGTAAGAAATCATGGTACTCAACAGAGGCTCCACGAGCCAAAAATCCTCTAAAATCAACTAATAATTTCACTTGATAATCAACGTTTTCTGCGTTTTCAACAATAGTTTTCATGCGGCTATTATCAATATAAGGCAGGCAACAATAAACACAGTCTATACCTTCTGTTTCGATACAGGCAGACAAATCGTCGTAGCCTCCTCTTAGTATGCCTCTATTATCAGGCGAAGGCTGATCAAAATAGCCATGGAATCGAAACCCCATTTCTGGATGCGTATCATAGAAGCTCTGAATCGACGCAGCTAGCTTACCATATCCAACAATCACATAACGTCTATTATTGTACCCTCGGGCTCTGTATTCTTGTAAAAACAGCACACTTCCAATCCGAAAAGCTGTAGCCAAACCTGTGAATATGATATACGCTATCAGTAAATGCTCCCGAGAATAATAATACCCTTTTACAGCTACCCAATAAATGGAAATGATAGCTATATGAATAGCCATCAGAATTAATAATTTTTTTATTAAATGGTAGGTTTTAAATAACTGACGAGGGTATATATAGGGCTTGGCTACTAGAATTTCTACCAGCCAAATTACATTAAATAATATCCAAAGCGACGCGTAAGGAGGTTGCGTAACGGCTTCAAGCTGTTGAAACTTAAGAAAATAAGCTCCTATAAAAGCTGTATTCAAGCTCAGGAAATCAACGATTACATGAAGCGGAAAAAATAATATGGAATAGCGATGCCTCATTCCTCTAAAATTTACTGATCAATTGTTGACTACACGACTGTCAACTCATAGTACGCTAAAATAGAGCATAGAGTTGATGAGTGTAAGTGAATATTATCCTACGGTTTAGCGAACAAAGTGCCCGATTGACGTTAAAAACGATTTCGCGAAATCCTAATTCACTTATATTAATGATTAGTTTATTTGCTTAATCTCCTTTGTTTGCCACATTTTTCGTATACTGATAAACGTACCAACACTGTTTTGGTAGAGAGTTCCGGCATCAGCCGCAAAGCTTCCTGTCAGTTGAATACCGCCTAAAATATGAATAGGCGCGACGATAGAAGCATACGCTGAGAACTGGTTGCGAACAGTTTCAAAGGGGTTATTATAGGTACCAAAGTTCCGGCTATAAGATAGCTTCACTTGGTAAGAAATAGGGGCTTCTAATATCTGCCAGCGCATAGGCAAACTGCCGGCAATTCCTGTGTGAAATACATAAACTCTGTTATTAGCTGTAAATGTACCGCTTGGGTACTGATCATTGGGCCCAAGAGCGGGTGGAATAAATGGCGTTCCAATTGTATGCTGCCGATATGACCAGCCATCTCGAAACTGCTGATGATTAAAATAGTCGTCTTTTCCCCGCCTGGCAGGATCTTTAATAATGAATTCAGGACCGCCCTGACTGGTTGTATTTAGAAACTCAAATAAAATGTCGCGTACAACAGCATTAGGGGCGTTTCTACGAATACGCATACCGTT
>CAXTJJ010000464.1:0-5048 GCA_964244155.1 uncultured Spirosoma sp.
GAGGGGGGCCTGGTTGGCCAGGTTGCGTTGGAACACCATCCGCGGAACCGGGCTTGTAATGGTGAGTTGAGCAAATACACCCAGGGATATAAACTGGCCGAACACCACTACTGCCCATCGAAGAAAGACGGTCATGAATATTGATATTAATAATTGGATAAGTCAAACAGGTTTGTGCAATTATTATGCCTAATTGTTACTGAATAGATTAAAATTTTTGCCAAAAGTTTATTTGTAATAATTTATGGTAACAAATAGCCGAATTAGTTAACAAGGAATGTGAATAATGTTAATGAGAAATAGCTATACTTGAGTGCTAACTAAGCTATCACTATGAGTTCCGCGTTTAATGGGTTTTTGATCTGGCTTCATATAGTAAGCGCACTGCTGTTGAATTTTGCCAGAGAAGATCATTTTATCGACAAAGAACCCCGACGTTATCAGGCAGACACGCGCCCTAATATTGTGTTGATTGTGGCCGATGATCATGGCCGGGAAGCACTTAGCTGTTATGGCAATCTGAATCGCTCAGGTGGAGTAGCCGAGTTGATAACTATCAAACCTCCTCGTATTGATGAGCTGGCAGCCGATGGCGTCCGGTTCTCAAATGCGTTTTGTACAACGGCCAGTTGCAGCCCCAGCCGGTCAGTATTACTGACTGGTCTTCACAACCATGCCAATGGTATGTATGGACTGGAGCACCAGGAGCATCACTTTAGCTCGTTCGATACGGTGCAGTCATTACCTGTTTTACTTGAAAACGCAGGCTATCGAACTGCTCGAATTGGTAAGTTGCATGTGGCCCCCGAGCGGGTATACCATTTTCAGCAGGTGCTGAAGGCGGGGGGCGTTAATGACCCGGCATCCATTGGACGTAGCCCTGTAGAGATGGCCCGCCAGTGTTATTCATTTTTGAACGATAAATCTGCGGAGTCGGCCCGGCCGTTTTTTCTGTATTTCGCTACTGACGACCCGCACCGAAGCAACACGGTAGCACCCGATGGCTCGCCGGTATTCGATGGCTCGGCACCTAACTTGTTTGGCAATCGCCCTGGTGGGTACCCGCAGGTGGGCGACCATTTTTATCAACCCCGCGAGGTACGGGTGCCGTCCTATTTACCCGATACAAAGGCCAGCCGGGCAGAACTGGCGCAGTATTATGAGTCGATCAGCCGCCTTGACGCGGGCGTTGGTCGCCTGATCGACTATCTGAAAGATACGGGTCACTACGACAATACATTAATCATCTACCTGTCGGATAACGGAGCACCGTTTCCGGGAGCGAAAACAACGTTATACGAACCCGGTATGCGCTTGCCATGCATTGTCAAGCTGCCTAAACCGCAAAAGCCGGGTTTGGTGCAGGACGCAATGATTTCCTGGGTCGACATAACACCTACGTTGCTGGATTTTGCCGGAGCGTGGCCCAATCATACGCATAAACAGGGGCGGTCGTTCAAGTCGATTGTTGAGCAGGAGGGGGTTAAGGACTGGGATGAAGTCTATGCTTCCCATTCACTGCACGAGATAACCATGTATTACCCGATGCGGGTGCTGCGCGAACGCCGGTATAAGTTAATCGTCAATCTGGCGCATCAGCTTCCATATCCAATGGCACTCGACCTGGAGAATTCCTTCACCTGGCAGGACATACTCCGGACCAAACGAACGCATTTTGGTAAACGAACAATGGCTGCTTATCTGCATCGCCCGCGTCTGGAATTATACGATCTCCAAACCGACCCCGACGAAGTGAAAAATCTGGCTGCTAACCCACGTTACCGGGACGTGTTGGCGAGAATGCAAACTAAACTCAGGCAATTTCAACAGCAAACCCGCGACCCCTGGGTGGATAAATGACCGATTACTTCGCTATCGTCGTAATTCTTAACTCGTTTAACTGCGCCTGCGAAATGGGCGAGGGCGAGTCGATCATGACATCGCGACCGGAATTGTTTTTCGGGAAGGCGATGAAATCACGAATCGAATCGACACCACCGAAAAGCGAACACAACCGGTCGAAACCAAATGCAAGGCCACCGTGAGGAGGTGCGCCAAATTCGAAGGCATCCATCAGGAAGCCAAACTGAGCTTTGGCTTCTTCGTCCGAGAAACCCAGAATGCTGAACATGCGAGCCTGTAAGTCACGGTTAAAAATCCGAATCGAGCCACCGCCCACTTCAGTACCGTTAATAACCAGGTCATAGGCATTGGCCCGCACGGCACCCGGATTGGTGTCCAATAGAGGAATATCCTCGGGTTTGGGCGATGTGAACGGGTGGTGCATCGCGAACCAGCGATTTTCTTCCTCACCGTACTCCAGTAAGGGGAAGTCGAGCACCCATAGCGTACTGAACACGTTTGGGTCACGCAGACCTAATCGACTACCCATTTCCAGGCGCAGCTCGTTCAGTTGCTTGCGGGCTTTCGCACAATCGCCCGAAAGAATCAACATCAAATCGCCGGGTTTGGCGCCAAAATGAGCCGCCCATCCCTTCAAATCGGCTTCCGAATAGAACTTGTCGACGGATGATTTCAGGGTTCCATCTTCGTTATAGCGAACATAGATCAATCCTTTCGCACCAATCTGCGGGCGTTTGATCCAATCTGTCAGTTCATCAAGTTGCTTGCGGGTATAATGCGCGCAACCCGTTGCGTTGATGCCAACAACGAGTTCGGCCGAATCAAATACACCGAAGCCTTTGCCTGATGTCATGTCGACCGTATCGAATGGTGCTTTTAACTCAACGAACTCCATACCAAACCGCGTGTCGGGTTTATCGGAACCGTAACGTTTCATGGCATCAGCGTAGGTCATTCGGGGCACTTCGGCCATGTCAATGCCTTTAACAGCCTTGAACAGATGTCGGATCAGACCTTCAAACATATTCAGAATATCCTCCTGCTCAACAAACGACATTTCGCAGTCGATCTGGGTGAATTCAGGCTGACGGTCGGCGCGAAGGTCTTCGTCCCGGAAACACTTGACAATCTGGTAGTACCGGTCAAAACCCGATACCATCAGCAGTTGCTTAAACGTTTGGGGCGATTGGGGCAGGGCATAAAACTCACCCGGATTCATACGGCTTGGTACCACAAAATCCCGTGCGCCTTCGGGTGTCGATTTGATCAGCACCGGCGTTTCTACCTCAATAAAGTCCTGCCCATCCATGTATACCCGCGTCTGCTGGGCCATCCGGTGGCGCAGTTCGAGGCTTCGCCGAACAGGATTCCGGCGTAAGTCAAGATACCGGTATTTCATGCGGAGATCATCACCTCCGTCAGTTTCATCTTCAATCAGAAAAGGCGGCAATTTTGCCGGATTCAGTATATCTAAAGCCGTTATTTTCAGTTCGACATCGCCCGTTGGGAGATTCGAATTTTTTGATTTCCGTTCGATAACCGTTCCTGTTGCTTTCACAACAAATTCGCGGCCGAGCGAGCGGGCCATTGTGAACAGTTCGGGCGCTGTTTGTCCATCTTCGAGCAACAGTTGGGTAATTCCGTAGCGGTCGCGAAGGTCAATCCATAAAACACCGCCTTTATCGCGGATCGTCTGAACCCAACCGCAAAGGGTGGCTGTAGTATTGTGGTCGGTAAGGCGGAGTTCCCCGCAAGTATGTGTACGCAGCATTAGGTAAAGAGCGAAAGAGTGAAAGAGTGAACGAGCGAAAGAGTAAACGAGTGGAGCGTGTCGACGGATATGATCTCGCACGTTCACTCGTTCGCTCTTTCTTTCACTCTTTGAATTCTGCCGCAAAGGTACGGACTTCAAGCGCACGGGACAAGGCTACTTCCGGTAATCCAACGCTGGTTTTCGATCGCCGAGCAGGGCTTCGTATTTGAAGTTGGCACCACGCTTCTGAATCCATTCGGCACGGGCTTTTTCAATAAGGGCAGGGGTTTTGTATAAATCGAGGGCCGTCAACGCCAATGTTTTAGCCGCTACGATCATACCTTTCTGACCAATACTCATACCGCTGGCCGCTGTCGACTGCCAGCTATGGGCCGACGAGCCCGGAACCCAGGTCGCCGTTTGCAGGCCAACCGTTGGCACCGTCCAGCTTACGTCGCCTACATCGGTGGAGCCGCCACTGGTAGCACTTTCTGACCCGTCACGGAAATCTTTTACCAGGGCTGCATTGGTAACGGGCACCTTCTGGTCGCCAAATGTTTCGCTGATTTTTTCAGCGAAAGCCGTTTCTTCGGGTGTATAGGTCACTCCGCCCACGGTAGTTAAATTCTGGTGCATCACCTCGGCCAGCGTTACGTTAGGCAACAGGTTGAATACCCCTCCCAACACTTCCCATTCTACTTTAGTACCCGTTCCTTTGGCGGCCCCTTCGGCAGCATTTTCAATTCGTTTCCAGACACTTAGCAGGATGTCGCGGTCTTTATGGCGGGCATAATAATACACCTCCGCAAAAGCGGGCACCACGTTTGGCGCATCGCCCCCTTTGGTAATGACATAGTGAATGCGGGTGTCCTGCGGAATGTGTTCGCGCATCATGTTCACCATGTAGTCCATGGCTTCGACACCATCCAGCGCCGACCGGCCGCGTTCGGGCGAAGCAGCTGCATGGGCCGCAATCCCCCGGAACCGGAATTTAGCGTTTTTGTTGGCCAGCGATGTGCCTGCATCAGCTGAATTTTGCGAACCGGGATGCCAGTGTAATACCACGTCGACATCGTTGAACAGGCCTTCGCGTACCATGTAGACTTTGCCTGCACCCCCTTCTTCGGCGGGGCAACCGTAGATTTTTATGGTGCCGGAATGGCCCGATGATTTGAGCCAGTTTTTCACTTCTACGGCAGCCGCCATAGAGGCCGTACCAAACAGGTTATGCCCACAGCCGTGTCCGCCACGCTGCCCTTGTATGGGTGTGAAATCGGGTTTGGCTTCGGTAGCGAGTCCCGGCAGGGCGTCATACTCGCCCAGAATGCCGATAACGGGTTTACCCGATCCGTAAGTTGCCACGAAGGCGGTTGGAATGCCTGCTACTCCTGTCTTTACATCGAAACCTTCCTTAACGAGTTGGTCTTCGAGG
>CAXTJJ010000465.1:0-5046 GCA_964244155.1 uncultured Spirosoma sp.
AGCATGCCATCAATTTCCTGAAAGAGGGAGCCAAAGTAAAAGCCTATGTTCAATTTGTAGGCCGGGCCATCGTCTTTAAAGACCGGGGTTTCCAATTACTGGAGCGTTTTTCCAAAGGACTGGAAGATTATGGTAAGATTGAATCGGAACCCAAACTGGAAGGCAAACGGATGAGTATGTTCCTGTCGCCTAAAGTAGTCGTGGCTAAAAAATAAAGTTTTAGGAGCAAAGGGAGAAGCGGAACGAGAGGAAATTGAAAAATCATTTCCCTTTCGTTCCGCTTCTCCCTTTGCTCCTATTTTTTCGTATCTTTGCGGCCTGTTTACTTAATTTTCCATTACATAGCGGTTTACTATAATGCCAAAAGTAAAAACCAATTCAGCTGCCAAGAAGCGTTTCAAGCTGACAGGCACTGGAAAAATCAAGCGGAAGCACGCCTTCCATAGTCATATCCTGACTAAAAAAACGACCAAGCAGAAGCGCAATTTAGTGCATGCTACAACGGTTGATAGTACAGACGAACGTCGCATCAAAGCGCTGCTGAACGTCTAGTACAAAAAAGACGCAGTTGCGTCTGGTTTTAAGTTTCACCCGATGCCCGGCCCAAAAGAGAATGAAGAATGAAGAATTATGAATGAAGAGTAGTAATCTATTTTACCCTATTCATTCTACATTATTCACTCCTGATTCCGCCGATCATCAAAAAACAATTTACACAAAATGCCACGTTCCGTCAATCACGTAGCCTCACGGGCGCGTAGGAAAAAAGTAATGAAACTGGCCAAAGGATACTTTGGCCGTCGTAAAAATGTTTGGACAGTAGCTAAAAACGCTGTCGAAAAAGGGTTAGGGTATTCGTACCGCGACCGTCGTGCCAAAAAACGCGATTTCCGGGGTCTCTGGATTCAGCGTATCAATGCTGGTGCGCGCCTTCACGGTATGTCGTATTCTGCCTTCATGGGTGCTTTGAATAAATCAGGCATCGAACTCAACCGCAAAGTATTGGCCGATCTGGCTATGAACCACCCGGAAGCATTTGCCGCCGTTGTTGGACAAGTGAAGTAAACAGAAAAAAGGAGTAAAGGGAGGAGGAGACGAAAAGGAAAATAGGCCGCAGTTGAGCCTGTTCTCCCTTTCGTCTCCTCCTCCCTTTACTCCTTTTTAAGTCTGCACAATCTTCGTTTTAATTCCCATCCGTTCACCGTCGCCCTGACGGCCCAGCAGGTACACATCTATTTCCGATTCGCCTACCTGAAATACTTGCCTGACCGTAAGCCAGGTTTCCAGGATCGCTTTCAGTTGCTGGAATCTGGTCGCACGCGCCTTTTCTTCATCGTCGTACCAATCTTCTTCCGTTATAACGGGTTCCCAGAAATCGACTTCGGGAGTTTCTTCAACATAAACCGAAGGGGGCAACATAAGCCAATCTTTAAGTTGACTGACCGTAAGGGGATCAGCCTGTTTTAAGTAGCAGGTTACTGCTTCGACAGGTTCATCAGATTCGCTCGGATACAGTAGATTCGCCAGGAGTGGGTTTAGCTGCTCACTCAAGGGGATATTTTTCGGTGCCTCACTGCTACTTTTTGGGTTCTCGTTCGTCATAGGAAATAAATAGATTCACGCTAAAATTAACCGATTCCAGTCGAAAAAGGCGGCTAAATCTGAGTAATTGAAAGATGTGGTCTTCATTCAGCTTAATTCCGTTTACTTGTTTAAATAATAGAATCATGTTAGAAACCTTAATGAATCTGGTTCAGCAACAGTCAGGCCAGGCGGTCATCAATAATCCGGCTATTCCGAACAGTCAAAATGATAGCGTCATGCAAACGGTTGCGGGCAGTATCATGAGTGGTCTGGGTCAGCAGGCGCAGGGGGGCGGTTTAGGCAATCTGCTAGGCCTGGTTGTCAATGGTGGCGGAAATGTAGAGGGAAGCCCCGTAACGCAAGGAGTACAACAACATGTTGAGCAAAACCTAATGGAGAAGTTAGGTATCTCGCCCGGCGTCGCCATGTCGGTTGCGAGTACAGTTGTGCCAATGGTATTGAGCAAATTGATGAATAAAGCATCAGATCCAAACGACTCCAGTGTTGATGGAAACTCGATTCTGGGTGCGGCTACCGGCCAGCAGGGTGTTGACTGGATGGGTATGGCCGGATCAGCTATGACCGATGGAAAACTGGACATGAACGACCTGATGCGGGTGGTTGGTCAGCAGACCGGTGGTGGTGGTTTACTTGGCGGCCTGGGTGGCATGCTTGGCGGCATGTTCGGCAGCAAGTAAGCATATACAAGAATTTCTTTTAAAAAGGCGGGCCATTGTGGTCTGCCTTTTTTGTTTTTTGGTAAACTGATAGTCGCTATAGTGGTTTTGGGCCGTTATGATGTTGAGTCACCGGGTTAAAACCCGGCGCATAAACAATAACTCTTATGAATTGCGCCGGGTTTTAACCCGGTGATTCAAGTATTGAAATTAATAACTAATCGAAAACCAGTTCCAGTAAAACGCTCACAACCGCTAGACACCCAAACGCAATGGCTAATTTTATATGACCCAGGCGATAGAGAAGAAATGCCGCCAGCTCGAAAAGCAAAATGCTGAACACAAGCCGGTATGGTAAATCCAGTCGATGCGCCGACTTTGGTGCTGCCAGAACACCCCACAAAGTGACTGCTGCGAGAGGTAACCCCAGGCCCAACAGGTATTTTTCCAGGGTTGATCTATCACTCTGGAACCCCCACATACCAAGAGCAATGAGCATCCCGATTTCTAGTAAAAAGGCAGTAAGCTGATGGAGTAGTTTAATGAGTTGCATTGTCTGAGTATTGATTGGTTAGGGATTTATTATGGCAGTTTGTTTCGCTGAACAGCAAGGTTCGCATTTCCAAATAAATAGCCTGGCAAACTCTGCCACATTTGGATTTTGGGTTGGCATTGAACGCCAATATGGCCCATTTAATTGTATTATTCTGCCAATCTGACAGCAATGCAAACATTTTTCTGAGCTGGCATTTGTATTGATAGATAGGTTGTGTCTGTCAGTTTACAACCACAGCATATAAAGAAACTAAATCCAATCATGGGAAAAATTATTGGTATTGACTTAGGCACCACGAATTCGTGCGTAGCCGTGATGGAAGGCAACGAGCCGGTCGTAATCCCCAATTCCGAAGGAGCACGGACGACGCCATCGGTAGTCGCATTTATGGACAACGGCAATGGCGAACGCAAAGTAGGCGCACCCGCTAAACGCCAGGCCATCACCAACCCGAAACATACGATTTCTTCGATTAAGCGGTTTATGGGTAAACGCTATAGCGAAGTAACGAACGAAATTAAAAACGTCGCCTATGACGTTGAAAACGGCCCGAACAGCACCCCCCGTGTTCGTATCGGTGACCGCCAATACACGCCACAGGAACTTTCGGCACTGATTCTGCAAAAGATGAAGCAGACCGCCGAAGATTATCTTGGCCAAACTGTAACAGAAGCCGTTATTACGGTACCGGCTTATTTTAACGACGCCGAGCGTCAGGCTACCAAAGAAGCCGGTGCTATTGCCGGTCTGGATGTAAAACGGATCATCAACGAGCCAACCGCAGCCGCTTTGGCCTACGGTCTCGATAAAACCAATAAAGATCAGAAAATCGCCGTATTTGACCTTGGTGGTGGTACGTTTGATATTTCGATTCTGGAGTTGGGTGATGGCGTGTTTGAAGTTAAATCAACCGACGGTGATACCCACCTGGGGGGTGATGACTTCGACCAGGTAATCATCGACTGGCTCGCCGATGAGTTCAAGAAAGATGAAGCGATTGACCTGCGTCAGGACCCAATGGCCCTGCAACGCCTGAAAGAAGCGGCTGAAAAAGCAAAAGTTGAACTGTCGAGTTCAAACTCAACAGAAATCAACCTGCCTTATATCATGCCGGTAAATGGGATTCCCAAGCACTTGGTACGGACGTTGACCCGCGCGAAATTCGAGCAGTTATCTGATTCACTGATTCAACGAAGCCTGGAGCCTTGCCGTCGTGCCCTGAAAAATGCCGGTCTATCGGCCAGCCAAATTGACGAAGTCATTCTGGTAGGTGGTTCGACCCGGATTCCGAAAGTACAGGAAGAAGTTGAAAAACTGTTTGGCCGTAAGCCATCCAAAGCCGTTAACCCCGACGAAGCTGTAGCTATTGGTGCTGCCATTCAGGGTGGTGTGTTGACGGGTGAAGTAAAAGACGTTCTCCTGCTCGACGTTATCCCGCTCTCGCTGGGAATCGAAACGATGGGTGGCGTGTTTACCAAAATGGTCGACGCCAACACAACGATTCCAAGCAAGAAAGTTGAAATATACTCGACAGCATCGGACAACCAACCGAGCGTTGAAATCAATATTCTGCAAGGTGAGCGCCCAATGGCGGCTCAGAACCGTCAGTTAGGTCGGTTTATCCTGTCTGATATTCCACCAGCGCCCCGCGGTGTTCCGCAAATCGAAGTAACCTTCGACGTTGACGCCAACGGTATCCTGCATGTAACAGCCAAAGATAAAGGAACGGGTAAAGAGCAGAAAATCCGGATTGAAGCATCGAGCGGTTTGACAGACGCTGAAATCAGCCGGATGCGTGAGGAAGCCAAAGCGAACGAAGCCGCCGATAAAGCCGAGCGTGAAGCTGTCGAAAAAGTCAACGCAGCCGACTCGATGATCTTCCAAACCGAGAAGCAGCTGAAAGAATATGGCGACAAACTGTCGGAAGGCAACAAGTCGGCTATTGAAACGGCCCTGGCAACACTCCGCACCGCTCACGGTGCTCGTGATGCTGCCGCCATCGACAGTGCATTAGAAGGGTTGAATGCAGCCTGGGCAACGGCTTCGACCGAAATGTACAGCGCTACTGGCGGTGGGGCTGAAGGTAACCCAATGGACGGTGCTGGTTTCGGTGGAAACGCCGATGGTGCCGCCAACGGCCAAGGTCAGCCAGCAGGCGATAACGTCTCGGATGTGCCTTACGAAGAAGTGAAATAACTTAGACTGAAATAGTTAGCCCCGCTGAGTGAA
>CAXTJJ010000466.1:0-5023 GCA_964244155.1 uncultured Spirosoma sp.
AAACGGCGATGGCTACCAATAAAGCTGCTGGTGTAAAACTGGTGGGCGACCAGATTCTTACGCCCCCCAAACAGCGCAACATGGGGCCGTTTGGCGCGCCTGAACTGAGTGCCAGCCAGAAAGCGCAGGTAGAACATGGGGCTTTGATATACAATGAGTTGTGTTCGCAGTGCCACGGTAATAACGGTATGGGAACCCCCGCCGGAAACGGACGCTTGCTGGCGCCGGCTTTAGCCGGTTCAGCCCACATACAGGCGCACCCCGAATATGCTATACGGGTTGTACTGCACGGTTTGGAAGGCGCTATTGAGGGTAAAACCTACGCGGGCGGTATGATGGCGAGTATGAAAGAACAATCCGACGAGTGGGTAGCCGATGTGCTTTCGTACATACGCAATGGCTTGTCGAACGATGCATCGCTGGTTTCGGCGCAGCAGGTAGCCACGGTACGTAAAAAGACGGCAGGGCAACAAGGGTCTTATCAGTATGCCTCTCTTTCTAAACTAACGCCTTACGAACTGCAACCTCAATCATTGACCGTTACGGCCAGTCATACGGCCTCAACCCGCATTGGGGGCAACGTGTCGCCCGCAACGGCCTTTACGTATGAGGGCTGGTCGACGGGTGGCCGTCAGGAAAAAGGCATGTGGTATGAAATCGAATTTCCTAAAGAAGTGAGCGTGGCCGAATTGCATTTCACGGCTGCGCAAACCATCAAGAAAGGCTGGAAACCACAACCCGGCACACCCATGAGTGCCATGAAGATACCGTTTATCCATACCTATCCGCGCGATTTTGCCATTGAGGCTTCTACTGATGGGAAAAACTGGCATGAAGTTCTGCCCGAAACAAGAGGTGTTGAGGGCGATAATGTCATTACGCTGAACGGAAGTAAAGCCAAATACCTTCGCATGCGTCTGCTGGAGGGGCTGGCCGATGACAGTGACGAAATTCCGTGGTCAATGCGCCAACTGAAAGTGTTCGCGCAATAAGCCGCGCTCCGTATAGTCGTATTCCTATAATCCATTCAATTAAAAGACTCTAAACCATGAAAAACAAACCGACACGTCGTCAGTTTTTAGGTACAACGGCTGCGCTTGTATCAGGAGCCGTTTTGGGAAGCAACAAGCTTTTTGGGGCACCGGCCATTCTGAAAAATATCATTAAGCCTAATTCGCTGATCAATGGTGTGCAAATTGGCACCATCACCTACTCGTTTCGGGATATGCCCGACCAGAGCGCCGAAGCTACACTGCAATACGTGCTGGATTCAGGAATCAGTGCCATCGAACTGATGGGTGGCCCTGCCGAGTCGTTTGCGGGTGCACCCAAAAACTCGGTTGATATGCGGACCCTGTTTCCATTAATGCGGAAACGGCGCGAAAATCAGCCCCTGACCGAAGATGAAACAAAAACACTGGCTGAAGCTGATGCGCAGACGAAAGCCTACCGGGAGGAAATGTCGAAATGGCGGGTTTCGGCACCTATGGACAAGTTTGAGAAGGTTCGAAAAATGTATAACCAGGCGGGTGTAACGATTTACGGGTTTAAGCCCGACGCCTTCGGTATGCAGAATTCAGATGCCGACATCGACTATGGCATGCGGGCAGCTAAAATTCTGGGCGCTAACCAGGTAACGGTTGAACACCCCGGCAACGATGCACAAACGCTTAAACTGGGCCAAATGGCCGTGAAGCACGGTATTCGGATTGGTTACCACGGGCATGAGCAGCAAACGCCTACCTTCTGGGACACTGCACTGGCCCAATCGCCGGGCAACGCCATGAACTTCGACTTAGGCCACTACATTGCCGCTGGTCAGCCCGATCCACTGGGCTTAATGCGGGCAAAACATACCCGTATTTAGAGCATGCACATCAAAGACCGGCAGGGACCAAATCATGGCAAGGGAAACCTACCCTGGGGCCAGGGCGACACGCCTTTGCTGCCGGTACTTCAGCTAATGCGTGAGCAGAAGTACACGTTCCCAGCCTCGGTCGAACTGGAATATCAGATACCAGCCGGGTCGAACTCGGTCGCTGAAGTGAAAAAATGCCTGGATTTCTGCCGGAATGCGCTGAGCTAGAAATTGAAGAGGCTACGATTTTGAAGCGGCTGCTTTCCACCTTTTTGCGGGTGGAAAGCAGCTCTTTAATGCTGCTGGTATAAAAATAAACCGGGTCAAACGATGCATCGTTCACGTTTACTGCTGGTATGGTTGTCTGTGCTACAGGTCGTTAGCTACGGGCAGTGCGTCGTTTCACTGGACGGCCAGAAGCGGGTCGTTACGATTTGTCAGACATATACGGAATCTGGTGGATTGCTCATTAATCGAACAGATCGAAAACAGGGACTTTCGCAATCGGTCTATCTGGGCAGCGAGTACCTGACGTATCCCGTTTGGCAGCCCGGTAGTCTGAAGGTCGAAGGTGCTGAAAAATTCATACCCTGTGGCATTGCCTATAACTTGCTGACTCATCAGGTCCTATGTCAGTTTGCGGGGGATTCGGTTTCGCATGTAATTTCGCCGGAGTCTTTCCTCATCAATGATATGTACTTTGTCCGCCGACTCAACAAGAAAGGTGAGCGCAGTTATTATCAGCTATTGTACGCCGGAAAAACCCGCCTGCTGGCGCAGTATAAATGCAATTTTCGGTCCGTGAGTAACGAGCCGTATATGCTGAAGCAGTCGTTCGACGGCGAATATCTTCGACAAAAAAGCTTTTATATCCAGCAGGACAGCGAGCTTCTTCGGCCGGTTCAGTTGTCCCGGAAATCACTACTGGATGTATTGGATGCTCCGTTGACCCGCCTTCCTGACTCGCTGCCTAAAAATAAATTAACTATAAATGAGCTGGTAAGCGCGCTGGCCTATTACGACGGATTCAGGTAAAGGCACTCGAAAACAGTTAACTAAGGTACCGTGAACTCGGTAGGGGCGCTGGCCGATATTTCGTGGAGTGTCCTCCGTGCCTCTGTGTTTGAAAGATTTATGTATTTACTTAAGTCAACATCATCCTAACGAGATTTTTGCTTCTCGCTTAGTGAGCTTCCGACATGGCTTTTGCTGCCAACGCTACTTCTGCCGCTGATTTCTTCTTGGTTCGCAGGAAATAAACCAAAGGCAGAATGAGCAGGAAGAAAATTCCCACCAGCCGAAACGTATCCAGATAGGATAGTAGGTAGGCCTGTCGGTCCACCGTCAGATCGAGTATTTTGTAAGCCCGAAGGCTCGCTCCACCCAGTGCATTAAGTCGGTCTGTAAGTAGAGGATTTGCCGGATCAAGATTGCTGACCAGATCGTAGCGGTGCTGGGCATAGTCTCTCGTAACAAATGTATTGGCCAGCGCGATGCCAAAGGCACCACCCAATTGCCGAATCATGTTGTTGAGGGCAATGGCCGACGGAAAGTCCTGTGGAGGTAACCCGGCGACCGCCTGATTGATAAGCGGTAATTGCAGCATCGTTACGCCAAAAACGCGCATCAATTGAGCCCAGAAAAAATCCCACTGATTTGCCTGACCATTCAGGGTGCCGCTATAAAAGCCAAACACCACAAACGTACACATCCCGACAATGATAAACGGGAGCGGAGAGGCTCCTACGGATAGCCGTTTGCCAATCAGGGGAAACAGTGGAATACCTACCAGTGTAGGCCAGAGCAACGAAATGCCGGTCATCGTGGGCGTGAATCCATTGATGCGCTGCACCAGCACAGGATACACAAACACGGAAGTAAACAGACCCAGACCTGCCACAAAGCTGAAAATGGTTGTCACACCCAGCGTCCCTTTGCCCAACACCCGCACATTGACCACTGGATGATCGGTGGTCAACTGCCGCCAAACGAATCCAGCCAGCCCGAGAACAGCCGTTATGGTTAAAGTGACAATAGTTTTCGATTCGAACCAGTCGTCCGATTGGCCTTTCTCAAGAACATATTGCAGAGAACCCACGCCCACGGCCAGTAGAAAAATACCCAGATAATCAATCTTGATCTGACTTTTGCGTGTTCCTTCGCCGGGTTTTTTGGCGATATAAAGCATCGTCAGTATAGTCGCCAGTATACCAATGGGGACGTTGACGTAGAAAATGTATGACCAGTGGTAATTTTCAACAATTACCCCACCCAGGAACGGTCCCAGTGTTGGCCCCAGGATGATCCCCATACCGAAAATACCGGATGCTATCCCTCGTTTGGCCGGTGGGAATGCGTCAAAAATAATACCCTGCGACGTTGATAGCAGTGCCCCGCCCCCGATGCCCTGAATGAATCGCCATAAAACCAATTGCCACAAACTTGTTGAACTGGCACAGAAATAGGAAGCAATCGTAAAGAGGATGATGGACGCAACATAGTACTTTTTACGCCCAAAATAGTCAGCCAGAAAGCCTGTCATGGGTATGATGATGACGTTGGCAATGGCGTAGGAGGTCACGACCCAGGCTACATCCTCGATGGTCGCTCCCAATGCCCCGGCAATCTCATTGAGTGCCACATTGACAATGGTAACGTCGATGAGTTCCATGACTGCGGCCGAAATAGCCGTAACGACAATGATAACCCGGACAAGCCCTGTAGGAATAACAGGGGCCGTTGCAGAAAGAGCAGGTTGCATAAGCGAAGAAAAAGGGGCTGAATGCGCGATGAATTACTGCCTGAACACGAC
This sequence comes from uncultured Spirosoma sp., assembly GCA_964244155.1. Classification (GTDB taxonomy): domain Bacteria; phylum Bacteroidota; class Bacteroidia; order Cytophagales; family Spirosomataceae; genus Spirosoma. The sequence goes on from CAXTJJ010000466.1 coordinate 4,671, forward strand.
GATAGTCAATTTGGTTTACTAGATGCAGTAAATGGAAGCACCTTTTGCCAAGTCGGGGTTGCTAATAAGCCAACCAATAGGGTATCAGACTATCCGCATTCTCACCCGGCAATTTCTTCTGGCGCGTTTTCAACTGCGGACTTATCCTCGGAGAACGGACTATAAACTTCAGTTAATCAGCAGATTTGAAGCGATATAAGTAAGGTGATTTATGCGCCTTGCCGGTTTTCTTCTTCTCAATACGTTCCAGAATACCTAAACTGAGCATCTTACGCTGAAAATTCGGACTCAAAATCTTTTTGCCCAAAATGGTTTCGTACAGGGTATGCAACTCAGCCATGGTGAACAGAGTG
>CAXTJJ010000467.1:0-5022 GCA_964244155.1 uncultured Spirosoma sp.
AATTCTTCTTTCAAGCGGGCGGCTACGATTTTATCCTGGCCGGGTTTCAGCATCCAGGTCGTCATGCTGATGCCGTTGGGTTCGCCTACGACTTCAATGGATGGGTTGCCGTTGCGTAGGTTCTCCTGCAACGATTTGGTTGTCAGGTTGATCTTGCCCGCTTCCCACGTGACGCGCATGGTCGGCGTGTGGTTGCCCAGGGGTGGGGCATAGGTTTCGACGGTGATACCGTTGATGCCCTTCACCGCGCCCGAAATGGTGGCCACCCGGTCTTCCAGCATTTTCCACTCTTTCTGGTGATCGGTCGCGATGAATTTGTCAAGGGCAACATACATACCCAGAATTTCTTCTTTGTTGACCTTCATGCCCCGGCCAATGGTTGAGCCACGGGGCGGCATGCTGAGCCGGGCGGCTGCGATGTAGTTCTTCTTACCCATCAGCAAGCCTGCGCTTTGTGGGCCGCGCATGGCCTTCCCACCCGATACGCAGACCAGATCGAAACCCATGTCGTTGAACTTCCAGAGGTTTTCGACGGGCGGCACATCGGCGGCAATGTCGATCATAGTAGGGATGTTGTGTTTTTTGCCCAGATTAACCCATTCCTGATGCTGAATCTGGCCCTTGTCGGACTGGATGTTCAGGAACCAGAGCATGGCCGTTTTGTCGTTGATCGCTTTTTCGGCTTCTTCCAACGTTTCGACCACCACAATTTTACAGCCGGTATTGGTGAGGGCGTGGTTATAGCCGATGTTGTGCGCTTTCTGGGCAATCACTTCCGACTTCATATCGGTGCCTTCCAGGTGCGGCAGCATCTCTACTTTTTTCTGGTCCATGCCAGTGAGCACACCCGCCAATCCCAGCGTCATGGCCGAAAAACAGCCTGCCGTCACCACCGCCGATTCGGCATGGGTCAGGGCGGCAATTTTTTCGCCGACTTTGGTCTGGACATCGTCGAGCATGACGAACTCTTTCGACGACGCGTTGATCGTTTCGACAACGTCGTCTTCCATGAGCGAACCCGTCATGGCGGTGTAGGTACCAGCCGCGTTGATGAACGTACGGAGACCCAGTTCTTTGAGGACATTCCGCGACGCAGCCTTTGCAGGAGCCGCCAATACCGATTGCAGGGGAGCTGCACCACCCAAAAGGCCGCCTAATAAGGGCATAGCCGACAGGCGTTTAATGAGAGATCTTCTATTGAGCATGAGATAATACGATTTATTGGATGATTATGTCGTTAGTAATTGGGTAAAGTTGCGTCACTCAAAAACGAGCGTGCCAAACTTCCTGAATTCGTGAAAACTGCCGCTTGTCTTTTGCCATGACCAGGTTTGGTATTTCTTATCATAGTCAATGCGGTACAGGTTGCCCCGCCAGGTTGTTCCAGAAGTTGGTGCCACTGAAACAATAGGATTTAGCAACCGATACGGGATGAAAAACTCGGCTGTCCAGCCCTTGATCGTTGCCTTACTTACTTTATCTCCACCCTGTATGCTGGTGGCGTGCTGTACCTTCAATTTGCCGCTGTAATTCCAGGGTTTCCAGCCCATAAATTTTCCGTTCAGGTTCGGTACCAGAATAGGCAATTCGTAATTCAACGGCGAAAGCTCGTACTCAAAATAGATCGGTATAGTCTCGTCGGGCCAGAGGAAAACTTCCACCACGTCTTCATTGTACAGCGCCCCAAAATCTTCCTGAATCGTGGCGGTTTATTTCTCATCGTCGCATTGAAACAGGAAGTAAATACCCGTGCCGGAGTATAGCGTTTTGGTCTTTGTCGCCAAATTTCGTCCGTCCGATTCCTGAATGCTAATAGGAAGCCAATCTGTCTTGGCCCAGGCACTATTATCGCCAGTTCCGTTCACCTGGAAATCATCGGTTTTTCGGACAAGTAACTGTGTTTGATCACTTTGCTGAGCGTGGGAATAGGTCGTATTCATTCCTGATAAAATGGCGAAAGCTATGACGAGACGAGTCAGTGGAAGGCTCAAACAGGCTCCGGCTGTTTGACAGAATATTGTATAACAAACAGCCGGAGCCTGTTTGAGCCTACACATATGCAACACAGTCAATTTCAACCCATGAATTTCCTGGAACGCCCGCGTGTACGGCCACCGTCGTGCGGACGGGTGGCTTGTTGCCAAATCGACCTTTATACACTTCGTTCATGGCTTTGTAATCCTTGAGGTCGTGCAGCAGCACATTCACTTTCAAGACCTTTTCCATCGACGAACCCGCTTTGATCAACTCCTTTTCAATCTCCTTGAGCACATGGTCGGTGTGCGATTTGATGTCGCCCTCGAAGTGAGCCCCGGCACCGGATACAAATATTAGATTACCCATCCTTGTCGACCCTGAATACAGGGGGACATCATCCTGTGTTACGACCCCCGCTACTTCCTTTTCGGGCGTTGGCTCGGCAAGGGCGAGGGTCGATGCACTAAGCCCGGCTATACCGGTAACAGAAGCAATCAGGCGTTTTAAGATGGATCGGCGTTGTGCTTTCATGAATTACTTAAAAAAAGGAAAAGGGAGGTTGCTAGTTATTGTACTCAGTAAACAACTTGATGGCTGTCAATTTATTAAAAAATATTAAAAATTGACAAGTAGGAGATGAAAGAATAAATAATTTCCTTAATCGTGGTATCAGATTGAGTTTTGTGGTGTCAGGTCCTCAGACCCGACACCACAAAAAGGTCTAACTCCACTAACTCCACCCGACACCACTAACTCAACCTATTACTTATCCCACCAGACGACGCTGGAGAGGGTATTGGTACCGCCCTGCCGGGTCCGGGCTTCGATGAAGTTGGTTTTGTTATAGGTCTCTTCCGAATCGGGGATCACAAAGCGGGTCGGGATTTTGCCGCCGGTGAGGTTGCCTGGATAGTTGGTAGGCGTAAGTGCCGGATAACCCGTCCGTCGCCAGTTGGAGAAGATCTCATATTCATCTTCCAGAAAAAGCGACACCCACTTTTGCGTCTGGATCTGTTCCATTTGCTGCGCCACCGTGCCGCTGGTTTTGTAGGGATTGGCCGTCAGGTAAGCGTTGATCTTGGCATCCGAAATTGTACCGCCGAATAGTGACCATTGCCGAATACCCGCTTTTACCGCATTGGTATAGGCAACAGGAGCGGTGCTTCCGCTTGCCCAGCCGCGTACCGAAGCTTCCGCCAGCAACAGGTTTGACTCTGCATTACCCAACACAATCAGCGGGGCGCTGTATTTCAACAGCGTGTTGGGGTTTGGCTCCGAGAACGAATTGAAATTGGCCGGTAAGTTATTGTAGGCTGCGTTTGGCATGCCGCTTTGCAGGGCCGTTGTTGTATCTGCCGTAAACGTTTTGCCGTCGGTCGTGGTCCAGACGATGGAGATCACGTTCAGGCGCGGGTCTTTGGTGTTCTTCAAATAGTCGATAAACGTTTTGGCATACTTGCCGCCTTCCACATTGTCGCCACCGGGCGTAACGTAGTCGGTGCTGATTAGACCGCTGGCGATGAAGTTACGGCTGGCCGTTTGCGACCCATCGACATAGGCAATTACGGCCCGGTCGGCATCGTCCAGAATGACGCCCCCGGCAATGGCTTTTTCACTCCAGGTTTTGGCCAGCGCCGGGTCCACTTCAGTCAGGCGCATACCCAGGCGCAGCATCAGCGTGTAGGCAAATTTCTTCCACTTGGTAACGTCCCCGCTATACATCAGGTCAGCCGTTCCGAAGGTAGCTTTGCTGGCATCGAAAGCAGCAATGGATTCGTCAAGCTCTTTCAGCAGATCGGCATAAATAGCCTGTTGCGTATCGTATTTGGGGCTGTAGTTTTTATCCGAAAGGGCTTTCCCAGCGTCGAAATAGGGAATGTCGCCGTACATGTCCGTCAACCGATGAAATAAATACGCTTTCCAGATGCGGGCCGCCGATAACTTGTTGACGTCGAGCGGGCTTGTCGATACCGCGTCGATAACCTGGCGAATGGAAATGATAGCTCCCTGTCCGGCTGCGGTACCGGCGTAGGCGCTCCAGTTGCCGGTCGAGTAGCTGTAGTTAAAGTACTTGTCGCCCGCTGCCGGTACTTCTTTATAGGTAGCGAACTGTTGCATCGACTGGCCAATGGTCAGGTAAGCGGCCCCGGTAAAGTTGGTGCTTACCCCGTCGAGCTGGGCTCTGGTGAACAGGTAGCCGGGTACCACTTCAGAATATTTGTTCGGGTCCACGTTCATCTCTTCGAACCCCTTATCACAGGCCGATAAGAGAAGACAAAGCGGAGCTATATATAGTATTTTTTGGATCAGATTAGTCATCGTCAGCATGTTAGTTGGTTAGAATTTCACCATTAAGTTGACCCCAAGGCTTCTGGTTCTGGGTACGCCAAACGCTTCAAGACCCTGCGCGTTGGTGCTGGTATAGCCCGACTCCGGATCGAAATACTGATTCTTCTTGTCTTTGTAAAGAATGGCCAGGTTACGCGCCACAAAGGAGATCGTTGCCGATTGCAGCTTCAGGAACGGCAGCTTGCTGACGGGCAGATTGTAGCTCAGAATCACCTGACGAAGCTTAACGAAGTCGTTGTTGAACATGAACATGGAGGTGTAGTTCTTGTCGTTGTCGTAGTATGTGTCAACATCTTCCTTGGCCCATGTTTTGGTGTATGGATTGCCTTCCGGTGTTACGCCGGTAACCGTAATGCCGGTTTCACGACCCGGAAGTGTTTCCTGAGGCAGACCGAACCGATACGCGTACTGATACAGGTTCGAGTAAACGATGCTACCGAATTTGCCATCGACCAGGATGTTGAGCGAGAAGTTTTTGTACCGAAAGTTATTGGTGATCCCCATCGTCAGTGGCGGTGTGCCCTGTCCGATTTCTTCCAGATCACCCCGCACGGCGTACCCGCTGGCGGTGTTGAACACCACATTGCCATTGGCATCGGTTTTCTTGCGGTAGCCCCAAACGGTACCATACGGTCTGTCGAGTACGTTCCGCACGAGTCCGCCACCAACACCGGTACCCACGTCGATACCAGTTAT